>CAZZKO010000103.1:0-2229 GCA_964654925.1 uncultured Candidatus Bathyarchaeia archaeon
CCTGGAATGATAGGTCTATAAGTTGGTCTATCCAGCGGAAATCATGTAATAGACATTTGACCAGCAATTCTTTGTGCAGTTCTGTCATTTGGGCTTCTTTAAACCAGTCTTCGTTTTTAAGCCTTCCCAAGGGGACGAAGAACAGGGGCACTATTAGGCTCCTCACATCTTTAAGGTCTTCAACAAGCTCTATAGTTCTTATTATGTCCTCCTCAGTTTCATTTGGAACTCCTACGATCAGCGTGCATGCTGGAATAAGCTTAAAGTCATGCATGAGACCCATTCCACTGCGCACGATATCCGGCCATTCTTCAGGCTTAAACGGGTGGGCCTTAGCGGGCATGATTTTCTTGGCAAGCTCCCGTGAGCCCGTTTCTATGCCTACCTCTGCACCCCACCACGGCTGTTTCTGTAGAATTATTTCAGAGATCTTTGCGAAAAGTTTAGGCTTTAACACTACTGAGGCTAGGGAGCAGTGACTCCAGCTTATGCTATCACACCTTTTCATAACAGCCTCATGAAGCTCTATCAGCTTATCCTCATTTGGCATGGTGCTCTTGGAACCATAAAGCATAACGTCTTCTGCATGGAGACAAACCCCTCGAGTGTATCCACTTCGTATGTTCACATTAATTTCAGCCATTATCTTTTCAATTGGATACCATCTTAGGGGTCTAAGCGTTACACTGCAGAAACTGCAGCCCCTACAGCAGCCCCTACCAATCTCAACTAAGCCATTTACAGATGGATTAATAATGTTCGGAATTTCCTCAACGCTCGGGGTTTCCTCAACGCTGACCTCATAATATCTAGGCAGGCTCTCGCCATTAAGAGCTGCCTGCATGATTCTGCCAATAACCCTTTCAGCCTCCCCTTCAACAATGCAATCCACACCATACTTTTCCACAAGCTTAGGCCTATAACGGAACTGCCAAGCTCCAGGGCCCCCTATAACAATTTTTAGGCCCCTTTTCTTAGCCCTCCTCACGGCACGGCTTTCCATTAGGAGCCTAAAGTGCTGAGCGAGGAAAGGCTCCTTTTTCAGAATAGCGGCGAAGGTGCTTGAGGCCGGGCCTAAACCAAAAGGATCCATTACATGAACCCCTAAAACCTTAGCCCCCTCTATATAATCCCCTATGTGGTCCGGGTCAACGGTTAAAACGTCAAATCCTTGGGCTAGAAGTTGAGCCTCAATCTTCCTAAGCCCATAAGGAGCAGCTACGGGAATCCCCCTCGCCGTTTTAATCGGTGGGAAGAAGAGGAAAGAATAAAGCCAGTCTGGAATTACGTTTGGAGGGGCACATGTTCCAAAGCCTATGAATTCGTTATGATGATAATCACTCATCAGAGTGCGATCGGCAGTTAACAATATTTCCGGCATCCTTCGCCCCTCCGAAGATGGCGACACAGATTATATTAAAAACAAATATTTAAAATTTTGATATATTGTCATTGATAGGAAAAGCCTAGGCAAGGGCAGGATTTTAAAGAAGTCTATTCTTCGTTCTTTTTGTCAATCAGATATAAGAAGAATTCCCTGATTGGCTGGGTGAACATCTCCCGCATCCTTTTGACGAGGTTTTCACCCTTTCCAGTTAAACGATAATTTCTGATTTTACGCTTTCCAGTGATTATCCATTGGGAGCTTACAAAGCCCTCCGTCTCCAACCTGCGTAAAAAAGGGTATACAACGCTCGGTTTCAACCTGCGTCCAGTCAGCCTCCTAAATTCTGTCATAATCTCATACCCATGCATAGGCTTCCGTGAGAGAAGCCACAATATAACCGGTTTTTCAAGACCCCTAAGGAAACCCTCACTAATCTTGACCATATCCTTCCAATGAAAATTAATTTTCCATTTTTATATCAATTTTCATCCACCATCTTTTTATTTAAACTACTATATTTCAGTCAATCATAGAAGCTAATATGGTTGTATAAATTTATGGGCGAGCTGGAAGACGAGCTGGTTAAAACTGCAATCAGAGGCTTCGTCAGAGCAGTTATTTTATGGCTTGTTAGCAGGAAACCCATGTCAGGTTACAGTCTATCCAAAGAGTTGAAAAGGCTTGTAGGGTGGGACTTCAATCCCGGTGCAGTTTATCCACTGCTTTATGAACTTGAAGAGAACAGGCTTTTGGAGGGGAAGTGGACGGGGAAGGGAAGGCGGCGAATAAAGTATTACTCTATAACAGAGAGTGGAAATGAGCTGCTAACCAGGATCAGGAGC
>CAZZKO010000104.1:0-5556 GCA_964654925.1 uncultured Candidatus Bathyarchaeia archaeon
CCTGGGAATGTGGCTAGGATTTTCCATAGGCCCTCTTTTGGCGGGGTCCAGGCTATTGTGAACATGCCTGTTTCGTCGGTGTGGGTTCCGCCTATGTCTAGATATTCGCCTGTGTAGACGTTTATGGCGTCAAGTTTAACCCAGACACCCTTAACATTGGCTGGTCTTGGGAACTGCATGTAGACGTACTGCATCCAATCAGCCATGCACTCGTCAGCAACAGCTGGAACACCATTTGGAAAGCGCAGCAAAACAGAGGTTTCCCGAGTGCCTGGCGATATATCCATAACTGTGCCTTTTATCAGAACTGGCGTTCCAATGGATTGGGCTGATTCTGGAGCCTGAACCGTTGTAGCCGTTGGACCCTTCCCTATAGCATATAATCGCATGTCATAAAGGTTCAGGGCGACTATAATGCTGTCACCTATCACGGGTTTGCCGCCCCAGCATGTGCCAAAGAAGTTAAGTTTCCAAATTTCCTCTCCTGTTTCCGCGTCCAAGCAGACCATTAGGGATCCCCTTGCAAGCGGGTTGTTCGGCGAATGTTCGCCGTTATAGAAGTATAGTTTACCGTCGGCCACAAAGGCGAAGTACACGAACCAGTTGTTGCCGAAAGTCCACTCGTGATAGCGGTCTACAAGGTCGTATGTCCAAAGCCGCTTCCCAGTCTTAACATCATAAACATATACTGTGCCACCGCAGCCTCCAGAGTAAAGCTTGCCATTGTATATGAAGTCCCAGAAGTACCCGGAGGAGTAACTCCACGCGTCTTTATAGTCCTGTTTCTCCGTGGGTCCCCAAAGCAGCCTGCCTGTATTTATGTCGAAGCCCCATTTTTCAGTGGTTTCCAGGCATACGAGCACGAAAACGCCGTCCTTTACGCTTGCGGCTTCAAGATGCCAACGGGCATCAGGTCTCGGGTTTGTCCATGTAATGTTGAAAAGGAGTTTTCCCTCTTTGCCTGGAGCCGTGCTTAAAGCCCACATATGGAGGGTCTTAGGCGCTAGAACAGCACGTGAGAAGTTCGTGCCCATAACCCTATCCTCTAAGTATACTGTAGCTGGCCCTGCCGCAGGCGGGACAGCCTCTGTAAGCCCTCGAGGAATCGTCACGTTCCACTCTATTCCAAGCCTAGCGTCTAGGGTTGTGCCCATGTACTCCCTTATCCAGCTTCCATGCCTGCTGTCTGTGGGGCCGTACTCTTGTATTCTGCGCTGGGTTACCACGCGGGTTGAGTTCCATTTCATCAGCCACCCCCCAGCAACGTTAACGTTGTATCTTAAGATCTCGCCTTTAGGCCCATAGATGTTTGTGCCAGCCGGGACGTTTGAGTAGCTGAAGACCCATCTTCCTGTGGATGCTTCGTAGAAGTCCCAATATGTGACGCCAGCCACAGTTCTGGTGGCTATCAAATAGGCGAAAACTCCGTGATAGTTAAAGCTGCTCCAATAGAATACTTGGCCAAAAGCAAGTCTGGTCCGGTTCCAGCTTCTTATCCACAGTTCCTCACCAGTGCGAATATCAACAGCCACAACCTCCTGTTCAACACGCGTACTTCCATCAGCCTTATAACGGTTGAAATACACCACACCACCAATAACCACTGGCTGGCCGAAGAACCCCTCATAGGCATCCCCATACTCGAAATCCCATGGTATGCCTCCACCTGCTAATCCGCCGCCAAGGGCGCCCATGCCTCCTTTTACAAGGGGCCTCGCCCAGAGTATATGCGGGGTCTCAGGAGCCTCGTCATTGCCTGGGCAGTTCATATCAATATAGTAGCCTTTTGGCGCTAGCCAATTTCCTGTAATGCATGCCCACTCCCTGAACTGCGAGTTAACTGGGCGGCTCCAGTATTCACTGGGCAGGGGTATGCCAGGCCAGTATTCAAGTGGTTCTTCCTGAACAATTAAAGCCAGCTTTTCACTCCATGCCTCATTCATTATTGAACCTGCTGGAATGCCTAGAACCGCTACCTCCACCTTCTGTTCCGGGAAATACACTTGCACATAATGTGTGCCGACAATAGTAGGCCTATATAACACTCCGGTTCCACCGGTCGTATCGGTGTTTACTGGATAAATGGTGTCCACCTTACCGTCAGGTCGCTCAATAATCACCTTTAAGTTTTTCCAGCCAGATTGGGGCCATGCAGTGTACAGTGTTATACCTACGTGTAAAAGCACCTCATCGCCTACATGCACAGGATTTGGGATTGCCCCAACAAAGACATAGGGTGTAACCTTTCTAACCTGCTGGGACATTGCTGTGGGAATTGATGAAATCAAAAGAACCACGCTTAACAATATTATGAGCCATGCAATTTTTATCTTCCACATTTTTAATCCTTTCAAGAATTTGGGCAAGATGTGTTAATAAAATTTTTGCTAACCTGCCACGACTAAAGCGAATTTATTAATAGTATTATGCTTATGCTAATAATGCTGGCAATACCGGTGATGGTGAAGATTCAATGTTGAAAGTTGCCGTCTTTAATACTCAGCCGCCCCATTTATATCATGGCGGTGTTGAACGGCGCATATTGGAGGTTGGAAAAAGGCTTAACGGCAGAGTTTTTATAACCGTTTACAGCGGCACAAAATCCGGTTTTAAAAGGGCTGTAAGGACTCATGGAATAATTATAGCTCCATGCTTCTCTACCGACATGTTCTTTCCAATAGACAACTGGTTCTTCAATAAAACTATAACAGGAAAGCTAAATAAAATCGAAGCGGACGTTTACGAGACACATACGGCAAGCGGGCATGGAATAGCGAAAGCTTTTCAAAAGAAAATGGGGGCTAAACCATTAATATTAACAATCCACGGAGTTCTCGCAGATGAATTCCAAAAAGCCTTTAAAGGAACTCCTGGAACGCTTCGGATGAAGCTATCCAAGCTTTTCATGCTACACCTCATCAAACAGGAAGAGGAAACCGCAAAAAAAGCAACATTGATTGTTACCGTAAGCATATATTCCCTCCTAAAAATTGTTCAGCTTTACCACATTGACAAAGATAAAATACGCGTAATCCCCAACGGAGTTGATGTAGAACGCTTCAAACCTTTAAACCTTTCAGGAGAAGAAATGAATGATGTAAAAAAGAGAATGGGGCTGAGGGACGACGAGAAATGCATTCTATACGTGGGCAATCTTATCCCAAGGAAGGGACTACATCTCCTCATAGATGCCGTCAAACACGTCAGTAAAGAGATGAAAGAAGTTAAAGTGGTCATCGTTGGAAGAGGCCCTTTAAAAAACAGTCTAATCAAATATGCAGGGGATAAAGGCGTCATAAAACACTTCAATTTCCTCGGAAGCGTAGAAGACGAAATCCTACCTAAAATATATAACTGCAGCGATATAGTTGTCCTGCCATCCCTTCAGGAGGGACAGGGCATATCTTTGCTTGAAGCACAAGCTTCTGGAAAGCCTGTAATAGCATGTAAAGTTGGAGGGATACCAGAAATAGTCCAACACGAAAGAACCGGAATCCTTATAGAGCCCAACCATCTTGAACTAGCCAGAGCCATCGAGAAACTGCTCTCTGATGAACATTTAAGGGAGAAAATGGGCGAGAATGGCAGAAAATTTGTCTGTGAGAAATTCACTTGGGAAAAATGTGCACAAAAAATGTTTGACACATACATGGAGGCCCTGAATATGCACTAATACGTCAGCTTACTCTTGTTCCTTAACATTTCGTAGGAAGATTTTTGAAGTGAGCTACCCACGGCTGAAGCCTGTGGGCTTCCAGCGTTAAGCTGAGGCTTTACGCCTTCAGCCTCATCTGCTGGTTCGGGGCTTACTGCTCCCCCATCCCATGCCTCTCGTTAAGGCATGGGCTATGTTAATGCATGCGTTCATGTCCCTGTTATAGGTTAGCCCGCATTTTGGGCATCTTGTCTCTCTGCCATGTTCTTGGGCAACATGCCCGCATCCTGCACGGGAACATCCCAAAACAACCTGGGCTTTTTAATTTTTAAGTCTTTCGCCATTCATCCCACGGTTAAAACACGTGGGTTTTCTGGCGAAACTTTGATAAATTTTGACGCTCTCCAGCATTGAAATTTATTGAACGGAAACCGCCTAAGCGTCTCGTTCGAGACAAGTTAATCTTTAAGTAGTAATCTTTTCTAAATAATTCGGAGTGGCATATTAATATGCGCTCGCCAACTATTATATTGATGATTATACTTGCGGTTGTGATGGTAGGTCTAATTTTTGCTGCAAAACCTTTAGGGATTCCTTCGGTAAATTCAGGAACTCTAGCTCTTTGGCATTTTGATGAAATTCACACCCCGGAGGCTGTTGGTGATAGAATCTCCATTTTAGGAGGTATGCCTCCGCCTCTTATTGTTGAAGGAAAGTATGGAAAGGCCTTAAGTTTCGACGGTAAGAACTTCGTCTACGTGCCAATCTCACCCAGCTTATATACACCCGACGATATCACCCTAGAGGCGTGGATATACGTGAAAGCCTTTAAAGAAGTGGATTATAACAATATTATTGTAATCGCCTATAGATCTGGACTGGAGTGGCAAACAACCACACGCATATGCGGAATGGCCGTTACACCATCTCCAGATCCTTCAAGGGGCTTTTTAAGGGGCTATGTGTACACCGACAGGGCCCATTTTAACGAGATAATAACAACTGAGCCTATAATCCCTATTGGAAAATGGGTTCATGTGGCTTTTGTCCGCAGCGTTTCCACGGGCATGCATTTATACATAAACGGCGAAGAGGCGGAGGCTAATGTTACCCACGGGGTGCGAAATCCTAAAGGTAAAATATTGATGGGAACGGAAATGTATTTTGGACACGACGCGGAGGTAATAATAGACGAACCGCGGGTGAGTGATGCTGCCTTGAAGCCAGCCCAATTCCTATTAACAAACACTATGGAGTTTATCGTTTCCCGCACTGAGATAGACGTGGGACCTAACCTTTTATTGGCGATAACTATAGTTGCAGTAGCCTTCGCCGCAGCTTGGCTTCTACGAAGAGTTATACAAACTTGGGGAATGACTTCAAGGTTTAAGGAATAGGGGTTATTTTAGAGGATCCCCATGGCTGATGTAGGGCTTAAACTTTTTGAAATGCTTTTGAGACTTAAGTTGTTAGGTAGAGGGCTTAAGGCTAAACCATTAACCCCTCAGGTTGTATCTTACACTGTCACAAATGCATGCAACCTCAAATGCCCTCACTGTCACGCCAACGCAAAAAGGGCAAGTTTAGATGAGCTCTCATTTGAAGAAGCTGCAGGTGTAATAACAGATCTAGCAACTTTAGGAACGGAGGTTCTCATTTTCAGTGGGGGGGAGCCTCTATTAAGGAAAAAATTTGTGCTTAAGCTTGCAGAGTACTGCAGCGACTTAGGCATAATACCTGCCATGCTTACGAACGGGACCCTGCTGGATTACAAAACAGCTCTGGAGCTTAAAAATGCCGGGATTTTAGCTGTAGGCATACCCATAGACTATGCTGATCCTAAGCGACACGACGAGTTTAGAGGCCTACCTGGAAGTTTCGAAAAAGCAATAAAAGCAATC
>CAZZKO010000105.1:0-24607 GCA_964654925.1 uncultured Candidatus Bathyarchaeia archaeon
TAGCTTTGCCCCTTACCTCCTTCATTACCATGCCCATGAGTGGCCCAAATGCCTTCATACCGCTCTTCTCAATAAGACCTCTACTTTTCGCCATTACAGAGTCAATTATTCCTTCAAGCTCCTCTTTCGAAAGGAATTTTAAACCAAGGGCTTCAATGGCGTCCTCTAGACTTTTTCCCTCATTTTCCAATAGCCAAGCAGCCACGTCCCCTATGGCCTCTTTGGCCAGCTTTCCGGAGCCGACGGCCCTGAATATATCCATTATTTGATTGTCCGAGAGCTTTTCCACAGGGGCTCCTTCCCGCTTTAGGGACTTCAAAGTTTCCGTTAAGAAAACAGCTACGATTGTAGGCGAGGCTCCAGTTTCCCTTACAATAGTCTCGAACAAGTCTATTATTCCAGAGTCTAAAATCTGCGTGGCCAACTTCTGGTTTAAGCTATATTCCCTCATTAGGCGCTGAAGGGCCTGTTCTGGAAGCTCAGGTAGGTTGGCATATATCCTATCTATAAGGTTCTGGGTTACTTGGATGGGGGGTATATCAGTCTCTGGATACATACGGGCTGCCCCGGGCCTAGGCCTCATATAACGTGTTGTCCCGTCAGGGTTCGCTGCCCTAGTTTCTTCGGGCACACCCCTGATGGCTTCACGGGCCCTGTCCAAAACAGCCCTTAACGCATCTTCAGCGTTCTCCTTCACATCTGCAACAAAGACCACGGCATCCTTTTCACCTGCCTGTACAGCAGCCCTTAAAGCCTCCACCTCCTGGGCCGTTATCCCATAGGCTGGGAGCTCATCTGTATGGAACAAGCCGCCAACCCTGCCCCAAAACCTTGCGCGGTCAGCCATTTCTGTTCCAAGGCGGATTCCAGGCATAAGTTCCCTTCCTAGAAAGCCCCTAAATTTTGGAAGGTTAACTGCTAAAACCCTAAACCCCTTTTCTAACGCTTTACGAAGGATTTTGCATCGAGTCTCCTGGAAAACGTGGGTAACATCGTGGAATTTCTCTTGAAGGTCATCCTCCTTAACCCCTAAATCCCTTAATTCCTGGCTGATCTTTATCAGGTTTAGTTGTCTTTGCACTTCATACTCAACGACAAGCGGGATGATCTCCAGTTCTTGAACGCCCTTGATTTCGGTTAGGGCGCCGTTTGAGATGGAAATGTTAAGGTCCTGGCGTATGGTGCCAAGGCCCCGCTTAACCCTTCTAGTTGCCCGTAAAATTTTACCTATTGCCAGAGCAACTTCTCCTGCCTCTTTCGGCGTCCTTATGACAGGAGCTGTTGCCACTTCTATCAGCGGTATGCCCAATCGATCTATCCTATAATGTAGTATCGTGCCTTCTTCGCCTGTTTTTCTAGCGGCGTCCTCTTCGAGGCTTATATGCTGTATTGGGATGACTTTCTCCCCAATTTTTATTTCACCATTTAGGGCTATAACGCAGGTTCGCTGAAAACCCGTAGTGTTTGAGCCGTCTATGACTGTTTTGCGCATAACATGAATTTCATCAACTGGCTTGGCATTCATCATCAGCGCAACGGTCAAGGCTATCTCCACAGCCTCTATGCTTAGGGGGTGAGGGGGTTCCTCATCCATCTCTACAAGGCACGAGGTCTGCGAGTTGGCTTCGTAAAGAATTTTCACGCCCTTTTGAAATTCAAAGTATGCCGCCGGATCTATTTGTCCCAGCTCGCTTTGGGTTGGCCTCAACCTTCTCAGAAAAGTAAATTCAGGATCTTCTTTGAAAAGTTCCGGTTTACAGGAGCAGAAGAGCTTCATAGAAGTTTCAAGTTGCTGATGAATCTCCAAGCCAACCTTTAATCCGAGCTTCTCATAATTCAAACTCATACCGCTTCAACCTCTCCTCCTTAAGGCATCCTCAAATATTGTTCTATCGGAAAGCTCTCCTGCGATGTTGGTTCTAAGAAGTTTCTTAGCCTCTTCAGGGTTGTCGGTCTGTCCAAGGATCCACATAAGCTTGACGAGGGCTGTTTCTGGAAGCATGTCCTCAAGGGGGATTACGCCTAAAGCCAGAAGATCTCTACCTTGATCGTAAACGTTCATGTTAACTCTACCCCAAATGCACTGGGAAGTCATGGCCACGATAACGCCCCTTTCCACGGCCCTTTTTATTGGCTCAAAGCAGCTTCTTGAAACATGCCCAAGCCCTGTCCCCTCTAGAATTATCCCCCTACAGCCTTCCTCGACATACCAATCTATAACAGACGGCTTCATTCCAGGGTAAAACTTGATTAGGGCAACTTCCTCGCAGAACTCTGGCTTTAACACAGGCTTTTTGGCCTTATCTCGCTTCATGTAATTTTCGGCAAGCATGATTATTTGGTCGTCAACAACTTTAGCCAGGGGCATGGCGTTTATTGACTTAAATGCATCTCTTCGGCTTGTATGGCATTTTCTAACCCTCGTACCCCTATGGATTGCTATAGCGGTGTCCGAAGGGCTTTCATGCATGGCCACGCATACCTCGGCAAAGGGAGCCCTAGCAGCAGCGATCACTGCGCCTATAAGGTTTGTTGCAGCATCTGAGCTTGGACGGTCTGCAGAGCGCTGTGCGCCTACAAACACTACGGGAACAGGCAGGTTTTGAAGTGCAAAGCCTAGGGCTGCCGCAGAGTATCCCATGGTATCTGTTCCGTGGGCGATGACAACGCCATCAGCACCGGCCTCTATCTGCGCTACCACAGCTCTAGCCATTTCACTCCAATGTTTTGGTGTGATGTTTTCGCTGAAGATGCTGAATAGGATTTGTGCATCTATTTGGGCTATTTGGGATAGCTCTGGAACTACGCTGTATAGGTCGCTTGCGGTTAGAGCTGGTCTAACAGCGCCCGTGCGGTAGTCCACACGGCTGGCTATTGTTCCGCCGGTGCTGATTATCGAGACCCTCGGAAGGTTTGCCTTTTGCTCTGGCGGTAGTGGTGGGGTAAAGGCCGGTTTTTCGCCCTTTCCAATCTTCTCTATTCTGGTTTCTGGGGTTATCCGTACTCCAATGTTATAACCACTCCTTAGTTTGATGACTATATGCTTGTCGTCGCCGTATTCAGAGCGGGGAATCAAAATTCCCTCATACACTTGGCCGTTCTTAACTATGCGTATTAGGTCGCCTACTTCAGCCCCAATATCTTTTAGGGCGTCCAGCGCTAAGCCTCTGTAGCCATAAAGCTTCTCGTCTTTAATCATCTAGGCTTCTCCAAACCCAAGATAGAATACAGTTATCACCTTTAACCTTTCGTTGAAATCCTGCTATAAAAGTTATGAATACCTGCGTCAGAATTTAGCTATGAAGGTGTCAGAGATGGGTAGGATTGTTCCTGTTATCGCCAGTTTCCTGCTTCTTGTAGGTGGCATATGTTATTGTTTGGGCTATAATTTTGGTGATAGAAGCGGGTTCAACTCGGGCTACATGGCTGTGATATGATGCTGGCTACCTTAAAGGGGTGATAGACGGCGCGGGAAGGGTAACCGTGTGGTGAGCACATTAAAATGCTTCACCACATTTAAATCCTAAAATATATGTTCTATCATAACGTTTATTCACCGTGGAGGTTAACATTTGTCGGTGGCTCAGAGAAGATACTTTACAGAAGTTTCGGCCCTTGTGGATAAGACGGTGATCGTGAACACAACAACTGGAAAAACATATAGTGGAACATTAATAGGCATAAACCCAGACAATCTAAGCCTATGCCTTGCAGACGCGAAGGATGAGGAGGGGAAAAAACTACATAGAGTTTTTCTCAACGGAAATGTCGTAGCTCAAATTTTAAGTGTTGAAAAACCCTTTGACTTGAGGGCGTTGGCTGAACGCCTTGAAAGGGTTTTCCCAACCATGGTTAAACTTTACGAAGATAAAGGGTTCATATGGGTTATGGATAAGATCAAGGTGACCGAGAAAGGCGTCGTTGAAGGCTCAGGGCCTGCAGCCGAAAGGGTTCAAAAAGTTTACGAGCAATTCATCAGCGAGACAAAGGCTTAAACAAACCAGCGGAATTCATCCTTCTTCTTTCCCCCCTTTTGTATCTTAACCCAGCCGAAGGACTCTAGCATTTTCTTAATCTCTTCCACGGCTTGCTCAAGGCCTGAGGAATTTACTTGTAACCCTAAAAACTTGTTTAAGGCTAACAATGCATAGCGAGCAGCGTTAACATCAGGGTGAGTCCCAGGCGTCTCCACAAGAAGGGAGAATCCCTTAAATCCTCTTAGGTAGCCCAAACCTATGAGTATGCCCGCTATGCCAAAAATGTTTCCAACCATGATTTTTGTTCCCAGACTTAAAGCCTCCTGCAGAGTTTCAGGATCCGAGGCAGCACAATATACATCCGGGATCTCCTTAACTTGATCTTGTTTATATCCTCCTATAGTGATAATATACCCGCAGCCGAGTTCTTGAGCTAAATCTAAAATACGGCCACAAAGCTCATACTGGCCAACCGTTGTCAATGCTTGAGTGTTCCCATACCAGATGATTAGATCTCTGCCATTACCATCAGCCTTGTAGTAATAAAGCTCGTTCATCGGTGAAAGTGCTCTTCCATCACTAGTTGTCGCAGATAAATCTTGGAAGGAAGACGAGAAAACCTGCGCGAAACGTTTTGCCTTTAGTTCACGGATTAAATGCAAGGTCACAATGTTTGCTACAAACCCTATTCCTGGAAGACCTTCAATAAGCACGGGATTGTTAAGCGCCGGTTTCTCTCTAACTTGAACTAAACAAGCCAATATTCACTCCCTCTACGGTGAAAATGTGATATAAGTATATAAATTAGACTTTAGGCTCCGCATTCTTATAAGCGTGTTTCACCGATTTTGTTTTGACTTCAGCTATGAGCTTCGAAGTGAAAGACAGGGATTTGCTCGGAAGAATTGGAAAATTGCGGACCAAAAGCGGAACTGTAGAGACTCCTCTGCTTTTCCCTGTTGTCAATCCAAGTTTGCAAATAATCTCACCGAGGGAGATCCGTGAAAGATTTGGTTTTGAAACCTTAATAACAAATGCCTACATTTTAAAGAAGCGATTCCAAGATAAGCCGGCTGAGAATGGGGTGCATAGGTTTTTAGAGTTCGATGGAATAATAATGACGGATTCCGGAGCATATCAAATTCTAGTTTACGGTGATATAGAAGTAACACCAGAGGAAATTGTGGAGTATCAAGAGAGAATAGGAGTTGATATAGGGACAATTCTTGATTGGCCCACCGGCTGGAAAGTCTCAAGAAGCCACGCTGAAAAGACTGTTGAGGAAACTTTGAACAGAGCCAAAAAGCTTTTCGAGATTAAAAGTAGAGATGACATTCTCTGGGTCGGCCCTATCCAGGGGGGCCGCTACTTAGATCTTGTCGCAAAGTCTGCTGTTGAGATGGGAACGCTCCCCTTTCAAATCCACGCCTTGGGAAGCCCTACAGAGGTTATGGAAGCCTACAGGTTTGATGTACTTGTGGACATGATCATGGCTGCAAAAATGAATTTACCAATAGAAAGACCACTCCACCTTTTTGGAGCAGGACATCCCTTCATGTTTTCGTTAGCCATAGCCCTTGGGTGCGATCTTTTTGACTCTGCGGCCTACGCCCTGTATGCTAGAAAAGATAGATACATGACCGAGAATGGAACGGCTAGGCTTGAGGAACTTGAATATTTCACATGTCCCTGCCCTGAATGTTGGGGGAAGGATCCAAAAGATGTTCTTGAGATGTCCAAAAGGGATAGGCAAACTTTCCTCGCTAGACACAACCTATACGCGTGCTTAGCGGAAATAAAACGCATAAAACAGGCAATAAGAGAAGGCAGACTTTGGGAGCACCTTGAAATAAGGGCACATGGTCATCCAGCCCTTTTGCAGGCTTTAAAAAGGCTACGCAAATATGAGGACTTCATTGAAAGATATAGCCCAACCACGAAACAAAGTGGCCTTTTCTTCTATAGCTCTTTAGACCTTGTCAGACCGGAGGTTGTCCGTCACAGGAGCAGGATTATTGAAAGATACTCTAAGCCAAGGAACACGGAAATACTTTTGCTTATGCCCCAAACCAGAAACAAACCCTTCCACAAAACTACACTTTACAAGAAGGTTGCAAAGGCCCTCAAAAAGGATCTTGGAGAAAAAGCTGAAAAGATTCACATATGTTTTTATTCTGCTCCTTTCGGTGTAGTTCCAGAGGAACTAGACGACGTTTATCCTTTATCCCAAAATGAGGTTGCCTTACCACCAGATGAAGAAACTGTGGAATATGTTGCCTCTCAAGTGGCTGCGTACATAGCTAAGAACGACTATAAGGTGGTTATTATAGTGCATAGCCCAGAAAGCTGGGGCGACGCTATTCTGGATGCCTCCAAGAAAACCTGCACGTCTAAGGGCGTTAAGTTTAAATATTATAGTGACAAGGATGACTGGATAAAGGCTATGATAGCTTTCTTGGAAAGAGGTTGTGTCGAAGATTCAGGCGATCTGTATTGATTAAGGCAGACTTACACATTCATACAGTGTTTTCAAATGACTCATCTATCCATCCGAAAATTCTAGTGGAGCAACTTTTCATTCATCCTAATGTTAAGGCGGCAGCAATAACAGACCATAACACAGCTAAAGGCTATCTTAAGGTTTTGGAACTGGCCTCAGCATATCCGGACATCACCATCATTCCTGGAATCGAAATTAGCGCCGTTGAAGGCGATTTGCTGATTTTAGGCATCGCTGAAGTACCACCCGAACCTTGGACCGCTGAAAATGTTATCGATTTTGCAAGAGATGCCGGAGGCATCGTCATCGCCGCCCATCCTTACAGGGAGTTTGGTTTAGGGGATCTGGCGAGAAACTATAAGTTCGACGCCATTGAAGTCATAAACGGCGGAAGCTCCAATTATTTCAACATGCTTGCAGAAAACTTGGCGAAAGAAATGGGGTTGCCTGGTGTTGCTGGTAGCGACGCCCACAAACCCAGCGAGCTTTGGTCAGCTTATACCATAATACAATCTTCTAACGATTTAGATGATATTCTCAAGGCCATCAAAAAAGGCCTAGTCAAAGCTGTACGAGGAGAAAAGTCAATACATTTTAAAAAAGCTTGCAGATGTTTAAAGCGTTAATGGATGAAGGAAAAATGAGCCCGCTGCGAATAAGATTTTTGGGGGGAACCCGCGAGGTCGGCAGATCAGCAATATCGGTTGAAACGGAAAAAACGCGTGTCCTGTTGGACTATGGCGTAATGCTGAATCATGAACCTGGATTCCCCATGCATGTGCCGCCTAAAGAGGTTGACGCAATAATTTTAGGGCACAGTCATCTTGACCATTCAGGGGCAATTCCAGTTTTCCATATACATGGTAGGAAACCAGTCTACACGAATAAGTTGACAGCGGAGTTAAGTCAATTGCTAATTTCAGACTTTATACATTTATCAAGCTATTATCTCCCCTATGAATATCTTGAATTGAAAATGATGATGAGAAACATCAGACACCTAGAATTTGGCGTTAAAGAAACAGTTGGGGATTTAACCTTCCAGCTTTTTAACGCCGGCCATATTCCTGGAAGCGCACAAGTACTTGTTGAGGCTGAGGGTAGAAGACTTCTCTATACTGGCGATTTCAACACTATAGACACAAGGCTTCTGAGGGGGGCGAGACTAGATTATGGAGACTTGGATGCTGTTATAATAGAAAGCACATATGCCAATGAGGATCACCCGGAGCGCGTGGAGCTTGAGAAACGTTTTGTTGAAGAAGTGACGGAGGTTGTAGAGAGGGGAGGAACTGTTCTAGTTCCAGCCTTCAGCATTGGAAGGGCTCAAGAAATTATATGCATACTAAGCGCCTACCATTTTGAGTATCCCGTTTATCTTGACGGAATGGCACGTGAGGCCAGCAGGGTACTAATGAATTATCCGCAATTTTTAAGGGATCACTCTGCTTTTCTGGACGCGGTTCACACGGCAAATTGGGTTGAGGGGTGGCGTGACCGGAGAAGAGCCACTAAAACTCCATGTGTGATAGTTGCCCCGGCAGGAATGCTTAAAGGTGGACCCGCAGCATTCTACATTTCCAAAATCGGGAAAAAGGCAAACAACGCTGCTTTCCTTGTTAGCTTTCAGATACCAGGCACACCTGGAAGGGAACTACTGGAAAAGGGCGTATGCCTCATTGATGGAAAAATGAGGAAAGTTAAAGCCAAAGTAGCACATTTTGATTTCTCCTCCCATTGCGGCGCAAAAGAACTTAAAGAAACAGTAAAAAGCATCAAGGGCAAAGCGAAAATTTTCGTCATGCATGGAGCAGAGGGGAACTGTGAATTATTCGCCAAATGGATAAGGGAAGAGGTTGGACTAGAAGCTGTTGCACCCAGACCCGGAGACACTTTTGAGGTCTAATAATATTGATAAAGATAGGGATATTGCGTATTGGAGATGTTGACTCAACAATAATAGATAGGGTTATACAGAATCTTGGCGAAATCTTTCCAGACGCAAAATGCCAGCTGATCCCTCATAGTATTCCCATACCCCAGGAAACTTTTGACTCCCAGAGAAAACAGTACCGATCAGATATGATCCTAAACATTGTTGAAAGCTATTCTAGAAAGTTAAGGAAGTTTGACAGGCTTTTAGGGGTAATTGATGTCGACATCTTTGTCCCAGGGCTGAATTTTGTCTTTGGGGAGGCAACTTGCCCGGGAAAAGCCGCATTAATATCTCTTTGGAGACTTAGGCCTGAATTTTACAGTTCACCTGCAAATATTGAGCTTCTAATCGAGAGAAGCACAAAGGAAGCTGTGCATGAGATTGGACATACTTTTGGACTTAGGCATTGCCCGAATCCTTTTTGTGTTATGTATTTTTCGAACTCCATATTTGAGACCGATAGGAAGAAAAGCTTATTCTGTAACAGATGTTACTTGGAGCTTCAGAGACTTATAGCTGAACTCGGTGGGGAGACTTGAGAGAGACTTTTAGGGTTAGGTTAATTTATTTCATCCCCATTTTAGCCAGTTTGCTATTTGGGGTTTTGTGCGCCCATTTACTCATAGCCCCTTCAATGGTTTTTCCAGATGTAACACCATTTCCGGATACGCCTATAGGTTCTATTGGAAATGCCTTCTACTTCGTAGTTTTAGTGGCTGTAGGAGCAACCTTCCTGCTTCTTCTTTTAAGGTTAAAAAGTTACAGATTAATCCTCATTTTTACTGGTTTTGCGCTTACAGCAGTATCCTTTATGCTTTCAACCTTGTATCTATCCGCTGTGCTTTTGCTTTTAGACATACCTAGCTTTGAGGCGTCCCTCTTCGGTTCGACACTCATATCATGCCTTGTTTGCTACGCAGTTTTTAGGGAGCGATGCAAAGTTTTAAACTTCGTAGTCGTGTTCTTAGGCGGTGCTACAGGGGCATTTTTGGGCTGGGTCATACCAACCTTAAGTGCGATTCTCATCCTCTGCTTTATGGCAGCCTATGATATTTTTACAGTGTATTATGGGCCTGTTGGGAAGATAGCGCGTGAAGGCATTGAACGTTTTTCAGGCTTAGTTTTATCCCTTGAGGATTTTCAGATGGGGCTGGGCGACTTGACCTTTTATTCCATGCTCTCATGCCACATGCTTTCAAATATTGGAACTTTTCCATGCATAGCTTCTATTATAGGAATTTTGGCTGGATGTTTGTTATCTTTTAAAACTCTTGAGAAAAGGGGAATTTTCCCTGGACTTCCGTTTCCTGTATCCCTAGGATTGCTTTTTGGCTTCCTAGTCTCCCTCATTTAGGGCCAAAACTAGACGGGTATTGTTAACATCTATTTCAACGATCTTGCAGTTCTTGAATTCCCTAGATTCGCCTATAACATCTCGAACTGTAACCTTTCCATCCTCTACTTTGGCGTAAATTACGTCCTTGAAGACCTCTTTACCATTTAGAAATACTTTAAACTCGCACATTAAATTTCGCCAACGATTGATTTGGAAAGGTATCTATAAATCTCTTTTGCTAGTTTTTACTGGAATGGTTAATAATTCGAAGCGCCATTTCTATGTAGCGTGATTGCATGCTGGAGAGTCTAGCAGATCTGTGAGCGTGGATATATTTCATTTGCTTTCTGAAATGTCTGAAAAGGAAAGGCGGCAACGAAGAGAGAGAATGCTAACTCCTATGGGCATCAAGGAATTTTTTGCTGATGGTAATATTTCAATTAACATGAGAATATGCAGGGGAGTTGATTGCAAACTCTGCATAAAAGTTTGTCCTACAAACGCCCTTTTCTGGAAAGTCGGGGAAGTTGGTGTGATCGAGGATCTTTGTATATATTGCGGTGCATGCGTCCTAAGCTGCATAGTTGATGACTGCATAAGGGTTATAAGGAAGAGGGCTGATGGCGAAGTTGAGTCCTTCAGCACTCCCAGAGACTTTATTATGCTTCAGCACGGTATTAACGCTAAAAAACGTTTCAAAAGGGTTAGGGATCTTTTTCCAACACCAGAGGATTATTTGAGCCGGTATAGGCCAGCTATGGCTCCATAGGATTGCGACATAAAAATGTAGAGTCTTAGGATGGAGACCATTTTTCTTGCAGGAACTTCGGTATGTCAGAGGAATCCCTTGGACCAACCAGAACTTGCCATCCGCTTAGCTCCTCTATTTCACCGCTAAGACGGGCAGCCTTCCCTGGAATTATAAGTTTCCTATGCTTAACCTTGCTCTCTATTCCAGATGTTTTTATCGCCTCTGCAACCTTTTCTGCCGTAAGTTTTCTTCCCGCAACGGCGCTGTCCACGGCTATACCCTCAGTGTCCACAACGAGAAGATAGGCGTTTAACTTTGCAGATTCAATGTCTGAGGATACCGTATAGTATGTTAGGGCGAAGTTCGTGGTAAGCATTACAGGCGAATTCCCATCTGGAGAGCCGAAAACTCTCAACCCAGGCTCCACAGCCACAGGCTTTCTTGGATCCGTGTAAATGTTCAGCCGCAGCATCATATTTGGAAGCAACGCCCAACCGTCTAGGCTATGCATGATTAAAAGATCGGCATAGCGTACAATTAACATGGCTGCATGGTAGGCCTCCTTCCATACGAGGAGTTCCCTAGCAGCCCCTGCGCTGTTCATCCATACAGTCATGGGTATCCCCAATATTGGGAAGCCCAGAAGTTCATCTCCGTGCTTGCATGCGCTTCTACGGATCATAGTGAAATTGTTTATCGTGTCAGCTAAGCCTTCGTCTGGAAACGTTCCAGGGTCAAGCACGAGGTCCTCAACGCCGTATTCAAGGAGGGTTTTAACAAGGGATTTTAGAAGTTTAAGGTTGTTGGGCGCTGAAACTGTTAGGGGACACTTATACATTAGGGCAAGCTCAGCCATTTCACGCCAGTTATCCTTTGTAGCCGCGTACAACAACGGTCTTGAGTTTGGCGCCGCCATCAATCCTGCCGCCAGTACATCCGGATTCAGTGAGCACAAAATCAGCGGCAATTTCGTGGCCCCGGTGACTTTTTTAACTGTTGCCTTAAACCTTTCAGGATCGTTTGATGTTGAGCGCACAGCAATCATGTTCAACTTAAGGGTTTGTCCAATATGCTCGTAACGGAGACTTTCGACTCGCCTAACCCTCTCTAAAACTTCATCAGCCATTTCGTCTGTCACGTCTACAGCTATGGCTGTGGGGTTGGTGTACGTGAGTTCATGGCGGTACATTACAAGTTTTCCGCCAACCTTCACTGCAGTATCACCGACTCCAATAACTACCTCTTTCACAGCCGGCTTTAGTAGCTCCTTTAATTGCTTGTAGGCATTTTCATACTCCTTCTTTAGAAGCGGCGGGCATTTTTCTATGGCGACCTCTCGGTTAACAACTTTTGCTGCGAAGGCCATGCAATTCTCAAAACCACATTCTTTACAGTTGATTTTAGGAAGAAGCTTGTAAACGTCTATTGGGCTTAATTCCTTAAGGCCAGGCTTAGACTTTTCGCCCATAAAAATTCCTGCCTTTAAATTTTCATGGAAACCCATTCAACAAGCTTTTCAGTGCCGCCTGAACCCCCGCCTGTAAGCTGGCGTATAACATCCTTCACTGTTTTAACGGCTGCAGGATGCATCATCATGAATAGATCTACCCCTGCTAGCAAAAGCGTCAAGGCTGTAACAACTTCCCACATGGGGCCCCTCAGCTCACGAGGCTCCCATTCTGGCGCCATCTTCATCCAGGCTTCCCGAGCAGCCCAAGCGTTTGTTGTTCCAGACGACATGGGATGGGCAAGCTCAGCGTCGCCCATGAGAGCTGCTAACCTGGCCCTCTCCATATTCGTGAAAGCATAGTCGAGGCCATAACCAAGGGCGGCTGTTGTTAAATCCATGATAATATCCCCTTTCGGCAAATAATCATAGAGTTTGCGGTTAAGTTCCCTTGCAAGGTTTAGGTCCATTGGGGTGAAGGCAAGGGCAACGTGACCATTCTTTTTTATGAAATTTGCACATCTTTCAATGTCCATGTCCCTCGTCACCGAGCTTATTAGGAATCTTTCTCCAGCGAATGTTTCAGCAACAGCCTCAAACACTTCAGCATCTTTAACCGGATCGCCGCAGCCTCCAATTACGAGGGGGACATCGACTGCCTGGGCAACCTCCTCAACAGTTTTCACAGCTTCTTTAGGCGTTGCATCTTTTTGGAGGGGATCTATACTGATCAAGTGTATTGTTACCAGGTCTGCTCCAAATTTTTCTACAGCAAGCTTGGCCCATGCTGCCGGGTCGCCAATAACATCTTTTACATGCATTTTAACGGCCTTAGCTAATGGAACTTCCATGTCAAAGACATCCACGGCGATTGCAGGGGGATGGGGCGTCGGCCTCTCAAATGTGTAGAAGGCCGGAGTTGTTTCGCCGCCGATAATTATGCTTTTGCCCCTTGTTCCGCCCTCAGCTTTGGTGGCTCCAAGTTTCACTTCAACAACCTTGCCAGGATACGTTTCAATGGGCGGGACAAAATCTGTCTCTATGATTTGGGTTGGCTTCCCCTTAACCCTCGGAACCCCTGCAACGGCAGTTTTTTGAGGCGCTAAAACGGGGGCGCCGGGCTGGATCCATAATTCTAAATCGCCTACCTCCATCTCGAAGTCTTCAAGCTCTATTTCCTGAAGCTTTGCCAGAAGCTCAAAAAGGCGGGGACTTAGCCTGATTCCAAGAACCTCTGTTTCTTTTTCGTCCTTTCCCGGCAAAATTCTCACCGTCTCTCAGGTTTTTCGCTTTTAACAGCACGTATAATGACTTTACCAGCGTAGATCTTCGCATCCTTTAAGATTATTCTAAATCCTCCAGCGGCTATTGGGAGGGCCGCGGCTGTTATGGCTGGAGCAGCTGAAGCCTGCTCCACCCCCGCAGCCTCCTCTTCCCCGCCCTCGACAGGCATAGCCTTAACCATGGCAACTGCTGCCTCCTCTTTCCAACGTTGCACCACTGGATGATTTTTTGATTTTAGAAAGGCCTTTAGCTCATCGATTGTTTTTGCGTCCTCCTCCGTGGCTATTTTGTCCACAAGGTCCGGAGGTATAAAGTTTTTAACCCTTTCCTTAACTTCCTTAGGCATCCAGACTACACGGCTGTATCCGCCATCAGCCTGGAGGAACTTTGGTGAACGCATGTACTCGATGGAGATTCCATGGAAGCCGTCCACCTGCCTTCCGCCTGCGGTGGAGTCTGCGATTGTTGAGAAGGGAAGCCCGTTAACCGCCAGGCCGGAGTAGCCCCTGTGCACTATGCCTATACCGTCAACCTCCGGAATGTAGAAGGCTACAGCCTCGAAGCAGCCGCATGAGGTGTGGGGATATCCAAAACTGGTGTACAGCCAGACCCTCTGGATTTCACCCATGGTTCTCTTTTTGACAGCCTCATTGACGCCGGAAAATTCGCCCCTTACCGGGTCTAGAATTTCGCCCCTGTCAATTTCAAATACTGGACCCTTTGGATCTATGCCGGCAGAAGCCCTTCCATCAAACCAGCTGATAGCACCACAGTTAGAGTAGCGCTGGGGGGTTATAACACAGCAGTGGGTTGGAGCGAAGGATTGACATAAAACGCAACCGTAAAACTTGTCCACTTCCTCGTCCTTAAGCCCCCTTGCTCTTGCATCTCTCTCCTCATAGATTTTCAAGGCTTCATCGTATAGGGGCTTTATCTTTTCAGGATCTGTTATGAATGTTGCCTGCATCTCCTCAATTATTGGAAGTTCGCTTTTGAAGAGCCTGTGCAAAACTTTGCCTAATAAATTAAATGAGTTGAAGCCTTTTTGGAAGGATTTCCTGCTTAAACGTATCCATATGTCGTAACGCTGGTTCAGGTGCATGAAGCCCTCTATGTAGTTGCAGTACTGATGTATTCGCCTCTCGATTACGCCCTCCAGCTCAGGCGCAAGTTTAGCCCCGGAAACTTCAATTAAAATTCCAATGGGGTAACTTTTGCCCTCCTCCATGTCCTTGATGTCCGGCCCTATGATGGTTATTTTTCCATCTTCGACTTCTTCGGGCTTTTTAACCCTTACCAGCTCGAACTTTTCCTTGACGTCTGGTCCGCCAAGCTCAACCTGCATGTCTTTTCTGCGGATGCGTTCGCCTTCGTATATCACGCCTACATCAACAGGTATGTCTTTGAACATTGACATTTTGCCCTATCTCCTTAAGTTTTGAGTTGATACCCATGATACAGTTAACCCACTCTTTAACGCTTACGTTTGGAAGCGACCATTTTGCCTGAGGGTTATACACATTGTCCAGGTTGATGGTTATAAGGTTTTGGGCAAAGCTTTTCAAAGCTGACATTATTTCATATGCCATGCCATAAGGAATTCCTATGAATATAACCATGTCATAGGCGCCTTTGCCATCCAATCCTTCCCATTCCCGATCCACCAATCGACTTCCCAGCTCCATAAGGGACATGACGGCTACAGGCTTGTACCCCCTCTTTAGAAGCTCTGCAGCCACGTTGGATGTCGCAATCACCGGGATGCCTGTTCCACGGGCAAATTCAACCACATAGTCGACAAGTTTCTTCCCGTCCCACTCAAATTCGGTGACATTATTGCCCAATACAAGAACTGGACGTAAAGCTTTTTGTATAATTTTTACGGCCATGTCGGCATTAGCTATGACCCCCGCCCGCGTGGTTGATGTAACTTCGGCTGTTTGCCAAGGCTGCTTTAGCCAACGATACTCCTGGGGGACCACTGGCGGCGGCGCCTCTCCAGAAATTTTCTGCACAGCACCATACTCCGGCGGGCAAGCATCATAGCACTGTCCACATTTGGTGCATTTACTTTGGATTATAACATGAATTTGGTTCTGCTCTCCCTCTATGGCCTGCTCTGGGCATACCCTGTGGCATTGATGACAACCTGAGCATCTCTCAGGGTCTATGTAGAAAGTTAACAGTTCCTTACATGCCAATGCTGGACATCTTTTGTCGAATATGTGGGCAAGATACTCATCCTCGAAATACCGCAGGGTGGTTAACAGGGGATTTGCAGCTGTTTGGCCTAATGCGCATAGGGATGCATCTCGCATCGTCTCAGATAGCTCCAGAAGGGTTTTAATGTGCTCAGGCTTTCCACGCCCAGCAACTATCTCATCCAATATTTTTGAAGCCTGTTTCAGCCCTTCCCTGCAGGGCACACATTTGCCGCAGGATTCGCCGCATAAAAAGTTGATGAAGTATCTGGCAACGTCAACCATGCATGTGTCAGAATCCATTACAATAATCCCGCCAGACCCCATCATTGCACCTAACTTTGTAAGTTCGTCGAAGTCCACGGGAGTGTCAAGATATTTTTCAGGTATCACCCCGCCTGAGGGGCCGCCTACCTGCACAGCCTTAAACCTCTTTTTGCCTTTTATCCCCCCGCCTATTTTGAAAATAATGTCCCTAAGCGTTATACCCATAGGAACTTCGATTAAGCCTGTGTTGTTGACCTTGCCGGCTAGTGTGAAAATTTTTGTCCCTTTACTCCCTTCCGTGCCTATAGAGCGGAACCACTCTGCACCATTGTTTATTATTAGGGGTATAAATGCCCATGTCTCTACATTGTTGAGGACCGTGGGTTTACCCCATAACCCCTTTTCCACGGTATGCACGTATTTTGGCCGCGGTTCACCTACCTTACCCTCTATAGCGCTCATCAAGGCTGTTGACTCGCCTGAAACGAAGGCACCTGCGCCCCGGTGGATCTCAACTTTAAACGAAAAACCGGATCCTAGGATGTTCTCGCCTAATAGCCCATACTTTTCAGCTTGTTCTATGGCTATTTGCATATGCTTTACAGCAAGCGGATATTCCTCTCTAACATAAACGAAGCCTTCACTTGCACCCACAGCATAGGCGCCTATGATCAGACCTTCAAGGATGGAGTGGGGGTTGCCCTCCATTAAGGCGCGGTTTGCAAAAACTCCCGGGTCCCCCTCGTCGCAGTTCACTATCACATATTTGGGTTCGCCGTGGGCTAGGCGGGCGGATCTCCATTTGCGACCTGTGGGGAAACCGCCGCCACCCCGGCCTCGAAGATTTGACTTTTCAATTTCTTCGATCACTTGCATTGGAGTCATGTGGAACAGGGCTTTAACTAGGGCGGAATAGCCTCCGAGGGCGATGTAATCCTCAATGCTTGTCGGATCAATTTTGGCGTTTGCCTCCAGCAGAAGCCTAGTCTGGTAACGATAAAAGGGCATTTCCGACAAATCTTTCGCAGTTTTACCAGTTGCTGGATCTTTATACATTAAATGGGGCACTATCTCATTTCTCAATAATGTTTTGAATATCACCAGAGGGGCATCAGAGGGCTTGACCCTATAATAAAAGATTTCATGGGGATATATGACGATCCGCGGTCCACATTCACATAACCCCAGACAACCAGTACAGCGAATGTCCACTTTGCCCTCTAACCCGTGCCTTTTGATTTCCCTTTTAAGGGCTGCCAGAACCTCCTGAGCCCCTAAGGCCTGGCACCCAGTGCTTATGCAGACGGATATAACGGGTCTTCTAGGATCCCTTCTGGCAATTATTTCATTCCTCAGCTTTTCCAGGTCTGAGGGCGAGTTAAGCTTCCTCATGTCCCTTGCCTCCTAGGTTAGAAATGATATTCTCAAGACTTTTAGGCGTGAGTAAACCATAATATTTACCGTTTATCTCAACAACAGGGCCTAAAGCGCAACAGCCCAGACAGTTCACGCTTTGCAATGTAAACTTTAGATCCTTCGTGGTTTCTCCAGCCTTAACTCCGATGGCACGCTCAGCCGCTGTCAAAATTCTCTGGCCGCCGCGAACATAGCAGGCAGTTCCGGTGCACACTCGAACCAAGTATTTTCCTCTTGGTTCCAGGCTCATAGCCGTGTAAAAGCTTGCCACTCGGTAAATCTCACTTTGCGGAATCTTCAGCCTCTCATTAATTCTTTTCATGGCCTCGCGCGGTATCCAGTTGAGCTCACGTTGAATCTCCAGAAGCAACTGTATAAGGACTCCCCTCTTGCCTACGTATTTGTCGATAATGCTATCTATCTTTGCCATCAGCTCCCCCTCAGGGACCATCCCCCACCACCCCCCTCTTTGCGGCGCGGGTTAATTGAATTTCTCGAAGGAGTGGAGCGAGGTTTCCTTTTGCACGGCTCTTTTTAAGTGCGGACAGTCTGGAAATCTCCTCCACATTGACCTGCCCAAAGGTTAATTCCGCACCCTCCAGCAGCTGTTTACCCTTATCCGTTCGGATGATCACCGTCGAGTAGCCTTCCTGGCTTCCAACGGCGCCGACTGAAACGTCGGCGAACGCGGCGGCAAAATCGCCGCAGTATATACAGCCCTTCTCTATGGCGTTTTCAAGCTCTTTCACCCGGCAAGAGTGCTCCTGCCCATCAACTTTTACAATGAATTTTCCCTTTCGTATCTGAGTTTTCTCGGAAGCATCCAAGTCAACGCCTAGAATACGTCTTATTTCTTCCCTAAGATTCTCATAGTTGAATGCTTCATAGCAGAATAACCCTATTATCGTTAAGTCTAAATCTTCACATTTTTGTTGTAACGCTTGTTGAATTTTTCTAGCTGCCCTTGCCTGGCACGGGGTGCCGACAACAGCTATTTTTCTTTCACCCCTATTTATCAGCTCTTTAAGCTTTGGAACAATTTTAACCCTCAAGTATTTTGTTCCCCTCGCGTCAATTAAGTCTTCAGGATTTTCGGCCACCACTGCCTCAGCATGGTAGCCGCTTTTGCGCTTAACAACTATTGCCTTGTCGAATAGACCTTTTTTAAGGCCGGAAACTAGTAGTGCAGTGGCAACTCCCCCGTCCTGCCCATCGATTGAGCTTTTTGCTGAAAAAATGTCGATGTAGGCTCCGAGAAACTCATCCTTCTCGGGGGCGGTTAGCGGCCTCATTGTCGAGTAATTGTTAGTACGCACCCTTTTTGATCCGGTTGGGCAGACGATTGCACATGCCCCGCAACCAATGCAATCCTCGGAGAACTCATCATAAGGCGTGGTGACTACACGTTTTACTCCCCGATTTGCAAAGTTTATCGCTGAAACGCCAATTAATTCGGCGCATACCCTAACGCATAAACCGCAAAGAATACAGTCCTCAGACTCGTTTTCAATCCACAGGCTTGATTCTTTTATGCCATAAAGCGAGGCAAGATTTTTTATTGTGGGAACTTTGGGGCATCTCGCCAGCAACAATTCTAGAATTTTCCTGCGAACTTTAACCACCCTTTCGGATTTTGTTTCTACAATTAAACCGTCCTCGGCGGGGTAGTTGCATGACGTCACTATCCTTTTTCGGCCGTTTGGGGTGGTGACCTCCACGGAGCAAACTCTGCATGCGCCGAAGGGTGAAAGAACACGTAGATAGCATAAGGCAGGTATTTCTATGCCAACCTGCCTTGCAACCTCCAGGACAGGCGTTCCCCTTTGGGTTTTCACTTTTACTCCATCAATCGTCAACGTTACTTCTTGGCTTTCCACTTTAAACCACCTATGGGCTTACAGTCTTTTTTCTAACCATTCTAGGAAGAAGTGTTGGGTCGGGAATGGCTCTCTCCCTCCAATTCTTCTGCTCAAGAACATTTATTATCTCGTCTTTCATTGTTACAGGTATATCCGCAACCGTCCTTACGAAAAGATGAATGTCGTCTGGCAATGTGCCGTAGAAGCGCTTGTGTAAATCTATGTAATGGGTAAGCTTGATTGACCTGCCCTTTGTCGTGTCATTAGGCCTCATACAAAGTTTGGCAGCCTTAACCATGGCTTCTTCTTTGGTCTCGACAGCTATGAATAAGTGTTCAGGCGTCGGCCCAACATACACCTTTTCACCCGTCCTCGCATCGTAAACATACCAGTCTTCTTCTTTGTCCGCCCTGCCCAGGAGCATGCGGCGGTATTTGCTACCGTGGGGACCCACTATAACTGGAACACCAAGCCTCCAGAATCCTGCCGCGATTGCCGCAGCCTTTTGGGAGTATGCGCCCCATGCAAGCCCCACTGCGCCCACTCGGTTATGTATATAGTCGGCAATTTCCTCGTAGTTACCCCTAAGATTTCGTTTCGCAAATATGTTAGCAATTTTTATCAACGCTCCAGCTATGTGAGAGTTTGCAACACATGATCCTACATTAACGACGCCTCCAGCTGCGAATTCTCCTGGAAACTCTTCATATACAGTTTTTCCCTCTTCATTCTTATACATTCCAGCTGACATCGCCGCGCATCCCGAGTTTACCACTATGTAGCGTCTTTTGGCGAATTCGCGGCACATTTCAGCTACTTCTCTGCCCCCTTTCGGGTAATTGGCGCAACCAACCATGGCTATTACCCCGGGAATCTCGCCGAGGACAATGGGGCTTCCGACCTTTCTAATTTCCAAGTCCTGTATCGGGCCTCTTCCTGCTCGGCATTTGTAGATTTCCGATTTCAGCTTGTTCTCTCCAGCGCTTACTATAAAGCTGTGAACGGGCAAGTTTACTGGGCATGCTTGCTCACAACGACCACATCCAACACAAGCGTCGTAGAGTTCAGCGAGCTCACTTAATGATCCCTGAAGGGCAGCGTTAATCGCCTCTGGAATGTTAAGGTCTTGGGGGCAAGCGCGCCTGCATAGGTTGCATTGGCGACATGTAACCGCCATATCTATGATTTCATCGGTTTCTGGAAGGGCTTTCAGCTTATTTCGCAGAGGGGCAACCTTCAAAGCCACCTCTACGGCTATTTTGCCAACCTTTTCAGGATCAAGAATTAACACACCGGGCGTTTTGCCGCTTACAAGGTCTTCCACCACGGATTCCACGCTGTCGTTTGTACGGTTGGGAAGACCCATACAGTTTTTCTCTGAAGTAGCTATGACGGGGGCTTTAACCCTTTTAGCCTCTTCAAAAGCGTCGCAGCGGATACACTGCTCATCTAATACAATAACATCAGCTACGCCGCTTCTTATAAAGCGCAGCTGCCATGAAATTGGACCGATGATTTTTCCACGATTATAATAGCGTGTGATGTCATGGGCTGTACAGCATAAACCGCAGACCTCAACTTGACCCTCAAGGCCGCTCTCTTTGATATAGTCTATTATGCTAACAGACGGAACAACGTTGTGGCCTATGCAGAGGATTACAGGTTTCTCCACGTTTACAGTGCCATAACCCAAATCCACAAGCGGCGCATCAGGATCCCCCTTGGGAAAACCATAAGCCGCTATTTGGGCCATATCCGCAACTTCCAGGCCCACGTGATCTATCATGCCTGCATGGAAAACCTTAGACTCAAAGTCTAAGTTATTCCCCTCCTGCCCCGTGTGACAAACGGATAACAAATGAGTTAGCTGGGTTTCAACGTAGTCTAGAACCTCCTCCAGGTCGCCAATTGTTTCAGGCTTTACCCCGCATACAAGCCTGGTGACAGGCGCTTCAACCTGAATGTTTAACCCGCCCACATCTAGCGGCATATGCCTACCATACTTCTCTATCAGGTGCTCCACAAGATGGCGAGCATGTCCTATGTGAGTGGCGGCGCCGATACAACATGCCAAAAGCACCATGCGGGACTGCTGGGCCGCCATGTCTATTCCGCAGGCTCCACGCTTACCACTGGTTAGATCGCACTTGCCAAATGTGCAGAGACAGCAAACGTCACAGAAAGGCATATAAAACGGCTTGTAACGCTGCAGAAGCTTCATATCCCACTCTCTAAGGGCCGTCGGCGATGGGAAAGGCGTAGGCCCCATGGGCTCGGCCCATGTTTCCTCAACTATTTTGCCGATAGACAATTCAAAATTCTTTATAAGTCCAACATCAGCCTTTAATTCCCCGATCTTAACATGCAATTCTTTTTTACTCAATATCAAATCCAACCTGACGTTGTAGTTATAGAGACTTAACTAACAAGCCCTAGTCCTTAAGTTTTTCGGAAATTTTCTATAAATCGACAAGCATCACCTTACTAGCAACGTTTAACGTACCCAGCGTTTTCCATAATCTTTTTAACCGAGTTATATGCTGGAGTACTTGAGGGTAAGTTTAGAAGAGGTTTCCCGGAGAGAACGTAATCCTCAACGTTTTCGTCGTAGGCTATTTTACCCAAAAACTTGAAGGGCAAGGCTTCCATTGCTTTTTTCTGGAGGCTTTCCGGGAACCTGAAGCCGCCAACAACATAGAAGTTTTTAAATTCTATTCTCACTTCCTTCGCCACGCGATAGGCGCGTTGGACATGGTCAAAGGACTTTTTAGATGGATCTATCACGTCGAAGATATCATCAACCCTAGTCGTTATCCGCCTGTTCAGATGCTCTAAACCTGCAGGGGAATCTATCAGTACATACTTGTAGTTTTTTGTAAGCTTTTCAAGTGCCCCCTTCAGGGCGGCGTCTGGAAGACAGTAGCATCCCTCAATCCACTTTGTTCCAACAGCTATAAAATCGAAGTATTCGCCTTCATACATTCCATGTGTCCATATCCTACTTTCAATACGCTCTGATGGTGGCACACCCACCGTGGTTCCGCCTTCAACCAGAAAAGTTTCCACAAGAAGCTCCGAAATGGATTTCTTGCCCTTTTCATGGAGGTCTATGCCAACCATTTCGCCGAGGTTCTGATCTGGATCCGCGTCCACCAGAAGGAGCGGTGTCTCCCCAAGTTCAATAAAGTACTTCGTCATAAGAGCTACGAAGCTTGTTTTTCCGGTTCCACCCCTACCCATTGTTACAAGCAGCCGCATATGCCTCTCAGCCTCGCCTATCCACTCTCAGTCAAACTTATTTAGGTATCTCTTCTGCAGTAGCTTTTCAAACAACCTTTCAATAGCTTTTATCGCTTCGGACTCGCCGAATTTAAGCGGGGTTTCCCCCAGCATTTCGGCTTCTACAACTTTTTGGTCGAAGGGTATAAACCCTAAAACTTCCATGCTTGCTTTTTCCGCGAAGTTTTCAATGGTCTTCCTTTGAGCCTCATTTTCGATTTTATTTCCAACCAAGAATGACTGTTTTATGCCAGCTTGGATGCTCAGTTCGTGGAGATGTCTTGCCGTTTCAAGGGCTTTAATGTTAGCGTTAACCACAATGAGCATGGTGTCAACATGTTGGGCTGTTCCTCTGCCCATATGTTCAACACCGGCTTCCATGTCCAACACTACAGCTTCATCCCTTTCAACAACCAGGTGCCTAAGAAGTGAACGTACGACAGCGTTTCCTGGGCATGTGCATCCGGAGCCCATGGAACGCACAGTTCCCATGACTATGAGGTTCACGCCCAAAGGCGTCTTAACAGAATAGTCACGTACAATATCGTCCACCGTAAAGGTTAGACGATAAACACCTGCATATCCGGTGGCGGTTTTCGAGTCTATAAGTTGTTTGTTCTCTGAAATGGGAACAATTTTTTCAGCCTCCTTAGGGGATAGCCCAAATGTTAAAGCAAGGTTTGGGGAGGGGTCAGCGTCTATGGCTATTGTCTTGAAGCCCCTCCTCGCAAAGGCGTATGCTAGACCAGCGGCCACGAGAGTTTTACCAACTCCACCCTTACCGGATACGGCTATCTTCAGGGTCTACACCGCCTAATTGTTCACATTCTTTCAATGAGGGCTGCAAAAATAAGCGGCAAAACCACTGTAGCATCAGCTTCTATAATGACTGTTTTAGCTTTTTCCATTATTTTTCCCCAAGATATAGCCTCCCGGGGTCTAGCTCCAGAGAGGCTTCCATCATACTCAACGGCTGTTGTTATGTATACCGCATAGTCCAACCCGTTTTTGAACTGGTTCCACCATAAAACATGATGCTTTGATATGCCCCCGCCTATGATGAGGGCTCCGGATTTCTTAGCATTCCAAACAAGATCACTTAGCAGTTGCTCATCCTTCAGAATATCTATTTTAAGGTCGTTTTCTTGGGAGAACTGCCAAATCTGGTATCCGACCGCGCCATCTGTTATCCCGGGAACTATCACTGGAATCTTATTTTTCCAGCACCAATAAAGGAATGAACCCTCATTAAGTCGTTTACCCAGTTCCCAGCATAATTCATATGTGGCTAACGATTTTTTTCCTTCTGACTTAAGCTCTTTGAGAAATTTTAACATTTTAGCCTCGATTATCTCGCCGTATGATTCGCGGGGTACAAGAACATTTCCAATTCTATGGATACCCTTCCTATGGAGTTCCCCGTCATCCATGAAGAAGTCGCCTTGGTAGTATTCCCTATAGCATCTGGCCAGGTCATGATCTAAAGTGCCGCATGTTGTAACCACCACGCTGAACCATTTCTTCTTCGCCATTTCCCTTATTATGCCTCTGGTTCCAGTCGCCATAATGCACGCTGGAAAGGAAAGAAAATTCATTGAATCATGATCTTTCAACATTTCCTCTAAAATGTCCACGCCTATTGCCAAATTTTTCGCTGTGAAACCTCCACTTTCCTTCATCTGCCTCATAAGCATATCTGCAGATATGCCTTTTGATATCTCGAAGTCTCTCACTTTATCCATAAGATACGCCAACGCTATTCTAAGCCATCGAAGAGCCATGATAAGTCTGGAATCTTCCTCCTTTTATCTATTCTCTCAGCTAAAGCATGGACTATTATGGGCAGGGCTATTGTTGCATCACAGTAGCATTGGACATTACGACCTTCCTTAGCTTCTTTGCCCCAGCTTATAGCCTCTTCGAAGGTGCATCCCGAAAGCCCACCCCATTGCGGTGAGTCTGTTGTGATCTGTATTGCATACTTGTGGGGATGGGCATGCTCACCCCTCCTTGATTCTGTAAGGCTAACACTGACAGTTGTTAACTGAATGAAGTCCTTGGGAACACCGCCGCCAATGTATATGACACCGCTGTTTTCGGCTCTAGCCTTTATTTCAGTAAGCTGTTCAAAGTCCCTCATCTGGTCGATGGTTATATCGAAGTCGCGGTCATATTTCCTATTTAGAAGGTAGGCTATCCCGTAGCCGCTGTCAACTATGGCTGGACAGAAAACAGGAACCTTATTCTCGTAGGCTTTAGCCACTATGCTTTTTATTCCAAGGGATGAAAGTTCTTTTCCGAAAAGATAGAGAAATTCTGCAGAAGAGTACTTGCGTTTCGGATCCAACTTCTTC
>CAZZKO010000106.1:0-12263 GCA_964654925.1 uncultured Candidatus Bathyarchaeia archaeon
TTTATTTCGCTTCCGAAGTTTAGGCCTTCTTGCGCTGATAATACCGCCAAGCCATGATCGCCTATTGTTCCGGACAGTATTATCTTATCTCCAGGTCTAAGATTAGAATCTAAAATCCAGCGGGCATTAAAGTCCCTTCTAAACAATCTGACAGTCTGTAGGTTTTTCTCCAAAGCATCTGTTCTTTTGCCGATTCCAGAGATGTTTATCACACAGCCCCCCAGATTGCTCCGTTCCACCACTTTCGTATCGCCTGTAACTATGCTTACTCCCGCCTCTTTGCATGTTTGCTGCATGCTGGCTAATATCCTCTCAAGATCTGAAATGGCGAGCCCCTCTTCAAGAATAAGTCCACATGCTAAAGCATATGGTTCAGCTCCTAAAACTGCGATATCATTAACTGTCCCAGAAATTGCCAGTCGTCCGATGTCCCCTCCTGGGAAAAATATCGGCTTGACTGCATGGGAGTCACTTTTAAAAACAATGTCTCCGACGACCGCAGCGTCATCAAGGGCTTCAAGGGGAACCTCAAACCCGGATCCGCCGAAGTACCTTAAAATATATTTTTTCACAAAATTATGCATAACCATCCCGCCTGCGCCGTGAAGCATGGTAATCAATTCGTCGCCTGCGCTCATATGCACCCCCGAACTTTAAACGCTCAATCTTGAACATAAACGGTTCGTTAAGGTGAAGAAGCTATCGTGTGTGGCAAATTAAAAATGTATAAGCCTATGGAAAACAATATAAATCGCCATGTAGCTGTTCAATTGCACAGTTGGAGTGAGAGTGCAAGTGCCAGAATGGGGATACTCCGTACCTGAGGAGTTCCTAGACCCTAAAACAACAGTTAAGGCTAGCGGGCGAGAGCTTAGGATATCCCATAAATCAGCCCGCGAAATATGCAATACCATAAAAGGAATGATGCTGACAGAAGCAAAAAGTTTCCTAAAAGATGTTATAGCAAAAAGGAGAATTGTTCCATTTAAAAGGTTTAACAAGAAAGCAGCTCATCATCGTGGACTGGAAAAGGCATACGCGGGGAAACATCCCGTGAAAGCGGCGAAGGAAATCCTAAAAGTTCTTAGAAACGCTGAAAATAACGCCGAGAACAAGGGCTTAGATGCCGAGAGACTTAAAATAATACATGCATCCGCCTATCCCGGGATGAAGATTAAACGGTATATGCCAAGGGCCTTTGGAAGGGCTACACCCCGATTTGAAACCCTAACACATGTGGAGGTAATTTTGGAGGAAATGCCGCAAATACCGGAGGAAGCCTAATGTCGGTTGTGAAACATTTTATCTCAGAGTACAAGAAAAGGGCGCAAATAGATGAATTCCTGCAGAAAAAACTTGAAAGGGCAGGATATGGCGGGGTGGACATCTCAAAAACCCCGCTGGGAACCCATGTTGTAATATATGCGATGCGCCCGGGATCGGTGATAGGGCGAAGCGGAGAAACCATAAGGGAGCTTGCAAAAATTTTGGAGGAGCGATTCAAGATTTCAAATCCCCAAATTTCAGTTTCAGAAATCGAAGTTCCAGAACTAAATCCCTACATCATGGCTTCCCGTATAGCCGCAGCCCTTGAAAGGGGCGTGCACTTTAGAAGGGCAGGATTCTGGGCATTAAACCAAATCGTGGAGGCTGGAGCCTTAGGCGTTGAAATCATCATTGGCGGAAAGCTTAGAACTGAAAGGGCGCGATACGAGAAGTTTAAAGCTGGCTACCTACCAAAATGCGGCGATCCTGCAATGAAATATATGAGAAAAGCGGTGGTTCACGTCCAACTAAAGCCGGGAATTTTTGGAGTAAAAGTAAGAATAATGCCGCCCGATGCAAAATTCCCAGACAAAATCCAAATAGCTGATGTCGCTCCACCAACGGCGGAGTCAGGCGAATTCAAGGAAAATATGGTTGAACCAAAAGTAGATGGCGGGCAAAAAGGGGGAGGAAATAAAGATGCCGCTGCTTAGAGTCAAAGAAATCAGAGAAATGCCTCCAGAAAAGAGAGCGGAGAAACTCATGGAACTTAGGGCTGAACTTCTTAGGCTAAAAACCATGATAAAGGCTGGAGGTAGCGTAGAAAACCCAGCAAGGATAAAGCAGCTGAGAAGAGCAATAGCAAGGATTCTGACTGTGGAGAGAGAGCAGAAACTTGGGCAAAAAATAGCTAGGAAAGGGAAGTAAAATGAATGTCACTCCAGATATAATACGATTTGAGTTTATAGGAACCGAAGCCAAAATTGTTAGAAGCAGTAGTAGAGGTTATGTTGGTATAAAAGGCAGAGTTATCGATGAAACAAGAAACACTTTTACAATCCTCCAAGGGAATGAAAGAAAGAAAATAGTCAAGGAGGTCTCCACCTTCCAATTCAAGTTTCCTGATGGCACCGTTGTAGAAATTGATGGAGCCCTCCTAGTTGGAAGGCCTGAGGATCGCCTCAAGAAGCAGGTAAGGAGGCTGTGGTGATGTCGCTAACATTCCAGAAACCAAAAGAAACATGCAATGATAGGAATTGTCCCTTCCACGGCGAACTCAAAGTAAGGGGAAGAATACTTGAAGGCGTTGTCGTCAGCGCCAAGATGGATAAAACAGTGATAGTTCAACGCGACTACCTTCATTATGTTCCAAAGTTTATGAGATACGAGAGAAGGCATAGTCGGATACCATCCCATAATCCGCCCTGTATAAACGCTAGGGAGGGCGATCATGTAGTCATAGCTGAGTGTCGCCCCATAAGCAAAACAGTATCCTTTGTGGTTGTTGAAAAGAAGGAGGAGAAGGGCTAGTTGGCTGCGAAGGCAAAGACAAGAGGATTAGTTGCAAAAGGAGCTGTTGGTCAGATTCCTAAAATCTCTAGAGGATTGCCCACAGGGACAATCCTCAAATGTGCCGATAACACGGGTGCTAAGGAGTTGCGCTTAATCCAAGTTATGGGCTATAAGGGGCGATTGGGGCGACAACCAACAGCATCCGTAGGCGACAGGATAACGGTATCCGTTAGGCAGGGAACCCCAGACATGAGAAAGAAAATTTTCCAAGCTGTTGTAATCAGGCAAAGGATGCCATACCGTAGAGTAGATGGTGTATGGGTTCAATTCGAAGATAATGCTGCAGTTATAATAACTCCTGAAGGAGAAATGAAAGGCTCGGAAATTCGCGGCCCGGTAGCGAGAGAAGCCGCGGAAAGATGGCCGCGAATAGCCAGCGCTGCGAGCATAATAATATAAAGGTGTGGGAAATGGCGCAAACTTTAATCAAATCTAAAAAGCCCACAAAACAAAGAAAGAAACTTTTCGAGGCGCCAGATCATATTCGCTACAAACATTTTGCAGTCTCTCTCTCCCCAGAGTTGAGGAAAACCTATGGCACTAGAAACCTGCCAGTAAGAAGGGGTGACACCGTACGTGTGATGAGGGGTGATCATAAGAATTTTGAGGGCAAGGTTATAAAGGTTGATAGGAAAAAATATAGAATTTACATTGAGGGTTTAACCCGAGAGAAGGTAGATGGAACCACAGTTTTTATTCCAATTCATCCTTCCAAGGTTATGATTACAAAAATAAACCTTGAAGACAATTGGCGGAAGAAAATTTTGGAAAGGCGGAAGAAAATCAAAGAAGAAGCAGTTCCTACAAAGCCTGAAGAAGTTGCAAAGGCACCTCCGGAAACAGTAGAGAGGGCAAAGGTTGAAGAAAAACCAAAGCGAGCGCCAAGAAGAAAGAAGATAGCGGAAGAAGCAGCTAAACCCGAAGAAACTGTAGAATCTAAAGAGGAAAAGCCAAAAAGAAGACGAAGGGCGTCCAAAGAGTCAAAAGAGGAAAAAGCCTCCGAAGAAGTAAAGACGAAAGAGGCTGCTGGTAAAGAGGAAAAGAAGCCTCGTGCAAAGGCTAGAAAAAAGAAGGAAGAGACTGAAGTTAAGGAGGAGTAGATGGTGGGTAAAAAGGGTAGCACAACAACGCTGAAGCGTAAACCAGCCCCAAAAATTTGGCCTATTCACAGAAAGGAGTACGTCTGGGTTGTTAGACCTTCCCCTGGTCCTCACTCAATGGAAAGATCCATACCATTAGCCCTGATCCTCCGTGACATTTTAGGACTAGCAAAAACGAGGAAAGAAGCTAAGATAATAGCTTCGCAGGGAAAAGTTTACGTGGATGGAAAAGTTAGAAGGGACGACTCATTCCCTGTAGGTCCAATGGATGTCATATCCATACCAGAGGCAGGAAAGACTTTCAGGGTTATACCCCATCATAAGGGGCTAATCCTGCATCCCATCTCTGAAGAGGAAGCGAAATTTAAACTCTGCAGAATTGAAAATAAGACCGTGGTAAAAAATGGGAATATACAGTTAAACCTTCATGATGGATCAAACATTCTAGTAAAGGTTGCAGATCCAAACAACCCCCAGGAAGACGTCTACAAAACCCTTGATACAATAAAAATCAGCTTGCCCGAAAGGCAAATACTCCAGCATGTAAAGTTAGCGAAAAGCGCCTTTGCGATTATAACAGGAGGCAAGAACGTTGGGAAATATGGCAGAATTGTTGATATAGAAGAAGTCAAAGGAAAGCGGCGAAACGCTATAGTAACCATAGAGGATGATAAGGGCAACCAATATCAGACAATATTAAAATTCGTTTTTGCACTTGGTGAAACAAGCCCGTTAATATCTTTACCGGAGGCGTTGGCTGATGTCGTCTGAAGAAGAAATTCGCAAACGGTGGGAGGAAAATCCAATGCTAAAACCAAAAATTGAAAAAGTAGTAGTTAATATCTGCACAGGAAAGTCTGGAGAGCCATTAGAAAAAGCTTCAAAAGTCCTAAAAGATCTAACTGGGCAAACTCCGTGCAAGAGATTGGCCAAGAAAACCATAAGAGACTTCGGCATTAGAAAAGGTGAACCAATAGCCTGTGTTGTAACTCTTAGGAAGCAAAGAGCCATAGAATTTTTAAAGAAGTCTTTACAGGTGGTGAACAATAGGCTTCCAAAAAGCTCTTTTGATAAAAACGGCAACTTTTCCTTTGGGATAAAGGAGCATATAGAAATTCCGGGAGCTAAGTATGACCCAGAAATAGGCATATTTGGCATGGATGTTTGTGTTTCCCTAAGCCGTCCCGGGTGGCGTGTGAAGTATAGACGTAGGGCAAGAGCAAAGATAGGTTCAAATCATAGAATAACACCTGATGAGGCCATGATATTTGTAAAGGACATGTTTGGAGTTGAAATAACTTAAAGGTGTGAAGTTTATGGCCAAGCAGAAGCCTAAAAAAGAAAGAAAATTCGGCAAAGGAGCGAGACCTTGCATAAGATGCGGATCCTATGGACCTGTTATCCGACGCTATAATTTATATTTGTGTAGACACTGTTTTAGGGAGGTAGCTAAAAAGCTCGGTTTCAAAAAATATGAGTGACTGGGGAAAGCCCAATGGATATACTGTCAAATGGATTAACGACGATCTGGAATAACGAACTGCGCAACAAAAGGGAATGCGTAATTAGCCCAGCTTCTAAGCTGCTTGGTAAGGTATTGAGGGTTATGCAGTTGAACGGTTACATTGGAGAATTCGAGTTTATAGATGATGGTCGTGCTGGAAAATTTAAAGTCCAACTCTTGGGCAGGATAAACAAATGCGGGGCCGTTAGGCCTCGTTTTGCGGTGAAGGCTAATGAAATAGAGTTATGGGAGAAGAAGTTTCTACCATCAAGGGACATGGGGATACTAATAATCTCCACATCCTCTGGAGTTTTCTCCCACAGGGAGGCTAAAGAGAAGAAAATTGGAGGAAGACTTCTAGCATTCGTATACTAGGGGGTAAGAGGATGCGCGCCATTGAAGTTTCAAAGGTTATTAAAGTTCCAGATGATGTAGAGGCAATATTGGAGGGGCGGAAAATCACAATTAAAGGGCCAAAGGGAACCTTAACAAGAGATCTTTCCAAAGCCCCTGTTTCCATAGCAATGAATGGTAAGAACATAAAAATTTGGGCTACTTGGCCAAGCAAAAGGGAAAGCGCTATGGTAGGGACAGTCTACGCCCATATTAACAACATGATTGTAGGAGTTAGGGAGGGTTTCACTTATAAGCTGAAAATAGTTTTCTCCCACTTTCCAATTTCCGTAAAAGTTGATGAGAAAAACAAAACAATCCTTATAGAGAACTTTACTGGCGAACGTGCTCCAAGAAAAGCGAAGATCATAGGCGATGCTAAAGTTAAAGTTGTAGGCGACGACGTTATAGTCCAGGGGATTAACATTGAAGAAGTCAGTCAAACAGCTGCAAACATAGAGCAAGCGACCAAAATCAAGAAGAAGGACCCCCGCATCTTCTTAGACGGAATATATCTATACGAACGGAGAGAGGGTATGGACTGAAATGAGTGAAAGTGAAAAAGATATGGTAACCATAGAAAAAGCATTACGTTTAAGGAGCAGAATAAAAAGCAAAAAGCCCAACTTTGTTAGACAAGAAAGCTGGCGCTATGTTAGGTTAAAGGAGAATTGGCGCAGACCAAAAGGCATAGACAACAAAATGAGGCAAAAAGTTAAAGGCTGGCCTCAAACGGTAAATGTCGGTTACCGTGGCCCTAAGATGGCTAGGAACTTGCATCCCTCGGGATATGAGGAAGTTCTAGTATATAACGTTAAGGACCTTGAAAAGGTGGATATTGAAAGCCAAGCTGTGCGGATTGCTCATACCGTTGGGAAGAAAACTAGGCTGCAGATTCTTGCGGCAGCGAAAGAGAAAGGCATATTCGTTTTAAATCCTGGGGAAATGGGGAAAGAAAAGCTTGAAAAGGTCAAGGAGGAAGCTAAAGAAGAATCTGCGGAAATTAAAGAGGCTGAAGCAAATAAAACCGAGAAGTCTGAAAAGCAGCAAAGCAGAAGGGTTGAAAAGCAAGAGGGTGGGAAATGACAAATCTCAGAAATCAGCGGCGTCTGGCGTCAGAAATACTCAAGGTTGGCGAGAATAGGGTTTGGATAGACCCTAATAGGGTTGATGATGTTGAAGCTGCAATAACCCGGGATGATATAAGGAAGCTGATCCATGAAGGGGTTATTAAACCGTTAAAAGAGAAGGGTGTAAGCCGAGCGAGGGCCAAAATAATCCATAAAAAGAGGAGGCTAAGACGAGGGGCTGGGAGTATAAGCGGCGCGGCTGGGGCAAGATTTTCTAAAAAGGAGGCTTGGATGCTTAGAATTCGCGCCATAAGGAAAAAGCTTAGAGAGTTAAAGATGAATAAGATTATAAGCGAGAGTACCTACCGAAAACTTTACGTCATGGCGAAGAGCGGGCGATTTTCATCCACAGCTGATTTGGAACGCTACTTGAAGGCGCATGATCTTTGGAGGAAGCGTTGATGGCTAAAAATGCTAGGTATTGTGTTCCATACCGTAGAAAAAGGGAAGGAAAAACCAACTATAGAAAAAGGAAAGCCCTAGTCATATCTGGAAAGCCGCGTCTTATAGTTCGTGGCTCGCTTAAGAATATTATTGTGCAGGTTGCTGCAGCCAAACCAAAGGGTGATATTATACTGGTTTCAGCCCACAGCCGAGAGCTTCTCAGGAAATTTGGGTGGAAGGCGCCTAGAGGGAACCTTCCAGCAGCCTATTTAACAGGGCTTTTATGCGGGCTAAGAGCTATCTCCAAAGGTATTAATGAGGCCATATTAGACATAGGGCTTCATTCACCATCTAAAGGTTCAAGGGTTTTTGCTGTTCTGAAAGGATTTCTGGATGCTGGTGTCAAGGTTCCCCATAGTGAAGATATTTTGCCTCTTGAATCAAGGATAAAGGGTGAGCACATAGCTCAATACGCGAAAATGTTATCATCAAATCAGGAAAAATATGCTTCCGCTTTCTCTGGGTATCTTAAAAACAATATTCCCCCCGAAAATCTGCCTAAGCACTTTGAAGAGGTTAAAGAGGCAATAATAGCTGCGTTCAAGTCTGGAGGTAAGAGCAATGGAGGCTGAAAAGGGCAGGTCTAAGAGCCTAGAGGGATGGGTCCCCAGAACAAGGCTTGGAAGACTTGTTCAGGAGGGCAAGATAACATCCATAGAGGAGATATTTATGGAGGGTTTGCGGATACAAGAGCCCCAAATTGTTGATGCTTTGCTACCTGACTTGCAGGAGGAAGTTATAAACGTAAATCTTGTACAAAAGCAAACTGACGCTGGAGAGAGGTCAAGATTTAAAGCTATCGTGGCCGTTGGGAACAGGGATGGTTATTTGGGCTTAGGATCTGATAAAGCAAGCCAGGTTCGAACAGCAATAGAAAAGGCGGCTGCCAATGCTAGACTTAACCTCATCCCGATAAGACGTGGTTGCGGAAGTTGGGAATGCGGTTGTGGAAAGCCCCACTCTGTGCCATTCCAGGTGGAGGGAAAATGCGGCGGGGTGAGGGTTGTCATTCTCCCAGGGCCAAGGGGCTTAGGTCTAGTGGCTAGCGAGATTGCGAAGGTGATACTTGGACTTGCGGGAATAAAGGACAGCTGGACTAGAAGCTTCGGCTCCACTAGGACTGTTCCATCCTTCGCCTACGCCGTTTTTGATGCTCTAAAGAAAACTTATAACATAATAACACCAATGGATTGGGTGAAATAATTGACGGAAGAAGCAGGAATAGAGCGCAAATGTATTGCAGCTGTGAGGATTCGCGGGATTATAAGTGCGCCATTGGAAGTTAGGGAAACCCTTCGAATGTTAAATCTGAAGAAGAATAATTATGCTGTCCTAATAGATAATAGGCCATCATTTCTTGGAATGCTAAGAACGGCACAGAATTTTATCACATGGGGTGAGCCATCAAAAGAGATTGTGGCCCTCCTTATAAAAGAGAGGGGACGTCTTGAAGGAAACAAAAAAATAACTGATGAGTATGCTAAAGAAGTTGGATTCAATTCTATTGATGAACTCGCAGAAGCTATATACTCCTGCAAAGTTGAATACTGGAAACTTCCAAATATACAGCCATATTTTAGGCTGCACCCCCCAAGCGGAGGCTTCAAAGGAAAAATAAAGAAAAGTTATGGAAGTGGAGGCGAACTAGGATATAGGGGCGAAAAAATTAACTTCCTCCTAAAACAGATGATTTAGTTCAAAATTTTAATGCGTCATCATGATGCTACTATAAGCTTTTCCATATACAGGAGGCCGATACCTTTTATAGCAAGTTTGGAAATGCCATTGTAAGAGGGGCAATTGAGGATGAAGTGGCGAAAAAGCGATAAACGTCCAAAATGGTTAGACCCTCGAAGTAGACCTAAAAGCGGAAAACTATACAGGATTCGGAACAAAAACTTAAGAGCAAAACACAATTTTGGATCAAATTCTTTGAGGAAATCATTGTTTAAGGAACCTGAACCCCTAATAGATATATTCCAGAACGGCGAAAATGTAATGGTAGTTGCCGAACTTAAAGGTTTCAGAAAGGAAAATATAAAGGTCCATGTCGAGCAGAGGCGACTGGTTATATCAGCGAACGCTCATGGACGTAGCTATCATAAAATTTTAAGTCTCCCTAAAGCTGTAGTTCCAGAGTCAATGCGTATGACATATAAAAATGGGGTTGTTGAAATAATTCTTAAAAAAGCTATGGAAGCAAAGGCTATAAAAGAACTGGCTGGTTAAATGCGATGCCTCACAGCAAAAGAAAAATCAGAAAAAAGCGTGGATCAAGGACATGCGGCTATGGTAGAGTAGGCCAGCATCGGAAGTCTGGGTCTAAAGGATATCGGAGGGCTGGACGCCATAAGCATGGCTGGTCCTATGTAATAACATACGAGCCCGACTATTTTGGAAAGGATGGTTTCACCTCTCCGCGAAGTCTAAGAATGGAATGCAGAATCATAAATGTCGGCAAGCTTGATGAAATGACTGAAAAACTTCAGACAAAAGTAGAAGAAGGAAAAATCTTCATAGATTTGGGGTCCCTGGGATATACTAAACTCCTCGGAGGGGGTAAGGTTACAAAGCCTCTAATCGTAAAAGTGGCTGCATGTTCAAAATCAGCTGAAGAAAAAGTGAAAGAGGCTGGAGGACAGGTTATAATAGAGTCAAAGACCAGGGAGTAATATCAGCTCATGGCCGGAAGATTTCTAAATTTTTTCAAGCCCATATCCCGTTTTGTCCCTGAGGTTAAGGCCCCAGAGCGAAAAGTGAGTTTTAATGAGAAGATCTTCTGGACAGCAATAGCCCTTATAGTATACCTTGTCATGTCCAGCAATGCTTGCCGTCTTTATGGTATCCCATCTCAAGTGCAAGAACAGCTTGCTCCATTAAGGATAATTTTTGCTTCAACCCGAGGCACCCTAATGGAACTCGGCATAGGCCCTATCGTTACAGCAGGTCTTATATTGCAGCTTCTCGCTGGTTCAGCCATAATCGAATGTGATATGTCTAAGGCCGAAGATAGAGCCCTTTTTACGGCTGCAAGTAAGGTTCTCGCATTAATCCTTACAGGAGTTCAAGCGTCCGCCTACATAATTAGCGGCATGTATGGCGCTTTACCAGGCCCCACGGCCGTGATAGTTTTCCTACAGCTTTTGGCAGCCGGAGTAATTGTGATGCTATTAGATGAGCTGATTCAGAAGGGTTGGGGGCTTGGAAGCGGAATAAGTCTCTTCATTATGGCAGGAGTTGCTCAGCAAATATTTCTTGAATGCTTTTATCCTTCCCCACCTGTGGATGAATACGGAAGTTCAGGCTTATTCGTAGCCTTAGCTCAGACTTTAATGAGCGGGAAGCCTGTGAGCGGTCTTCTGCTAAGGGGCAGCTACCCGTCAATCATAGGCTTCTTCTCAACAATCATTGTCTTCCTTGCAATAATATACCTCGAAGGTGTTAGGGTTGAGCTTCCTCTGTCCTATGCAAGTTATAGAGGTTTTAGAAGCCGCTATCCAATAAAACTGTTATATGTCTCAAACCTTCCTGTAATATTTGCTTCAGCCCTCTTCGCTAATATATACTTCTTTTCATATATCCTTTGGAGTCAGCCATGGGGTAAAGACAACTTTTGGGTCAATCTTCTAGGATCCTATAAGCCTGAAGGAACACAATACGTACCAGCTGGCGGACTGGTTTATTATGTAACCTCACCGGGAAACCTTTTGAACGTTATGGCGGACCCCATAAGAGCCATTGTTTATCTGCTGATTTTGATAGGTTTCTGTGTTGTTTTTTCACTTACATGGCTCGAAGTAGGCGGTTTGGGACCATCAACAGTTGCCAAGCAGCTTATAGATGCTGGGATGCAGATCCCAGGGTATAGACGCTCAGACAAAGCCGTTGAGACAATCCTTAAGCGTTATATTCCACCTGTAACAGTTCTAGGCGGAATTATAGTTGGACTAATTGCTGGTCTTTCAGATTTCCTTGGAGTATTCGGGTCCGGAATAGGCATACTCCTAACGGTCGGCATCATATATCAGTACTATGAAATTTTGTTGCGTGAGAGGGCTGCTGAGATGTATCCAGCTTTTAGGAGAATTTTTGGCGAATAGCCATACCTTTTAATTGTTGGAAAATGGTTATTAATTTCCTTGAAAAACCTTAGGGTTGGAGATAGACAATGGCTTTGGCTGAGTGGCTGTTTGCTCAAGAAGCTCCTGGGGCGACAATAACAATAATGATTATCTGCGCAGCCGTGTCATTCTTAAACTATTCTATAAACCGTTTCCTGATAAGTCACTTCGTTGGTTGGGATCGGTACAGAAATATGCAAAAGGAAATTGCAGAATACCAATCTTTATTGAGGCAAGCAATACGCGCCAATGATCGAAAACTCCTTGAAAAACTTAAAAAGAGGGAATCTGCAATCGCAAACATGCAAAGCAAAATGGCTAAGCCTCAACTGTTGATGACAATAATTCCCTTCATCTACATCCTCGTATGGTGGTTTGTACTTCTCCCATTTTATGGAACAAGGCCTGTGGCCTATATACCGGGAATAGGCGGTATTTCCGTTGTTTGGTGGTATTTCATGGCATCATTTTTATTTGGAATTTTAGCTTCACGTTTGATTGGTATAATGCCCATAGAATAATCGGAGGTCTTAAAACATGCCTAGTCCTCAGCTCCGAACGAGAAGTCTGAAAAGATTTAAAGTTAGAGTCCCCGGAGGAGCGACAAAAACGCATTATAAAAGGCGAAAGGTATCAAGGGCTCTATGCGCACTCTGTAAAAAACCACTATCTGGTTCACCGCGTTTAACACCTGCTGAGATGCGTAAACTCAATCATACGAAAAGAAGAGTTT
>CAZZKO010000107.1:0-8443 GCA_964654925.1 uncultured Candidatus Bathyarchaeia archaeon
GTTAATGCCGTTATAGGAGAGCCAGCTGTTAAGCACCTTCTTAAACCTGGACAGGTAAGAGCCAGCCTTCCCCTCCCGCTCCATCCTCCTAATAAAGTCAGTGAAGCCGTCCCTGAAAGCCTTAGCCTTAGCAAACTTAAGAATAGCCTTAGGATCAGTCCCATTAAGCTCACAATAAAGCCCCAAAGTCCTCAGATATACCGTAGCAGTCACAATGGACTTAGCAGCCAAATTATCAAACCAACGCCGCACATCCGCATCCCCAAGCAAATACGCATACTTGGCCCGCATACTCCATCAATAAAATGGAAGAATGCTCCAATATTAAGGATTCACTTAAAAATTTAAGTGGGCCGGACCGGACTCGAACCGGTGACCTTCCGCGCGTCAGGCGGATGTCCTAACCGTCTAGACGACCGGCCCCCTTTGCCACTAACGGACGTTAGCCGTTGACAATTAAAGTATCCATAATTTTTAATTGTTACGGTGCATGTTGTAGCATCCCTTTTCGAATAAATATTTAAGTCCAGTTTCTAGATGTTTATAGTTAAACCGCGCCGGGATGGCGGAGTGGATAACGCGCAGGCCTTGAGAGCCTGTGGCCCCTATGGGCCGCGTGGGTTCAAATCCCACTCCCGGCGTCACCCTCCTAGTTCCAAATTTCTTCCACGATTTTAAGCTCAGGCAGATATGCGCTTTCGGGTAGCGTAGTGAAGGCGCGTATAAGTGTTGAAAAATTCTGTTTGGGCTTTTTTATTTAAGGGAAGCCTGTTTTTGGCTTAGTTATGTTTATAGGGGTGAGGGTGTCAAGGGATAGTTAAATCAACCTCGAAGGGAGGTGATAATGCGGTTTGAACCGATTTCTGGGACTACCCCTTGACACCCTCAAATTATTATTCTCTAATATCGATATAAGCCTAACTGTGAGCCGCGCGTCTCCATGCGTTGGCGTGGCACTAATGGTGGCAGCCAAACTTTCAGGGAGAGAAATAATTTGGAAGCGGTTTTAAAGGTTGGGGGAAGCTTAATCGAACATCCAGCGGAGTTGAAAGCTTTATGTAAGACTCTATCGTCCCTCGCCAAAACGCATAAGATGCTAATAGTGCCTGGAGGAGGAGTCTTCGCTGATGTGGTGAGAAAGGTTGATGAAGAATGGGGCTTATCTGAAACCACCGTCCATAAAATGGCCGTGTTGGCAATGGATCAATTTGGACTATTCCTATCCGACATAACGCCTAACTCTCAAGTATGCTACTCTCTAGAAGATGTAAGAAGTGCGGGGCGTGGTTCGCTGCCTATACTTCTGCCTTCCCAGTATATTTTTTGCGAAGATCCCCTGGAACACTCGTGGGATGTAACCTCAGACTCAATAGCTGCCTACATGGCTGGCGTGCTAAACGCGGAGAAACTGGTGCTAATAACAGATGTTGATGGAATATACGATGATGACCCAAAGAAAAGCCCAAATGCTAAACTTGTTGAACAACTTGCAGCCGAGCAGCTTCTCAGTTGGAATAAACGGACAAGCGTCGATAAATCCTTGCCTAAACTTCTTATAAAGTTTAGGTTGAACTGTTACGTGGTTAACGGCATGCACCCCGAAAGGATTCATGCAGTACTTGCAAATAGAAAATCAGTTTACACACATATTATTCCTTGTTAGCCCTCCACGCATTTTCTGATCTCCCTTACAAATTCACGAACCAACTCTGCTTGAACAACGCCGTTGATCCTATCCTTACCAGCGCGCACAGCCCCTCTAACCCCAATTATGTCAGCTCCTAAAGCACACAATGAAGGGGCATCCGCCTTGTTCAGGGAGCCGGCTATAGCAGCGATTAAGTTTAATTCGTGCGCTCTGTCCACGAACTGTTCCAGTTCCCCTCGGCTTAGAAAACTAAAAACGCTATTTTCCGCGCGCTTCAATTTAACATCCACCATCACCCCATCAGCTCCAGCGGCATAAGCCACCTCCGGAAGCTTCAAAGGGTTCAAGCAGTCCACACTTTTGTAGTCGGCATAGCCTGCAGCTATAACCTTTAAAGATGCACTGAAATCCTTGACAGCCCTGCAAACCTCCCTAAGCAAGCATCGAGCTTCAGAAGCCTTTTTCACGCCGAAAAGCCCAGCCTTAATGTAGTCTGCCCCTGAAACCGCGGCTCCCGACGCCGCTAAAGAGGCTGTCCCTGGAAGGTTGGGCAAATCGCCTATAATTGCGCTCACCTCAACGTTTTCTGAGACGGCTTCCTTAACACCTCTTATAACCCTTGGAAAGTTAGCTCCCAAAGAGCCTTCCCTGGGATTTTTGACATCGACAATATGGGCGCCGCCCTCAACAGCGTTAAAAGCCTCTTTTTCGTTGACAACGCTAACGAGCAGCCTCATCGCCTCACACCCTTTTCCGCTTAAACTTACCTTTGATGCAAGGTAAAAGGGAAATGGCTTTTAAGAATTAACTTAATTGAAGGCGAGAATTTCATGAAGACCTCATCAAAAACGGATTTTGCCTCATCGTTTTTGGGTGGAAGTCACCGGGGGGCTTCTGCTGGAAAGCAATTTTTTATTCAAGTTGTAACTTTACTATTTTTTCATTCGGTGTCTCTAAATTGATTTCGCTTGTAGCCGATGTTGCCCATCCCGGGGGATTGCGGATTAAGGAAGTTGAAGGGGTTGAGGTTAGGCGTGGAACTGTTCTTGTGAAGCGTGGCTTTGCCCACATGCAGAAGCATGGCGTCATCATGGATGTTACAAGTGTTGAGCAGGCGCAGATAGCCGAAGAAGCTGGGGCTGTTGCAGTTATGGTTCTGGACAGGCTTCCCTATGATGTGCGAAAGGCTGGCGGCGTCGCTAGGACGGCAAGTGTTAAGGCGATTGAGGAGATAATGGATCATGTTTCAATCCCTGTTATGGCTAAGTGCCGTATTGGACATGTTTATGAGGCTAGAGTGCTGGAAGCTATAGGCGTCGACATGATTGACGAGTCTGAAGTTCTAACACCTGCCGACGAGGAGAGACACATTTGGAAGTGGGATTTCACAACTCCATTCGTCTGTGGTGCCCGCGATTTAGGCGAAGCCCTGCGCAGAATAGAGGAAGGCGCATCCATGATCAGAACTAAGGGCGAGCCTGGAACTAGAAATGTAGCCGAAGCCATTAGGCACATCAGAATGGTTAATAATGAAATTAGGCGGATAAAGGCCATATACGAAAGCGGAGACCAGCAGGAGCTTATTAGAGCGGCTAGGGAGCTTAAGGTTTCCTATGAGCTTGTTGTGGAAACTGGGCGTCTTGGAAGACTGCCTGTGGTAAACTTTGCAGCTGGCGGTATAGCTATACCTGCGGATGCCGCTTTCATGATGATCCTAGGCTGCGACGGCATTTTTGTGGGATCCGGTATATTCAAGTCCGAGGATCCTCTGGAAAGGGCTAGGGCCATAGTTTTAGCCACAGCATTCTATGATGACCCATCTAAGGTTGCAGAAGCCCAGGAAATGGTGGATGAGGGGAAGTCCATGATGGGCTTCGACCTCAAAACCCTAGAGCTGAAAATGCAGGAGAGGGGAACTGCTTGAAAAACCCAACAATAGGCGTTTTAGCACTCCAAGGCGCAATTGAAGAACACGTAGCAATGACAAAGCTTGCCTTTAAAGAAATGGGTGTTGAGGGGCATGTCCGACAAGTCAAGTCTGTTGAGGAAGTTAATGCTATCCACGGGTTAATCATACCAGGAGGCGAAAGCACAGTCATCGGAAGGCTGTCAAGCCTTAACCAGACATTACAAGTTGTTAAAAAGAGAATATATGACGGCATGCCTGTTCTAGGCACATGTGCAGGCCTTGTCCTATTGGCTAAAAAGGTCTATGACAGGGTGCGGGAGAAACCAGTCAAACTGCGCTGAATGTGATGGATGTGGTTGTTGAGAGAAACGCCTTCGGAAGACAGAGAGAATCTTTGGAGGCAGAATTGGAGATTCCGACGATCTAGGAGAAGAAGTTTAATGGAGTATTTATTAGGGCTCCAGCCGTTCGGGAAGCCGGATCCCAAGTTAAGGTTTTATCCAAGCTGGGCAATGTGATTGTCGCTGTTCAACAAGGCAACATGATTGGCACAGCTTTTCACCCTGAGCTCACGGAGGACACGCGCATACACCAACTGCTCATCAACATGGTTATCGATGCGTGTTCGCCGCAAACTTGATATCCTGAACAAGATGTTTTGAAAGGTTCTAAAAAATCCTGTTGTGCTGGCTTCCAAACAATTTTGCTTTGCTTCATGATATTTCTTAATTCTTTTAGGCGCAAATGAGTGATTAGTCAAATGCTGCCTTTAAGTTTCTTTATAACTAGTTGCGCCGCTTTTGCGCCGCTGAGGAGCATGCCGCCAAATATTGGGCCCATGCGTGGTGTCTGGTCTATGGCGGCTACTGCCATGCCGGCCGCAAAAAGTCCGGGGCAAACTTCTCTAGTGTTTTTTACTGTTAGCTCTTCGGCGCGGGAAGACCACATGGACTTTTCGCCTTGAATGGTGATCCCCAGCTCTGGAATTTTTCTCGAGGCTACTGCGAGAACTTCGGCATCGTGGCCTGTGCAGTCGATAACGGCTTTAGCCTTAACAGCCAAGGGGTCAACGTGGATGCCAGCCATTATAACGGATGTCCACTGCACCACAACGCCCACAACCCTTGTTGGCGAATCACGGTATATCAAATCGTCAACGGTGACGCCCAAAATTATCTTCGCCCCAGCATCAATGGCTCCGCAAGCCAGCTTAGCCATCATGTCCGCAGCATCTGCAATGAAAAGTCCCTTTTCTATAGGCTCAAGCTTGCAGCCAACATCCCGGAGGATCTTGTCCGCCGGCGACTGCACGACGATTTTGTGGAACTGCATGCCTCCGCCGCCTATACCACCACCAAAGGAAAGCTTCCTCTCAAAAACAACAGTCTTTAGTCCAGCCTGCGCTAAGTGTCTGGCTGCAGTCAAACCTGAAGGCCCAGCTCCAACAACGACAACATCTGTTTCCGCCAGGCTTATCCAGTCTTCCATAGCCTTTCGAATTATTGCCCTTGTTATGACCTCTTCCTCAATCTCCCTAATCCCTTCAGTCATGGTCCATTCCGCCTCTAGCCTTTACGAAGAGCTTTATACTACTTAAAGCCATTTCCTCGTTAGGTAGCCTAACATGCGATGTCAAGTTTGTGGAAAAATCATAACCGGAAAACCGGTCATGCGAAAAACATGCTGTGTGAATAAGCTCTACATTTTCTGCTCTGAAGAGTGTCTGCGGAAATGGGCTAGAAACTGGCTTAAACGCCAAATATAACCTACGCATCGCCTTTCTCCTCCATGGCAATTTCTACGGCGAATTTCGCCAAGGATAAGGCGTCCTTTCCAAAAACAACTATCATGGGTTCCTTCCCAAAATCGCCCCTATGATAAATCACGTCCGGCGCTTTACCAACATTTTTTATGGCTTCCTTCACACCCCAAGGTATAGTCATGCCCTCAACCCTTTTGATATCTTCAGGCTCTTTTGTTCGGTCGTAGAAGGAAATAATTAAACCGCGCTTCACCAAGATTTTCAAGGTTTCCTCTGAAAATTTCAAGTTTATTGCCGCCCTCTTATCCTCGTCATACTTAACAATCTCAACCAAATACTTGGCTAAGTGGCGGGAACACCCAAACCTAGGGTTTCCAGCAGCCCTAACACCCTCCGCTGTTCTGACGATCCTCCCGTCTATGGCGGCAACGTCGTTAACGCTTTCAGCATACCTGGCAGCCATGGCGATGTTCATGCCCACCTCTGGAACAAGCACGGCAACTTCCGGGTGCTTCTCTAAAAGGTTTTTAGCCTCCTCCAAATTTAACAAGACCTCATATTTTGAGGCTTCACGATAAAGATAAGCCATAGGATTAACCGGGCCGTAACCCCTCCCAACCTTTAAGCCGAACTTTATGCTTGAAGTCACAAAATTCTTGGCTTTTTCAACAGCCTCTGGAATATCCATCTTCTTGGCAAGCCCTGCGGCTACAGCTGCTGAAAAGCTGCAGCCAGTTCCATGAGTGGTCTTTACATTCAGTCTTGGAGATGTGAACCTCCAAATCTTGCTCTCGTAGTAGAGGATGTCCGTCACTTCTGCGCCTTCGAAGTGTCCACCCTTAACCACAACAGCCTTAGGCCCAATTTTAGAAATTTTCCTGGCAGCAGCCTCAGCCTCTTCTAAGCTTTTTATCTCCATGCCGGAAAGCCTTTCAGCTTCAAACTTGTTTGGCGTAACAACCGTTGCCAAAGGAAGCAGGCGCTCTTTTAAGGCGTTTACGGCTTCAGGCTTGAGTAAGGGTGCTCCAGATTTTGCAACCATCACTGGGTCTACGACCAAGGGAAAACCGTATTTTTCAACTTCTGAAGCCACAGCGTTTATGATTTCCTCCGTGTGGAGCATGCCTGTTTTTCCGGCGTCAATTCCAAAATCTTCGGCAACAGCCCTAATTTGTTCTCGGATAATTTCCGGTTTCAAGTCGTGAACAGCCAAAACCGATTGGGTGTTTTGGGCTGTGACCGAAGTGATCGCAACTGTTCCGTGAACGCCTAAAGCCGCAAAGGTCTTTAAGTCTGCTTGGATTCCAGCACCTCCTCCGGAGTCGCTTCCAGCAATGGTGATTGCGACTGGAATTCGACTTTTCATAAGCATTGCCCCTCAGCTTTTAAGGCGTCTCTTAAAATTTTTATGGCGCAGTATTCGGAGCACATTGAGCATGTTTCCGGGCTTTTCGGCTTTACCCTTCCATAAATTTTTCTGGCTTTCTCAGGGTCGATGGCGTTTTCAAACTGCCCTTTCCAATCAAGGTTCGCCCTAGCCCTGGCCATAGCCAAGTCTTTCGCTGAAGCTTTAGCGCCAAGCTTAACGATATCCACGGCGTGTGCTGCTATTTTTGTGGCTATGACGCCCTCTTTAACGTCTTCAAGGCTTGGCAAGCCTAAATGTTCCGCGGGTGTTAAATAGCATAGGAGATCGGCGCCTGCCAATCCAGCCAATGCTCCGCCTATGGCCCCAACAATGTGGTCGTATCCTGGTGCTATCTCAGTGACAACGGGGCCGAGCACGTAGAAGGGGGCGCCTTTGCATATGACCTTTTCAAGCTGAACATTGGCAACTACATCGCTTAATGGCAAATGTCCAGGCCCTTCAACCATTACTTGCACGTTTTTGGCTCTTGCCCTTTCCACAAGTTCTCCAATTGTGAGCAGTTCTTGGATTTGAGCCCAGTCTGTGGAGTCGAATATGCAGCCAGGCCTTAACCCGTCTCCTAGGCTTAGGGCAAAATCGTATTTTCTAGCCATCTCAAGCAGATAGTCGTAGTTTGCATAAAGTGGATTTTCTTTGCCGTGATGGAGTATCCATGCAGCCAGAAATGTTCCGCCACGGCTCACAACCCCCATGAGTCTGGGATGCTTTGCCAGTTTTTTGACGATTTGCTGTGTTACGCCGCAATGCAAAGTCATAAAGTCAACACCGTCCTTCGCATGCTTCTCTATAACATTGAATATGTCATCCTCCGTCATGTGGATTATCGCGCCTTTCTTTTTCGCAACTTCTATAGCTGCCTGATAAATGGGAACTGTCCCAATGGGCACATCAACAGCCTTTATTATGGCTTTCCTTATATGGTCCAAATACCCTGCGGTGCTTAAGTCCATGATGGTGTCTGCGCCATATTTTACGGCTATTTTCGCCTTTTCAATCTCCAAGTTTAAGTCACATAGATCTTGGCTTGCGCCAATGTTAGCGTTAACTTTCGTACGCAGTCCCTTACCTATCCCTACTGGGTGAACATTTTCATGCTGAAGGTTTCTTGTTATTATGACCGTGCCATCCGCTATGCGCTGGCAAATAGCCTGGGGCGATTCATCCTCATCCTTGGCGACTATCCGCATTTCATCTGTTATCTGCCCTCTTTTAGCCGCCTCCATCTGTGTTGCCAACAAAAAACCTCCAAAAACTTGAATGGACTATTATTTTTTGCTTAGAAAAGTTTGAAGGCACCTTTTCTCACTCGTTTTTCCCTCCGCCGGCATTACCCGGATCAGGTTCTATGGGTCGACGGCGCTCAGCCGCCCTCTCAGCCGGGTCACAGCCCAGCTCCCCAAAACCTTAACATTAATCTCGACTAGTCACATATTAGATTTATGGTTTTATTTTGGTATGCTGTTAACTGCAGCGTTTCTTCCTTTATAGGCTAAAATGCCGGATTTTCTATTAAGCATGCGCTTCTGAGGGGCAATCGGCATTAAGATCCACGCGCGCGCTAGGACGTTGCTAAATTGGTTAAAAATGGTTTTATTTTTCTTTTAGGATTTGGGGGTATTTTTTGGCTTCGCATTTCTGCTTAATTTTCTTGCAGTATCCACCCTTCTCAAACCTGCATAGATGTCTCAATCCTTG
>CAZZKO010000108.1:0-9516 GCA_964654925.1 uncultured Candidatus Bathyarchaeia archaeon
CGCCGAGGGGGGAGAAGAAGGCTTATGTTAAACTTCACCCAGAATACAAGGCGTCAGACATTGCGATTAAGCTTGGAATATTGTAAAATTATGGATGGTGGTTGGTGTGGGAAAAAGAATTAGGGTTCAAAGAAGAGGACGGGGCGGGCCCACATTTAGGGCTGCAACTCATAAAAGAGTGGCGCCATCCTTATACCCTCCTTTAACAAAGAATCTTGCTGATAGTGTGGTGAAGGGCGTTGTCGAGGAGATCATTCATGATCCCGGACGTGGGGCGCCCCTTGCCTTATTGCGCTTTGAAAACGGGGAATCCTGTTATATTGTCGCTCCAGAAGGAATTTATGTAGGACAGCAAATTCAGATGGGCGGAAAGGCTCAGACAGAGGTTGGAAACATACTTCCGCTGGGCAGTATTCCTGAAGGCACAATGGTATGCAATATAGAAATTAAGCCTGGTGATGGTGGAAAAATTGCAAAGTCTTCAGGGGCCTACGCCACAGTTATAGCCCACACTAGCCAGGGCACAATGGTAAAAATGCCATCCGGAAAAGTAAAATATTTACGTGACGAATGCAGGGCGACGGTGGGTGTTGTTTCGGGGGCGGGCAGAACTGAAAAGCCATTTCTAAAAGCTGGAGCAAAATTCCATCTAATGAGGGCTAGAGGGCGTAAATATCCAAGAACCAGTGGGAGGGCAATGGTGGCTGCAGTTCACCCCTATGGAAGTAGCAAAAGAAGCGCTAGAAAAGTAACAACGGTTTCGCGAAATGCCCCTCCGGGGCAGAAGGTCGGATTGATTGCAGCCCGAGCGGCTGGTCGAAAAAAGAAGAAGACAGCTTCCGAAGAACGAGGTGGTTAGTCGGATATGCCAAGGGAATTCACTTATCGTGGATACACGCTTGAGCAATTGCAAAGTATGTCCATGGACGAGTTCATCACACTACTGCCTTCAAGGCAGAGGAGAAGTCTACAAAGGGGTTTAACCCCGGAGCAGAGGATTCTTTTAGAGAAACTGAGAAAAGCAAAAGAAGCCATGAAAAGGGGAGAAAAGGTTGTGATTAAAACGCATTCACGTGACATGGTAATTCTGCCGGAAATGGTTGGTCTGACAATTGGTGTTCATAATGGTAAGGAATTTGTTCCTGTGGAAATTAAGCCCGAAATGATCGGACACTACTTAGGCGAATTTGCCATAACAAACAAACCAGTAAAGCACGGGACTCCAGGGATAGGTGCTACACGTTCATCGATGTACGTTCCATTAAAGTAAAGGATTTTAAGTCGTATAATCCATTTTAACCCCTTTCTTTTCAGGCGAGTCTTTGGCTTGAGGTATTTGTGGTAGTGGTATTGGCGGTGGAACGTTCAAAGTTCTGGATAAAATAACACTTTCAACTAAGACAACGTTTGAAATAGATTGCACTAAAATAGCTGGTGGAGGCCTCTTTTCTTTATAATCCAAATATATTCTATCAATTTCATCTTTGCTTCCTGTAACATGTGCCCTTCCCTTCAAATTCATTTGTGCAATTGGAGGGCTGTAGCTTACTGTTAAGACGAAGGGAACTTCCAGCGTGTCCTCCGCCTTCCTTTCAACATCGACAAGGTTGAGGTTTGTGTTTATCTGAACCAGTGGAAGAGGTTTCGAAATATCCCAAAAGCGCTCGCCGGAAATATTTGTAATCGCAATACTAACCCTAATCACAGTTTTTCACATGTTTCAATTATCTTAATGTATAGATTTAAGTGTGCTTGTATCGTGTAAAGCCACAGTGGCCACAGCTATATCTGTCGCCATGGTCTGCCATGAAATATCCAGGTCCACAACGTTCGCATGTTGGGCGTAATCTAATGAGCTTATCCTTATCTATCTTGTAAAGCGAAGAGATTTTTCTGGCATCTTTCTTCCCCTTTTTTGCATGTGGTTCTTTTTTTCCTTCAGACATGATTACTCAGCTCCCTTTTCTTTTTCTGGCATGTTTCTCTTGATAATGTATTCTGGTTCAATAAATTTTGCCTGCTCAATTGAGTTGTAAATGTTCGCCGTCCCTACGGCTATATGTGTACCCGTTTTGGTTTCCACCTTTTTTACAAAAACTAAGGCAGGGTCCCTTTTCAATTTCCTTGCAAGCGCCTCTCTAATTTCCCTTCTGGTCGGTGTGCTGCCTGTTTGGTCATGCTCAACCTGAAACACAACTTCTATCCTTTTTAGCAAGGGGTTCTCAGTCTCTGATAGTACTTTGATCTCCATTCTCTGCACGCTTTTTGAGTTGATGGATTTTCTCTCTATTTAGCCTTTCGCAGCGCTCATGACTTTCAATATGGCTGCAGCCTCATCTTTTTTGTCTTTAGTCACTTTTACAACAACGGCGCCTTCCCCGGGCTGTCCATAAACCACTATTGAGTTTTCGGGAGCATAGAGCACAGCGACCGGTGTTAAAAGATCCTCCTCCCCGTCAACAATAATCTTGACAATGCGGTCTGTTTTAAAAGCCTCTCGTATGGCGTTTATGGCTTCTTGGGTTATTCTGCCCGGCGGGTTTTTGACGTGGACTTCCTCGCCTTCGGGAAGCGAGAGGGGTTTAATATTGGTTCGCATGACTTTGTTGTCCACAATTAGCAATTTTAGATCTATGTCTTCTTTCGCGAGGTTTTTTGAAACAACATCACCGACTGTGATAACGCATGGTGGATTCTCTTCTTTAATTATTTCCCTTATTTCATTTGTAGTTTTGTCAAATGAACCGCGGATGAGTTTGCCCCAAGGTTTTTTAAGTTTTTCTCGAAGTTCAGGTGATATTGGGTTGTTTTCGCTCAATTTACCTAACCTTTAATGCGTACCGTCCCTTCTCTTTAATATTCATTGCCTTTGCAATTGCTGAAGTTTTTGGGTCAAATATAATTACAAGTCCGCTGAAATCCTCGCTTAGTCCAGTTGTTTTACATTTTGGACAGAAGGCTCCAGATGTTATAATTCGACACGTTGGACATGCCTTCTCGCTCACTTCTTGCCAGCCTCCTTTTCCTCAATTCTTTGCTGTTTAGCTATTTTCTGCACATCTTCCTCAATCCATTCTAATTTGCCCAAAAAAGGTTGCCTTGCTGTCACTCCAATCTTCGCCGTTCCGCCTGCCCTCCCAAGCGAAACTGCAGTTATTCTTACCCTAACTTTATCTCCAACCGAAAGCTTCCTTTTTGTCTCCTTCCCTATAAGGGCTCCTTGTTTTTCGTCATAGGATATGAAGTCGTCCATAAGCTGTGAGACGTGAAGAAGCGCGTCGATAGGTCCTATGCGGACAAAGGCCCCAAAATCTGCAACTTCTACGACTTCTCCCTCTACTACTTCTTGGAGAAGGGGGTAGAATGTCAAAAGTGAAAAGGTTACCTTATGATATGTGGCCCCGTCTCCAGGAATAATCTTTCCAATAGGGCTTACTTTGACATTAGTAACAGCGATAATGTAACCTAATGTTTCATCGACCACTCCTTCATACTTCGCTTTTACTTGCTGATAGCCAACATTTTCTAGAGGTTTTCCAAAGGTTTCCGGCGGGATCCTTATTGTATCTTCCATCCTTACAAGCTTGAACATTCATATCCTCCCATCAGTTTCAAGGCGAGATTTTTGCCTCACATAAATAACTGGCACATTTATATTCCTTAACCTCCTCTTAAGCTCTTTGTCGTTAGTTAAAACAGGGCATTTCCATTCGCTGGCCACCCGTAAGATGGCGTCATCTGGAGATTCGCCTGCCTTCATGTCCAACTCTATTAGTCTGCATTTTTCAGCTAACTTTAGGGCGTAAGAGGCCTCTTTCCGCATTTTTGGCGGGCCTTCCTTCGCTATTCTTTCCAACTCCTGCTTAACAGGCAAGAGCAATATTGGCTCAAATCTTCTTTCCAAAAGTTTTTCTAGGGCTTCAAAAATGTCAATCTTAAATTTAAGGGGCGTAAAAAAGGCGTTGGTATCAAATATAACTTTTAATTTTTCTTTTGTCGTGTTCACTGTATTATTCCGTATCCTATTAGCCTCCATCTGCCTGCAATTTTCCTACTTATAGCAACCCTTGAGCCAGCCATAGCGCAGACAGGTCTTGTAAGTTTTAATGTCGCCTCGTCTGCCTTAACTGAGGTAACTTTCCCAAGGGTTATGGCTGATCCGACATGCAGTAATAATGTCTCATCCTTTGTGATGTTTTCGACTTTTGCAAGCTCCTTTGTTCCAACAGCACGCTCCAAAATGTATGTCTCCAAGTTTAATTCCGTTAAAACATCGGGGAGCATATCCCTCTTGCCCACCACGTTTCCCGTTAAACCATCAGCTTTTGAAAGTGATGGATCTAAAAGGGTGCCAACTCCCACCAAACCACCGCAATAGGCCTCTTCTACCTTTTTTCCTCCCGCATGCAGACTCACAATTTCGCTAAATAGCGGGGTGTAGGTGCTTTTTTCTCCTGTCCCTATTCCCGGGCGGAGTTCTATCTCATCATGGACGGCAAATTTTCCCTGCAAAATGGTGCCGCCGAGAACACCTCCTTCTAGGTTTTCAATGGGGGTTCCTGGCTTGTTTACATCAAAGGATCTTATTACATACATTAGGGGAGGTTTTGTGGTGTCCCTTTTTGGGGTTGGTATGAATTCCTCCATTGCTTGGATTAGTGCGTCTATATTGACTGAGCGTTGGGCTGACACGGGTATTATTGGAGCATTCTCGGCAATAGTCCCTTTAACAAAATTTTTGATCTCTTCATAGCTTTTACGCGCCCTTTCGTCGGTTACAATGTCGATTTTATTTTGAGCTATTATGATATTTTTTATACCTATTATCTCAGCTGCTAATAAATGTTCCCTAGTTTGTGGCTGGGGACACGGCTCATCAGCGGCGATAACCAGTATTGCCCCATCCATTATCGCAGCGCCAGAAAGCATCGTAGCCATTAATGCTTCGTGGCCCGGTGAGTCTACGAAACTAACCGCTCTAATGAATGTTGTTTCTGATCCACAGTGGGGGCATATTGGTTTTCTTGAGTAATTTTTAGGCGGTTCGCATTTTGGGCACTTGTAGACTGGCATGTCAGCGTATCCTAGCTTTATCGTTATGCCTCTTTTCAATTCTTCACTGTGCTTTGCAGCCCAAACTCCTGTTAGAGCTTGAACTAATGTTGTCTTACCATGATCAACATGGCCTATAGTTCCAATATTAATTTCAGGCTGCCTTGGTAAGGGCTTTTCAACGCTCATTTTTCTCGCCTTATAACTTCTAATAGGCATTCAAGCTAAGTTTAATGTTTCTGTGTTTTTGTTTTATATGATTATTCGAGTAAACTAAGATAAAGGGTTTTTACCGGGATATTACCTTTCTTTGGTTTTCTCCTGCTCTGCCGCCCCCTTTACTCTAGGTTTCTCGACGACCTTCATGTTGATTTGAACAATATCCTCGGTTATCACGTTACCTCGAACCTTCTTGCGTCTCCTTTCACCCCTATTTTTAGGGTTGAACCCGACGCCCTCGCTTAGTATAACGTCTCTCCGCACTCCGCCATGGACATCTGGTCTCATAGGTACACCATCCTTGTCTGATCCTCCTGTTATCTGTACTTTATAGCCTGGCATGCCGAGTATTATACCGTCTATTATATCGCCTATCTTTTTTCCTATCAATGGTGCTACGTGCGTTCCCTCTAGTTCAATTGTTTTTGCTTTTTTCTCCTCCGGATCCGACAATACTACTTTGAACTTTGCCATAGCTGCCCCTTTGTTGTGATGTGATTTTGATTGCTTAACATTTTAATATCTAATTATTAAGGGTTATGAAAATTTTGTACAAAAATTCGAGGTTTAAAAGATCTTAAAATTGAGACCTATAGAGTTGTGACGTCAATGTTGGATGGTGTGCTTGTTGCGGTAATAAACGAGAATTTTTACTTCCTATAGCATTGCGGGCAACTTCCTTTATCTATGATTTAGACACCCACTTTCCATTTTCCTTCTAAAGCTTAGATGAATTAGTTAAAGTTTCAAGGCAGTTAAGGAAACCTTTAGCTAGCAGTATTTGTCTATAAGAGTGTTACAACGTCCACTTGAGTGTGAATAAAAATGGAAATTAAAGGGGGATATGCTGGCAGAATACTTAGGGTGAATCTCTCAGTGAATGAAATATCCCATGAAAGGCTCGATGAAAAAATAGCCTATAATTTTATCGGAGGAAGGGGATACGCCGCATGGATCCTTTATAATGAATTGGACCCCAAAACGGATCCGTTAAGTGAGGAAAATGAGATAATGTTTATGACCGGTCCATTTACCGGAACCGATGTTCCGGGTTCTGGGAGAATTTCTATAAGCTCAAAATCTCCACTTACTGGAACAATCTTTGATTCTTCCATGGGCGGTTCTTTTGGGGCATATCTTAAAGCAGCAGGGTACGACGGTTTAATTCTGAGCGGATCTTCAGAGAAGCCTGTGTACCTGTTTGTGGATGCGGATCAAGTTGATATAAAAGATGCCAGTGACCTCTGGGGTAAAAGCACAGCGGACACCGAAGCGGAACTAAAACGGAGGCATCCAGGTTCCTCAGTGGCCGAGATAGGCCCGGCCGGGGAAAACTGCGTTTATTTTGCGAATATAATGTCTGAGGGCAGGGCTGCAGGCAGGGGCGGTTTAGGCGCGGTACTTGGCTCCAAAAAGGTCAAGGCTCTGGTCGTCAGGGGCAGGGGTAAAGTTAGGGTTGCATATGAAAGGCCCTATATGCAACTGATAAAGAAGATCAATTTTCTTATAAGAAACCATCCTGTTACAGGCGATAAAGGATCCCTTGCTCTGCATGGTACGGCTGTTCTTGTTCATCCTATAGCCATGGCCGGAATCATGCCCGTTAATAACTTTGAGAAAAGGATATTGGCGTATGATGAGGTGGACGGATTTTCTGGCGAAACAATAAAGGAAAAGTATTTTGTCCAGAGGAGGGGCTGTTATAAATGTCCAACAGCTTGCGGAAGAATGATAAGGGTTGGGGGTAAGGTTTCTAAGTGTCCTGAGTATGAGTCAATAGTCATGATGGGTCCGAACTCCGGTTTCTTTGATTTTGAAAGGGAAATATTGCCACTGTGCAATCTGTGTGACGAGTTTGGCATGGACACAATTTCAGTTGGTAACGCCATAGGGTTTGCAAGGAGTATAGGGCTAATTAAAAACGTTGAGGATGCTGAGAAGCTTGTTTTGGATATAGCCCATAACAGGTCGCCCCTTTCGAAAGGCGTGCGACACGCTTCAAAGATTTTTGGAAGGGAGGAAGAGGCCATGGTGGTTAAGGGACTTGAAATGCCGGCCTATAACCCTGCCGGGGTTCTTGGAACAGCATTGGCATATGCAACATCGAATAGAGGGGCTTGCCATTTGAGGGCTTACATGATTGCTCCGGAGATTCTGCATTCACCAGAGTTTGTTAATCCAAGTAAGGAGGATGGGAAGGCGGAATTGGTGGTTAAGCTCCAAGACGCCTTCGCCGTTTACGACAGCCTTATCCTCTGTAAATATTATAGTTTTGCCCTTTTCACAACCCTTGAATATGAGCTTGATGATGTAGCTAGGTTGCTGAGCGCGATAACCGGATGGAGCTTTAACAACGAATTGTTGCATGAAATTGGATCGAGAATCTACACCATCGAGAGGATGTTCAATGTGAATGCTGGAATAGCGCCTGTGGAAGATGCATTGCCAAAAAAGCTCGGCGTGGACATTAGTAGACTTCTAAGCGAATATTACCAATTAAGGGGTTGGGTTTAGTTGGATGGAATCCCGCGTAAATATCCTCCTTTAAAAGAAGTTAAAGAGTTAAGCGAGCTGGAGATAGCCAGTCTCCCATTAAAAAGCATTGAACTACCGCAAATCCAAGTTGCCCTTGACCTGGATGCCGATATCAAAACAATATGTGATATAGCTGTGAAAGCGTTCAGAGGAGGGGCTAGAATAATCGAAGCAGGGACTCCTGCAATTAAAAGGCATGGTGTAGACAATCTTATCCCCGCCCTCAGAAATTCCCTAGACGCTCTAATTAAGGAGGAGGGTTTTCGGGATAATTACGTCATAGTTGCCGACATGAAGATAATGGATGCAGGAAACTTGGAAGCCCGCATAGCCTTCAGGGCGGGAGCCGATATCGTATGCGTTTTGGGAATTGGGAGCATTAATAAAATTCAGGAGGCGCTGGGCGAGGCTATCAGAAATGATAAGGCAATGATAATAGATCTAATTCAATGCGAGGATCCATTAGCCAAAATCGATGAGATAAAAAGGGAAATAGGCGAATATCAAGACTGGTTTTCCTTCTGCATACACAGGGGCATAAGCGAGCAACTAAAGGGTAGAGGAATTCATGGGGATATAACGTTAATCAAAGAGGCAAAAAAGAAGGTGAGTTCCCCCCTGTTCGTCGCAGGCGGCCTCAAGGAAGGAGTAATCAAAGACGTTGTTGCCTCCGGTGGGGATGTATGCGTCATAGGAGGAGCGATTTACACTTCTGTCAATCCTGAAGAAAGGGTGCGGAGAATGCTGGAAGAAGCCAGGAAGCATTACCGTAAAACAATTAGTCACAAGGATTGATGTCATTGCATAGGTTTGGTAGAACATTAAACTACTTTAAGAGGGCAGGAATGTCGATCATCAATTTGGCTAATACGCTCAAGGACAAGAAGAAAAAATATTTGAGAGGATAAAGGGACTAAGTGGCTCGTCGTAGTATTATTAGTGGCGACAGATTTACCGTCGCAAGATCCCATATTCACCTCATTGATGCGTGGAGCACAATTAGCTCTTGTAGCAATAAATGGCTGAGGAGTGAAGCAACCTTTACGCGCGCAATAAAGGATTTGAACCCGCGTCTCCGGCTCGAAAGGCCCACTTAATGGCTTTTCCATTAAAAGTGCCATTAAAAAGTCGTTTATTCCCATGTTGGCTTCTTTTGCACGTAGAAGCTGAGTTACCTCTGTTTTTAGGCATATGCCCGTCATACCAGGCTTAGGCATTTTCCTTTACGCCCCCTTTACGGTTTATCATTTTGTAGTTTTGGCGTCTACATGGCAGTGATAAGGTAGCTGAGGGCTACTTCTCTAAGGCTTCGTAGCGCAGAACGATGCAACTCTCAAAAATTGTTTCCTTCCGAAAAGCGCTATTTTGTCATCACAAAATCTAGTCGCTGAAATTTACATAGTTCCTTTCAATTTCACTTTAACATTCCAATCTTCAAGAAAACGATGAGTGGTTGCGCGATATTAGTGCATATCCGCAGCTTCTTTGGCTATTTTTCCTCTCTCCTTTTGACAATGGAGGAGTCCGCCTAACACTTTGAACGTCAATAAAGTATATGTGTCCTTCCTCATCCACACGCGCGAAAAGCTTGATGCTTCTCAAGAATTTTATGATATTCCCAGTTCATATGCTTTTTCCGCTAAGTCTTCATGGTGGTTTTTCACGGGCTAGTTTCCAGGAATAAACCGTTATAATTATTGGGTTCAATAC
>CAZZKO010000109.1:0-3655 GCA_964654925.1 uncultured Candidatus Bathyarchaeia archaeon
AATAACTTCGTCAGCATGGACGTTTCCATAGATTCGAGCTAAAATCGATATTTGGACAACCTTCTTAGCTTTGGTCTCCATCCTTTATTTGCCTCCGCTTTGCTTTCGAGTCTTACTTGCTAGAGAATTCAGAAAGCCCGACCGGACAGCGGACTTTACATAACGAAAGCTGTCTCCATGCCATCTTTCTTCATATAGCTTTCCATACATTGAAACATCTAAGGCGATGTTTTTGTTTGTTTTAAATTCGGTCAATCTTCCAGACAACTTTTCAAAAAACCTACCTGGAAGGTCCTCGCCACGCACATCGAATATCAATCTCCTAAGGAGGTCCTCACCTTTTTCGCCTTTGCTTAAGACGGTTTGACCCACTGAGTAAGCCCAATTATAAATCTCTTGATAAGACATGGTGGTCTCCTCTGCTTCTTATTCGATAATAATTCGTTCTTAACCTTTATAAAATTGATGTCCTTTCAACCCTATGGAGTCAATTAAGTTCACAAATAAATGATTATTTATTGTTGACATGTTTGTTTATGTCCGCACCCTCCTTGGCATTTGTTTTTGGCAACTCTTATAGGCGGCAGCGTTCCCTCTCTGATTATTCTTTTTATGTGCCCAATCACTTTTTTAACATAGCTTTTCATAGTCGGCGTGATTTCAAACTGTAAAATTAGCTTTTCTGGAATATAATTGACAAAGCCCCGCTTAACAACAGAGCCAAAATTTTCTTCAATAAGTAATGCGTAAGCCACAAGTTGATACTTATGATCCATATACGCCTTTCCACCATCAGAATTCATATTCTTATACTCAATTGGAATATACTCGCCTTTAGCTGTCTTGATTACGCAATCTACAATGCCTTGAAGCTGAAGCTTTTCTGAAACAAGCTGAACAAAAAGCAATTTTTCGGCGCCGACAAATTCTGGCGAATAGTAAACAGCGTCTTTGCGACGGAGCTCTTTACGCACATATTCCTCATGTAGCTCTTGGCTTTCCTCCTGCTGAGAGCCAAAAACGGGTTGGGCATGCAAAACACGGTCAAAATACACAAGCCTCGGACAATAAATGTAATGTTTGACGTCGGTTACTGAAACATAGGGTTCAGCAACATCTGAAACAGGCAGGGTCTGCCTCTTCCCTAAATGGACACTCACATGTTTAGCCTCACTCATCGCCTACTTTTCGTAAGCTTTTCTATGGTTTCCATGATTTTGGCGTAGGTTTCAATGCTGCATCTCCATCCTGCATAAACCATCTCATTTATTGCCTGTTTAGCTTTTTCACTTGTAATAATTTCTTCAGAAACTGCTTTTGCCAAGATGTATGGTGTGCCTGCATAGGATATGCCGTAAATTTTAGCTGTTTTCCTCGCCACCTCATCATCTATTATGGCTATTCCGCCATGTTCCTTGGCTATTGTTAAAACCTCAGCGTCAGTCACGTGAAGTCCCCTCGTCTGCAAAAGACTTTCCAGAAAAACCTTATCCTTAGACTCAACAACCTTGAAAACTCCTTTCAGAAATAGCTTGTCTAGAATTATGGAGTCCGCAACGCCTTTACGTTTCCCTTCATCCACCACCTCTCTTTTAACGCTGGGAGAGGTTAACTTCTCATCTTTCAATTCCTCAAAAATCTTGCTTAGCCCTATCTTGGTCAAGTATATTAGCGGAGTAGCGTTAAAAACGAGTGGTTTCACTTTGACTCCGCCGCAGATGCATCCTTAAACTCTTTCTCGATTTCTTCTGGTATGTACCTAACCCATTCGATGTTGCGTTGCTTTACCAGGTCAGCGAATTCCCAAAGCGAAAGCTTAGCTATTTCAGCAGCCTTAGCGAAAGTCGCTTTTCCATCACGTAGCAGCTCTAAAGCTGTTTGTTTGCGCCATTCTCCAATACCCATTTCAAGAAGAGTTCTTACTGCTGTAGCCTTATCTAAACCTTCTCGCCTAATCACTTCTTGAATTTCTTTCTCGATTTCTTCTGGAATCCTAACAGCCAAAGGTTTAAGAGTCAACCAGTCACCGTATACAAATGATATCAAACGCATACATAAATATTGTGCAAAATCAAAAATATGCTATTTTCTCTTTCCCCTCTTTGAATTCATATTTTTTGGGTTTTCCAACTTCTTTTCTACCTTTAAAACAAGTATCACACAACGGATAAAGCTGGACATTTTCTGTTAAATCCTTGATCAAGTTTTTCAAGTCCACGAGTAGGCTATTTAGTTCGTCGCGGCGTAAATCACCAATGAATGCGCTGTATTGTATTCTTTGCAATCCATAATCTTTGAGGGTTTCAGCAACCAAAACTCGCAGGTTGTCGTCCGTAATATCATAAATAGCCAAGTAACGCATATCTTATCACCAGCCTAAGGTAAACGGTGTATAATCTGCTTCATGCAGTAGAAAGCGTGCCACACGCCTAGCTTGGTGGTGAATAAAGTTTTTTATGGACCCACGTTGTCCATCAAACATAACATCCGTATCCAAGCGCTCCTGAAAACTTGCAAGCAAAGTTTTAACAACTTCCCTGTTTAATACTCTGCCCTCTTCACCAGTTTCAGCAACGATGATTTCATCAGGTTTAATCACGTTCTTCGTTAATAAGCCGATTAGGGTTCTATCCACAACTTGCTGTCTAAACTCCTCCATCAAATCCAAAACTAGCGAGGGCTTGCCTGGTCTGTCAGCGTGTAAGTAGCCCGCATAAAAGTCTAAACCAGCATAGCCAATGGCTTTCCAAACCTCTGGAAAGAGAATTGTTTGATAGCCAAAGTTTAGCATAGCGTTGAAGGGGTCGCGTGCTCCCCTTGTTATTCGCCCTGTAAAACCTAATTCAGTTGGTAACACCTGCCGGATAGCATCCCAATAAAAACGTGCGCCTTCAGCCTCTAAATTCATCAAATCTTGGCGTTTATCATCAATTTTGAAGCCTTGCTCTTTATCAACTTTAGTGCATATTTCATCGATGGCTTTACCAGCTTCATAAAGCCTTTCGGAAAGCGTTGGGTCGGTCTGGCGCCTATTTTTAGCCATTAACTTTAAGAGATTCGCTTGGTTTGCAAGTTTTCCAGACATGAACTTTTTGGCTAAAATAAAACCTCTTTCATCATTGTAAGCGGCGAATTGTTCCCTGCGAGCCCTTACTGAGCCGGTCATTGCAGCAGGCATCAAAACAGCATAGGGCCAACCACTGTAACGGGCAAAAACAACTTGGATGTTATTTCTGATTGCTAAATCCAAAGCGCTGGCTGAGAATGCGACGCCAGATGAGCAGCAAATTATGGAATCAACATCATCAGCCACAATCTCTTTTACCTCGCCTTCTTTCTTCACGATAAAGCGATTTCTCTTTCTGCCCAAGAAAATGCCGAAATCATCTAGAAATATTTTCATAAAATCACCTCCAACATCTAGGACTAGCCATAGCACACTTTGAAATAAATACAATCCTCTTTGCATTGAGAGCGTTCTGGCTTGCCGGGATCTTTTCCCTCAGCCACAATCTCCAGCTTTCGGTCTCTCTCTTCTATCCACCATTGTCTCAACTCGTCGCTGGCAAAGAACAGATCCTTACGCACGAAAATTTTGCCATCTTCAATGTTAAGGTAAACAACACAGCATATGTCTACCGGAACTTCATGAACG
>CAZZKO010000110.1:0-3404 GCA_964654925.1 uncultured Candidatus Bathyarchaeia archaeon
TTCCTTGATTATTGGCATTATGGTCCTAAGCCTGAATAATGGTATGTTTACGTAGCTTCCGGCCAGGGTTGCCAGTAAAATTAGCATGGTTACATGCGGACTAAAGCCTATCTGTCTAAAAGCAAGTCCCGCAACCCCAATAAAAATTAAGCCTAGAATCAAAACGAGTATTAGAAACAATATCATAAATGTCAAGTAGTTATGGGGACAGTATATCGTTCGCCAGCTCAAATATTTTGCACCACAACGTTATTGCCATTTCACGACACAATTATAAAAGAGTTGCTAAAGGCAATTTAAGCAAAAAATTAAGTAGTAAGCTTAGCAGTTTAGCTTGAGGCATTGACCATGAACCTTTGGAAAGACATCCCATGCGGCGAAAAACCTCCTAGAATCCTAAATATGGTAGTGGAAGTTATCAGCGGTTCAAGGGACAAATACGAATACAATGTTGATTGGGGAGCTTTCGTCCTGGATCGTATAATCCCATCATCAGTGGTTTTCCCTGTAGAGTATGGCTTTGTACCGCAAACCTGGTACGATGACAACGATCCCCTAGACATTATGGCGCTAAGCTATGAGCCCCTTGAGGTGGGATGCATAGTGAAAGTGAGAACCATAGGAGCTTTGGTTGTTGAAGATGAGAACGGCACGGATCCTAAAATACTGTCAGTACCAGTTGATGATGCAAGATTTGAAGGCTATAACGACATCAGTGATGTTCACCCCCACAAGCTTAGGGAAATCCAAGAATTCTTGAAACATACAAACGATTAGAGCCTCATAAATGGATTAAAGTCAAAGGATGGAAGAGCGCTGAAGAAGCTATGGATATAGTAAACTACGCGATTAAAAAGTTTATTGAACTAAAAAAGTTTAACACTAAAGTATCATGTTCTCTATAATCGATGCTCTTTAGGTTTCGTTGACTTACGCGTTAGAATGGGAATTCCAATAGTGGCTATGATAGCCGTGGCAAGAATAACGAAAACTGTCATGTTAACGTAGAGGTGCGCTAATTCTGCAAAAGTTGAATTTTCTACAGAATATTGCATAGGAAGCGTCGCTAAAACCGCGGCAGCCAAACCCCTTGTTAAGAGAACACTCATTATTGGTCGATCCTCCGCTACCTCGCTACAGCGAATTGTTGCTATTCTCACTGCTATATATCGCACCAGCAGGAGAATAAGTGAAAGAACCACGCCTACAAGGATGAAATTTATTGCACTTACTGTAACCATCAGACCAATATATACAAAGAAGAATGTTCTCAGTAGAAAAGCCACCTCAGATTCGAACCTTCGTATGCCCTCATCAATCAAGGGATACTGAGCGGCTTCCATCCTCAGCATTCGATAAATTTCACGCTCATTCCCCAATATCATTCCAAAAACAAGGGAACATAAAGAACCACTACCCCCAAGCACCTCTGAAAGGGCATAGGCTAAAAGCACTGCAGCCAAGGTAAGCATGTAAGAGTAAGAGGCCCTCACCTTGACAATTCTTCTTAAGATGCTTAGCCAGATAACCCCAAAAACTATCCCTAAAACTATTCCTGTCGAAAATCTACTGGCAACAGATTGCCCAATGGTGGCTGGTTCGATATAGCCCCTTAAAACTATCTCGATTATAGCTATGGAGAAAACTATGCAAAGTATATCAGTTATGATCGATTCCAAGCTTAGAATCGTTGAACTTTTTTCATGTATTTTTATTTTTGAAACCAATGACACCACGATAACGCTGCTGCTGCCTCCAAGAATTGTTCCAAAAAGCATAGAATACATCCAAGGTTTGTCAGGGATAATCATATACATCATAAAAAGAGTAACGGCTAAAACGCTTAACCCAAAACCTGAAACAGCAAGAATTGCAGCCCTTGGACTTTCGGCGAAAACCCTATAAATATTCATGGCCAAACCGCCGTCGAATAATATGAAAACTAACGCTAATGCCGCCAAATAGGGAGCCAACGCCATAACAGTTGAGGCGTTTACCAAGCCACATATTGGCCCGATGATGATTCCCAAAACTATTAGCAAGATCATGTCAGGAAAACCTGTGCGCTCCAAAAGATAGTTGCCCAAAAAACCTACCACAATTATGAAGCCCGCCAGAATCAATGCAAGAAGGACAGGGTCAAGCATATTTTAAACACTCCGTATGCACTTTCTGGACAGCGGCATGTTCTTACTCTACCTCTGGCTATTTTAGCTTTACTACTTTCGTATAAAATCCGTTATCCTCTTCTGGAATATGACCTGTTTGAGGATTTCACTCTTCATTATCCATTTTTGAATTGGTATCTGGAATCGTCCAGAAATAAAGCTCAAGGCCTCGTTTAGAGTTTTGAATACATATGGTTTTTGGCGCATGGCATTTCTAACATTTTCCCTTACCTGCCAAACGCCGACAGGCATTATATAGCCTGGGCGAGATTCCCTTAGCACTATAACTTTTGCTTGACGCTGCTCCTTCACGAGTTGCTCGCAAACAGCCAAACGCGCAGCATAGTAGCACCCGCCTATTTCAGCATACGTTGTCCGCCCCTCGTAGCCTTCCCAGTCGGAGTACATGACAACGCTTTTGCCATGAGGATTCCAAACGGTACCAGGGTACCATGCTTCTATGGCTTCGTAGCTCCACTTTCCAGGGATCATCAAAACCTCGAAGGTGTTATCTAGGTAGTGTGACTCATAAACTCTAAATTCGTCTATCTCAGGTAAAGTTTTAACCTTGTCCATCAAATGCTTTGAGATTATGCAGTCCACGGCGGTTATGCTCCATCGGGTAGGCACGAGGCGGCGGTTTTTCTCGAGGCCAAGGGCACCCACACTGAAGACCCGTTGAATTTTTGACACTAAAACGCCGCGGTTATATAGTTCTAAAACAGCCTCACTGGCTTTTAGATCGCCGTCATAATACACTTTCTCTATTTGATGGTCCCACTTGACGTTTCCAACACGAAGGTCGCGCAGGGGAGCTGAAGGCCCGAAGGGCTGGACCTCATCATCCAAAATGATATAGCCTCTAGGCTTCTTTTTAAGGAGAAGCTCAACATCAACGGGCTTAACGGCTAGGGCGAGCTCCCTGGTCTTTTCAATTATTTTTCCAGCTTCCTCGAATTTTTGCACATGAACACGATGTTTTCCGCGGATCAGAAGAGAGCGAAAGCCGACAATCTCGTCTATAGGTTTTCCAAACCAGTATTCTGGCAAATCATAAACACTGGTGTCATCTACAACTGGAGGCACCAAAGGCCCAGCATAAACGTATGGATAGCCCATCCTCCCGATAAACACGCTTGGAGGAGAAGCACCATAAATGTCTTCACTCCGCATTAGGGGCATACTCCGCAGGAAAAAGTTAGCCCTAACAATAATGGGGCAACGGGCTTTCCCGCA
>CAZZKO010000111.1:0-14913 GCA_964654925.1 uncultured Candidatus Bathyarchaeia archaeon
CCCCCACCCCGAAAATATGAACCTGCCCCTTATTGCCAAACCCCTCCAATTCAAGCCCACACCCATAACGGAGAGGTTTAGCATCCAAAACTTGTCGTTCACCAGCCTCGCCTCTTAACTGTTTAAAACCCTCGAGGGTGGGGGCGCCGCCCGTGGCGCCAAGCGGGTTTCCATCAGCCTTTAACCCGCCGTTCATGTTAACGAAAAGCTTCTTCCCGCTGATACAGTAATAACCCTTATAGTTCTGGCAACTTTCATAAATTGTTTTCCAAGCGGTTCCACGCTGACAGAAGCCCAGATCCTCCAGAGAAACCATCTCCATAACTGTTGACTGGTCGTAAACTTCCAGAATCTGGATGTCCCAGAGGCCTATCCCGGCCATTTTCAAAGCCTTTTCCATGGCTAACCGGCTTGCAACAAAACCCGTTAAGTCCTCCCTCGACGGATAGGTCAAGTAGTCCGTAGCCGAGGCAGAGCCAAGCACATAAACGGGCTTGTCCGTCAACTTTTTGGCTATATCCTCGCTGGCTAAAATCACAGCCGTGGCGCCGTCGGATATGGGTGCGAAATCATAAAGCCCAAGGGGGCGCCTGGCGGCTTTCCGAGCCTCCAACACTTGTTCCACAGTTATTTTCCTCTGATATTGGGCGTACTCGTTTTTCAAGGCGTTCAAATGGTTTTTCACGGAAATCTGGGCTAGGGCTATGTTGAGCTTTTCAAGGTTTTCGCCTGTTATGCCATAACTTTTGACGTAGGCTCTTAGCATAAGCTCGTGGTTTGCTTCGGGAGTGCATCCCGCATAGTAGCTCCATGGATCTTCTAAAAGCATGAGGTCGTCGCGGATCTTGTCCCAGCGGTCTGTCATTTTTTCTATTCCGCCCACAAGCACCAGACTGTATTTTCCAGCTTGAATAGCGTTACATGCGTTGACGAAAGCTGAACTGAAGGAACGTGCCACATCCATAGGCACATGCAGCTCCGTCAGCTCCGACAAGAAGCCCTCTTCAAGCCCAAGCTTGTTTGTTATAGGCAGAAAATAGTCAGACAGGTAGCATGCTTCCAGGTCTTTACGTTCAAGTCCAACATCTTCAGAGGCTTTAAGCCAAGCCTCCTCCATTAAGCGTTCAGGCTGCTTCTCGTAATGTTCACCAAACTTTGTTCTTCCAGCGGAAACGATTACTGGACGGTTTCCCATTGTCGAGAGCACCTTTCAGCAATATCCATAACAAACACTTTTAAGTGTTTGCCAACCCAACGTCTAACAGAGCCACCAAGGGGGTAAGGCATTGAAAAACGAAAAGTACCGCTTAACTATCAGGGTCAAAGAAATTAGGGGGAACTGCCCAGTCTTTAAGCTCGGCGACAAAATAGTCGTGGAGTCTCCAAAAATATTGGTTGAGGAAACAGACAACATTTGCATCCACGCTTTTGGCTGCATGCTGTCCATGCTCGTGCCCCTAAGCCGCGGAATAAGCTTCAAAACCTTAGGCTTGGCAAGGGAGGAAGGCGAAACCGGCTACATGCAATGCCTAGACCCGGGAAAACCCTACACAGACGGTGGAACAGTGATCTTCGAAATAAAGAGGGAAAAATGCGCCTAGGTTTAAAGGAAAAATAGCCTAAACTTAAGGGGTTAAGATAAGCCTTAGTTAGATTAGAAACGAAAGCTTTTTATGCTATATGTTTAATACAGTTTGTGGCTGTTGTAAAGTGAAGCGCTGCCAATCCGATTAAAAAACCCTTCGATTCGAACGGTTTGCTTAGCTTTTGTTATAGAAAACTTGGAGGAGTCTGACCTATGTTTTTGGTAATTCTTGATTTTGACGGGGTACTCGTTAAAGGGGAGTATCTACTCGAACTTGCGAGAATTGCCGGAAAAAGCAGCGAAATCGAAAAAATAACCAGAGACGCAATTGAAGGACGAGTAAGCTGGAGAGAAAGTTTGATAAAACGAATAGAGCTTTTAAAGGGCGTTGAATACGAAAAATGTGTTAAAGCTGCTGAAAACCTTGAGTTAACGCAAGGCGTTAGAGAATTTATAGATTCGCTGCGAAAACTTGGAGAAGTCAAGGTAGGTGTAGTAACAGGATGCTTTGACGTTGCCGTCAACCCTATAAAGGAAAAGCTAGGCCTAGACTTCGCCATAACCAATGAACTTATATTCAACGACGGTAAGCTTGCCGGAGTAAAGATCAACGTGGATACAAACAAAGACAAACACTTGGAACACCTAGCAAAACAATATCAGGTCAAAATGGACAACGTAATCGCCATAGGTGATGGGGCAAACGACATAAATATGATACGCAAAGCGGGCCTTGGAATAGCATTCAATCCAACACAAATACTCAAAGAACATACGAAAATAAGCATATACTCAGAGAGACTTGACAAAACTTTACCCATCATAGAACAGTTCATACAAGAAAGGAGAAAAAATGAAAATGCAAGTAGCAACGAGAAACTAAAGGTCCTTGTATGCGACCTAATACACCCGGAAGGCATAGAGCTTCTGAAGGAATTTGGGTTTGAAGTGCTTTTGGAGCCTGAAATCTCCATGGAAGACCTCAAAAGAAAAGTGGCGGAATACCACGTTCTCATAGTGAGAAGTAGAACAAAAGTTACAAAAGATATAATCGACGCTGGAAAAAATTTGAAAATAATTGCTAGAGCGGGGGCTGGTGTAGACAACATAGATGTCGAATATGCAGAAAAAAAGGGGGTACGGGTTGTATGCACGCCGGAAGCTGTTGCCACGGCTGTCGCTGAACTTACAATGGGGCTTATCTTATCCTTAGCCAGACAGATACCGATGGCCGATCGTGCAATGAAAGAAGGAAAGTGGATTAAAAAGGAAATTGTTGGGTGGGAGCTTCAAGGAAAGACTTTAGGCATTATAGGTTTGGGGAGGATAGGTCAAAGGGTTGCAAAGCTTGCAAAGGCTTTTGGAATGAAAATCATTGCTTGCGAGCTAAACAGCGTTTCTGAACACCTTCTAAAAGAACTGGACGTAGAAATCGTACCTTTTGAGGAACTGCTGAAAAAAAGTGATATTATAACATTACATGTGCCCTTAACACAGGAAACATACCACATGATAGGCAAGAAAGAGATAGAGCAAATGAAAAATGGCGTATACATAGTCAACACTTCCAGAGGATCAATAATAGATGAAAAAGCCTTGTTTGAAGCGTTAAAAAATGGAAAAATAGCTGGAGCAGCCTTAGATGTTTACGAAAAAGAACCCCCAAACGATTTCTCACTCATAAAATTGCCGAACGTTATATGCACCCCCCACATAGGAGCACAAACCTTGGAGGCTCAAAAATACGCTTCAATAATAGTAGCGCAGAAAATCATTTCAATCGTTAAACATGCTCTTAAAGTATCTTGCGACTACAAGTGCCAAGAATGTGACAAGTTTTAAATGTTAAAGGAGGTTGCATTCCTTCAATTTTAAACATTGAATCACTGGAATATTTTTCTTGCTGCGTTAAGGCAATCTTCAATGTTTACGGGGTATCCCACGTCTTTTAGCGCATTTCCCAAGGCATTTACCGTCATTAAAACCTCCATCTGGGACACCACGCCCATGCAGCCAATTCTTAAAATTTTGCCTTTAAGCTTACCCATTCCACCAGCAATAAGCACGTTATATTTTTCTCGCATTATCTCGCGTACTTTGCTTTCGTTAACTCCATCTGGAACGTTAACGGCAATCACCGTGTTCGAGCGATTTTCTTTTTCCATCGGGAAGGGAGTCATTCTTAAGGCGTCTATCGCGTTGTAGAAGGCTTCTGCACATCGCTTATGCCGTTCGATCCTTCTCTCTAACCCCTCCCTCCTAACAAGCTTCAATGCTTCATTCAAGGCGTAAAATAGGGGCAGGGCTGGCGTAAACGGTGTCTCTTTTTTAGACGCATATTCCCTCATTTTCAACAGGTCAAAGTACATGGGCTTGTTCTCTGTTTTCTCTATTTTTTCCCACGCTTTTGAACTAACAGAAACCAACGCTAAGCCTGGAGGGCAAGCTAAACATTTCTGACTCCCAGTCACACACACGTCGATGTTCCATTCATCCACTGGAAGATGGTCTCCGCCGAGGATTGACACTGCGTCAACCATAAATAACATGTCGTTCTCGTCAGCGATTCTTCCAATTTGGGGTAAATCTCGAACAGTAACGCCCGTGGAAGTTTCATTATAGACAAGGAATATGGCTTTTGCATCCGGCTCCTTTTCGACAACTTCCTCTATTTCCGAGGCTTTTGGAGCGGTTCCCCATGGAAGGGCCACTTCTATTGGAACCCCTCCTCGCCGCCTTATCTTTTCAGCCAGCCGTTCGCTGAATACGCCGAAAACTGGAACTATGACCTTTTCACCTTCACCAATTAGGTTGCACACTGCACATTCAACCCCACCAGTCCCAGACGAAGTCAATATGAAAACATCGTTTTCGGTTTGGAAAACATACTTAAGATTAGCCTCTATTTCCGAGTAAAGCGCGTGAAAATCGGCTCCACGATGATCTATCATCGGCTGCAACATAGCATACATTACGCTGTCCGGAACATTGGTTGGGCCTGGAACCATCACCAATTTTTTATCAATCAAATCCGTTTCACCTATCATCTTGAAATTTAAAGTCTGTTTGAAACACCACCTAAACGTTGCAAACATTCAAGTGGCAGATTGCCCTAACTATGCACAATAAAACACATTATAAAATTTTCTACATTCAAAAACGAATACCTAGCTTTTCCCGGATGAAATAAGCAAATTGAATGCTCCGGGCGGGATTTGAACCCGCGTCTCCGGCTCGAAAGGCCGGAATACTTGACCCGGCTATACTACCGGAGCATTTCGTAAGCTTATTCAAACAAAGCTGTTTTTAAGCATTCCTCAAGCGGCGCTAATATAACCTTTGCCTTATTCATTGTTGGAGCGTAATGGGCTGTTTTGGCAGAGTTCGTCATTATTGTCTCTATTCCCAGTTCCTGCGTCCAGGTGACCACTGCACATGTGTCTACGACGACTTTTGCGCCGCTTCCCTCTATTCTGCGAACGTATTCCCAGGCTTTTTCTTTGATGTGGCGCGATGTGCAAACCCACAATTCCAGGTCTTCTCTGACTTTCCTATGACCAATCAAATCCGCGATATGCTTGATCTCGCTAAGCGAGCAGTGGGGGCAACCCAAGAAGATGAGATTTGGCTTCTGCCCACCCGCAGTTGTTAACTCTTCCACCGTGGCTTTAATGGTCCTTTGCTCAACTTTCAGCTTTTCAGCAATCCCTTCAACGCTGACGCCGTGTTTTCTATAGTGGAACATGTTAACCATGCCTGTGGAGGCGAGAGCAGCGCCTAACTGCTTTAGGCACTCGCTAGGTGGCTCTCCAAGGTCTTCTATCAGGGGAATTCTGTCCTTCAAGATTTTTCCAAGAAATATCCCTAAAGCCCCAAACTCGATGTCCCTTTTTGGCTTCTGCTCCAACTCAACAAGGATGTTTGGCATGCGGTTTTCAGCCCTGTGCATTCCATAATCTGGAGTTTTTCCAATAATGGCGGCTGCAAGGGCACTTGGCCCTCCCTCACGGTTCGTCCATGCGCCCAAGACCGAATTTGCGTAAACCACCGCTGAGGATTCAGCCCACGCGACATGAACCCCTGCTTTTAAGTCTTTCAGGTAATATGGCGTACATGTGAAGGATGGCTTAAGGCCAATTCTCTCTAATATCCTGGTTATCTCAAACTGGCCGTGCATCAGTTCTCCAGGAAGACGTTTCGCTAAATATTCAGGATCAAAGCCCTGGGGATTAGATGTTGTCTCCACTTCGACTTTTCCCCCAGAATCCGCCAAAGCCCTTAAGAAGTCTACTGGAGCCTTGCCCAGCGTTTTGTAGGAAACCCCTGACACATGGGCAGAATCTATGGGAATAAGCTTCTCAGCGCCGAAGAGCTCGCCGAGTTTGACAAGGATTCTCATGCAAACCTGCTTAGCCCAGCCATACTCGCCATCATAGATGTGCTCCTCCTCCTTTGTCAAGTACATGAGTTTCAGCCACCACTACAGAATTTTAACCATGCCTCTGTAAGCATCCACCTCAACGATGTCGCCTGTATTAATTGCGCCTATGTCTATCTGGTCAACCATTGGTATGTTCGCTATCACGGCTCCCACCACAACAACAGGGTCAGCCCTCTCGTTTATCAGCGCTAGGGGCGCAAGACCCCGTGCGGCTAAAGAATATAGCACGTAACTTCCAACGGTTGAACCGTGGCCATGGGGGAAACAGAGGATCCTACCTTTCACACATTCACCTTGAATGTCGCTTCCCCTTTCAATTATTCTGCCGGTTTGCGGATCCACTCCGCCTAGGAAGCTTATGGGCTTTCTTGAGGCAAGGGCTTCCCCTCGGCATGTTCCCTCAACAATTCCCCGGCCCTTTAGGATTTTCTCAGGGGGCATGTCTTAAACCCCTAGTAGGATATTTTGGCTGAAAAGGGTATTTCGCCAAGCACCTCTGAGGCAGCCTCTCCTACTTTGCGTCTCAGATTCTCGTCTGTGTAAACCCTTAAAATGTTTATGAAACCCTTTAAAACCTCGAAAATGTTTGATATTTCACTTAGGCGTTTCAACTCCACTTTGCCCTCATACGTTTTTCGGACTATCGGAATCTCCATAGGCTCCATGAATATGGAATGGTGGTAATACGGAACCGAAGGGACTGTGGGAACGTCGATAACTACCAGCTCGGGATCAACATTGGCCTTTAGGGCAATCTTCTCCGTCAGCTGATTACGAAACTCCTCAGCGCTAAAAATGTTGGAAATAGTCTTATCCTTAACGTAGAAGGTCTGCTCATAAGCACACTTTAGCATCTTCCGCCTTTCCATATTCTTAATGATGCCGCTCGATTTAGTACAATTCCTTAACATGGTCCAAACAGTGTAATCATCCATAGCAAGATATTCCTCAGGGTTTCTGAACTCCGTTAAGCCCAGCTCCTCATCCGCCCTCTCCAGGGCCCTTGCAAGCATTATTTGAGCCGCCCTACCTACCCTATGGAAATATATGCTTTTGAAGGATTCAACACGTGCTATTATGAAGGACTCTAACGTGGATAGGGCACCTATGTCCACTGCAAGGTTTCCATCTAAAACATCGAATGTATGGATAAGCCTGAAAACATCAACAAAGCCGTATCCCGCCCCGGTGTGATATGTGTCCCGTACAACAAAGCCCATCTTATCACCGCCACTTGACTTGCTGATAATCTGGTTTAGAAAGGTCTTTTCCCTGCTAGGATGACGACCCACAGCTAGATCGGCTATTTCATCGGCGCTGTAGCCTAGCTTGCCAAGCTCATCCTTTAATTCGCTGTTCTTAATTATCCACATAGTCAAATCTTCATGGGTCTTCCCAAGTTTTTTAATGAGTAGGTGTTCAAAAATATGCGAAAAAGGGCCGTGGCCAACGTCATGAAGCAAGGCTGCAATTTTAACAATCTCCGCTTCATCCTTGCTAATGTGCTGAGAAATGTTTGGATTCTCTAAGACCTTTCCAGATAAATGCATAACTCCAACGGAGTGCTCAAAACGTGTATGGTTTGCACCCGGATAGACATACTCTGCACCGGCAAGCTGGCGTAGTCTCCTAAGCCTCTGGACGGGGTAGGAATCAATTACGGCTTTTTCCTTTTCAGTTATGTACACATATCCATAGATTGGATCTTTTATCTCACCCCAATAAACTTTTGCCATGTCAATTTCTCCGCTGCTGGTTAAGTATAATTAATGCAGACGCTCTTATAGTTTGTAGCCGACTGCGGTGAATAGGAAATGACTGGAAAAGGCTTCTTTATATGCATTGAAGGGTTAGATGGTGCTGGAAAGACTACTCAGGCGAAGATTCTTGTTAAAAGTTTGAAGGCTAAGGGATATGATGCAATTTATACTGCCGAGCCTACAAGGGGCCAGATAGGCAAGTTCATAAGGAAATACTGTCTACACGGAGAGAAGCGTCTTTCAGGTGTTGTTGAAGCTTTGCTTTTCGCTGCTGACCGTTTTGAGCATGTCGAAAAGGAGATATTGCCCGCTTTGGCATCAGGAAAAATAGTTGTTTCAGACCGTTACGTTTACTCCTCCATCGCTTATCAGGGAGCAGCCGGGCTCAGCTTAGATTGGATTAGGCTTGTGAACAAGCATGCCGTAAAACCTAACCTTGCCATCTTCATAGACGTTGAGCCGGAGATGGTGATTCAGAGATTGAAGCCTAAAAAATCTATATCTGTAATGGAAAACCTTGAAACCCAGAGGAGGGTTCGGGAGGTTTACTTGAAATTGGTTGAAAGCGGAGAGCTTTGCAGAGTTGACGGCAACAAGAATGAGGAGGCCGTGGCGGATGAAATCCTATCAATAAGCTTGAACTACTTGAGCAAAGGAGATATGCAGATCACTCAATCCTCTTAAGAATCTTCCTAGGGGATACTCCGTTAACTTCTGCAACAACAAGGTTAATGATGTCCTCCGGGAGCAGATGTCTCAACCCCTTTTCATGAAATGTATAAAATTCAACGCGGCCTCCACCAAAGATTAGCCGGATCATGTAATAATCAAATTTCAAATGGACCCTCTTTCCATTTTTCTCCCTGTAATATCGTACTGCACAGAAGAAATCCATTATTTGGAGGGGGTTTTTCCGTATAACCTCCATGACCTTGTTCAGCTCTTCAAGATCCAGATAATTAAAGCCATCTCCGTCAGCCACTCCAAACTCAAATATAACAGAGCAATTGGAAATCGGGGGTTTTGCGATCTCTTCAAAGTTATAGACTTTCCCGTTTATTTTATGGAGTGTCTGAACTAAAATTTGTTGAAATTTTCTGTTTGAAACCGTAATGGCAAAACGTTCAACTCTATGAGCGTAAGGTGGGAAATTCTCGTAAAATCCAAGCAAATAGCTCGCCTACCATCTTTTTGTTCTCCTTATTCTTTCTAGGCTCTCCAAAAGCTCAGAGAGGGCGGCGCTAAGCTTTTTAAGTTCATCTATGTTTGTTTCACGTTGAATTCTGTCCTGTATCTCCTCTACTTTGGAAAGCAAGGTTTGCTCTAGAGTTTTAAGGGTCATAGCCTCTGTCACCTTTGTAACATCCTCACCCTCTGCGACAACTATAACCCTCTTTTCACATGCTTCGCACCATAACTCCCCACTTTTCAGCCTGAATAATGGTGAGGCACATGCAGGACATGCTAAGTCAGTGAGAGTTGCCCCTCGGCGTAGTAGATCAGCCATCCTTTTTATAACCTGCTCCTTATTGCCCTTCTCTTGCGACATTTTAAAGCCTCAAATAAATTATTATGTAAAAGCCTATATAATTTGGCTTAATCTGGAATTAGGTGGTGACGGCTGTTGGTCAGTAAGAAGAAGATGATGGAGTATGAGGAAAGAATGAAGCAGGCAATAGCTGTTTTAACTGAAGTATCAGAAGATACGACCACGCCGCGCAATATTAGGAGGGCTGCCAAAGATTCAATAGCGGCTTTACAATCAACAGAATTCACGCCGGCTGTTAGGGCATCAAATGCCATATCCCTTCTGGATGAAATACTTCAAGATCCCAATATGCCTCCATACACAAGGGTGAAGCTTTGGAACGTTATGAGCATTTTGGAGGCAATAAAAGATTAGCGCTGGATCTAATATAGCTGGTTAGAAGACGCATGAAGATCATTAAAAGTAGTGAAGTTAGCGCTGAAAATATAGGTGAGGGCGCCTACAAAGCGCGGGTAAAATGGCTGATAACGAAGGAAATTGGCGCTGAAAACTTCGCCATGAGGCTATTTGAGATAGAGCCAGGCGGTTACACGCCACTTCATAGTCATCCATGGGAACATGAAATCTTCATACTAGATGGTGAGGGAACCGTCATAAGCGAAAACGATGAAAGCATTGTTCGGGTAGGTGATGCTATCTTTATACTGCCAAACAGGAAACATCAATTAAAAAATAATAGCGGGAAAACTCTGAAGTTTTTATGTCTTATACCATACAAGAAGTGATTTTCGATTAGTCTCCTTTAAGTTCCCTCGTTAAAGATATATTTGAGTTACTGTATGTAGTTTTGGGCTTTAGAGGAGTTAAGTAATTTGAAGTATGATGTTATAATCGTGGGAGCAGGACCCGCTGGAATATTCGCAGCCTTGGAACTAGCAAGGGGAACAGACCTTAAGATTCTCATGGTGGATCGCGGTCCAGATATAGACAAGCGCAAGTGTCCTGCAAGCAGAGGGTTCGGATGCAAAAAATGCGAGCCATGTAACTTATTATCCGGCTGGGGCGGCGCTGGAGCCTTCAGTGATGGAAAACTTACACTGTCCACTGAAGTGGGGGGCTGGCTGAACCAGTATGTTGCTGAAAGCGAGCTTAAAGGGCTGATAGATTACGTGGACAACGTTTACTTGCAGTTCGGGGCACCAAACAGCGTCTATGGTGAGGATGTCGAAAAAGTTGAGGAGATTGAAAGGAGAGCTTCTCTGGCTGGGTTAAAGCTTATCCCCCAAAAAATTAGGCATATGGGCACAGAACGATGTACCCAAACCCTGCGTAAAATGCGTCAGGAATTGAATGGAAGAGTAGATATCGTCTTCCGGAAAGACATTAGGGGTCTCTTGATTAAGAACGATACCATCGAGGGTGTTGAGTCAACTGATGGTGAGAAGTACTTTGGAAAGTACGTTATTGTGGCTCCGGGCAGAGGTGGGGCCGAGTGGCTCAAAACCGAGGCTCAAGCGTTAGGCTTAAGGACCCTAAATAATCCGGTGGACGTTGGAGTTAGAGTTGAGGTTTTGGCTGCCGTTATGGAGGAGTTAACCAACGCGCTTTATGAGCCCAAATTCATATACTACTCCAAATCATTTGACGACCAAGTTAGAACGTTCTGTGTAGCCCCTTATGGCGAAGTGATCTCTGAATCTTACAATGGAGTTTTAACGGTTAATGGTCAAAGCTACGCTGAGAGAAGGACGGAAAACACTAACTTCGCCATCCTTGTCAGCACGTCGTTTACAGAACCCTTTAAGGAGCCCATAGCATATGGGAAATACTTGGCACGGCTTTCAAACCTCCTTAGTGGAGGCATCATGATACAGCGTTTGGGCGATTTAGAGGCTGGGAGACGTTCAACACCGGAAAGAATTGCTAGAAGTGTTGTGACGCCAACTCTTAAGAACGCCACGCCCGGGGACTTGAGCTTTGTACTTCCCTACCGTTACTTAGCCGACATCAGGGAGATGCTTGAGGCATTAGACAAAATAGCTCCTGGAATTCACTCAAGGGACACCCTCCTCTATGGCGTCGAAGTAAAATTCTACTCCTCAAGATTAGAGCTGAGCAACCACCTAGAAACGAAAATACGAAACTTGTTCACAATAGGAGATGGTGCCGGGGTCACTAGAGGCCTAGTTCAGGCGTCTGCATCAGGAGTTATTGTTGCAAGGGAGATAATGCGCCGAGAAAAAGTGAAGGTCAAACAAGTTGCCGCTATCTAACTACAGGCTTTCGCAAATATCCACAGAGGTTTAGGGCGATGGACGAGCGAATAATCGGCCGGGGCACATGGTACGACAAAATGGCCCTAAAAATTGTTGAAAGGGAGAAAAAAATCGGTAGAAATCTTGACATGATAAGAACCGAAATGGGCCTTGGAGCCTCAGGCTTCCCGCACATAGGAAGTCTAGGCGATGCAGCCCGCTCCTATGCCGTGACCCTGGCCCTGAAAGATCAAGGCTACCGTTCAGAACTCATCGCCTTTTGTGACGATAAAGATGGTCTGCGTCGAGTTCCAGCAGGTCTGCCTAAGGACTTGGAGAAGTACCTTGGATTTCCGGTGACCAATATACCCGACCCCTTTAAATGCCATGAAAGCTACGGCAATCACATGAGTTCTCTTTTGCTTGAGGCGATGGACAAATGCGGCATAGAGTACCGCTACATTTCAGCCAAAGATGCTTATGAAAAAGGCTTGCTAGTCAACGAGATTCGAATGCTGCTGCAAAATGCTAAGAAGGTAGGCAAAATAGTCCACGAGGAAGTTGGACAGGAAAGATACATTGAAGTTTTACCTTACTTCCCTGTATGCAAAAACTGCGGGAGGATATACACGACGAAGGCTGTGGAATATTTGCCGAAGGAGGATAAGGTTCTTTACGTATGTGAGGGAATGGAGATTAAGGGCAGATGGATTGAGGGCTGCGGCTTTGAAGGCGAAGCCGACATCGCCCGTGGAGAGGGCAAACTCAGCTGGAAAGGTGAATTTGCTGCTCGATGGCGAGCACTCGACATAAGGTTTGAAGCCTATGGAAAGGACATAGCCGACTCCGTAAGGGTGAACGATAGGATCTCAAGGGAGGTTCTGGGATACGAGCCGCCAACCCACGCCAAATACGAAATGTTTCTTGATAAAAGTGGAAGAAAAATCTCAAAGTCGACGGGAAACGTTTTCACCCCTCAGCTCTGGTTTAAGTACGGTTCACCCCAATCGCTGATGCTGCTCCTGCTTAAACGATTCGTTGGAACACGCGCTATAGACGTGACTGATATTCCTCTATACATGAATGAGTTGGATCACCTTGAGGATTTATACTTTGGAAGGAAAACTTTGCCCGATGAAAAGGAATGGGCTAAGCTTCGAGGTCTCTACGAGTACTGCTGGGGTCTAAAACCCCCAGAGAAACCAAGTATTCATGTTCCATATAACCTGCTCACGTTCCTTGTTAAAGTTGCGCCAAAGGATAAGAAACTGGATTTCGTTACCGAAAAGTTGAGGGAATACGGCTACCTGGGAAAGGATCAATTCTTGGATGATGAGCTCAAGAAGAGACTTGAGTACGCTGTAAACTGGGTGCGGGATTTTGAAGAGATAAAGGAGACGGCAATAAGCCTAACTCAAGAAGAAGAGAAAGCTATAGGCGAGCTTGTCGAAGTTTTAAAAGGCGAGGAGAATGCCGAAAAGATTCAGAGCTTTATATTCGAAATTGCCCGAAGAAACGGTCTAAGACCAGCTGATTTCTTCAAGACTTTGTATACAATCCTTTTGGGTGTGCCGCATGGTCCGAGGCTTGGTCCCTATATAATCGCTATGGGCAGGCAGAACGTGATCAATGCTTTAGAAAGGGTTCTGAAGGGTAAGCTGGTAAAAAGCTGATTATTAAACCGGCTTGATATTAAAAAGGGGGATGTATCTATTCGGTTTTCTCCAGCTTAGCCCCGCACCTCAGGCATTAGATGGAATTCTCTGGTAATTACTCTGCTCCGCACTTGCCGCATTTCAGTCTGAAGGGGCCATGTGGTACTCTAGGGTCGCCGCCTGCGGCAATAAAGGCGCGGATTTTGTCCATTTCCGCTTTCTTCTTCATCTTGAACGCCCACATTCCCTCTGATGGCTCAACAGATCCTATGTTAAGTGAGAACCAGGCTTTTCCATGTTCTTAAGTGAGGCGCCAAACGAGCTCTTTCCACCAGTTAAGGTGAACTTTATAGGCACCAAAGACTTGATGCGGACTGCGTCTTCATTCTGTCGATGTATTCCTTGATCTTTCGCCAATTCCGGGCATTACATACTCAGATATTTCAAATCCCGCTTTCAGCGCCTTTTTAGCCGCTTCAATATGCTCACTGGAGGTTATACCCTTATTAATAAGCTTGAGTATCTCATCATCGCTTGTCTCAGACCTATATGCAAACGTGAAAGTCCAACTTTGCGCAGTGGAACCAGCTCTTCTTCGGTTTTGATGACTAAAGTTTTCGCCCTTACATATGAAGTGTCCTCTCTATTGATGGAAAGTTAGTCTTAAGATAAGCTAATATCCCCAATAAATTGGGATGTTTTCATTAGCAGACTATCCGCATCCTGCAAGAACACTCTTCTAGCACCCGACCTAATCCATTCTAATACGTTAATTATACATTGAAAATTCTGCAATGCATATTCGTTCTCTCCTTGGGAAAGTGAGCTTCTAGAAAACATTGCACCCAATCCATACCCCCAAGCTTCTTATTAATATCTCTGATCACGTCCACGATTAGTTTGATTGTATCGATTTCCCGTTTTACCTCATCAACTCGCCTAATCTGAAATGGCTGCCTCCCATATAGTGTGCCATAACTAAAAGCACAGCGGCTCCATAGGCAATTTCTTGTGATTCTTAAAAGTAAAGAATTTGCTCCTCCCTCATTCGGCGGTCTAATTGGACCAATTTCGAAACGTAGATCTTTCAGTTCATCAACATAGAAATCAAGCTGCATAGCTACCATCTAATAGCCGTCTATGGAGAAAAAGTATGTCACATTGAGGAACTTTACTAGGATTATAACATCACCATTACTATCAGTTTAAGTTCCAAACGGGAAGCTATCACCTTAATAATCAATGGCTAATCCTCAAAGTGGTGAATAAAATGACTCAAATTTAGCTTTGGCTGCATTCAATATTTGTAAAAGCCCTTCTGCGTCTTCCTCCCTAAAAAGCCTGCCTCGACAAGCTGTTTAAGTGTTAATGGGGGTATGAAGCTCGGGCTTCCAAGGTCCCTATATATGTTCTCAGCGGTGCTTAAAAGTACGTCAAGCCCTATCAAATCCGCTAGTTCAAGGGGACCCATGGGCCAGTTAAACCCAAATCTCATGGCTTTATCTATATCCTCTGCCGATGCTATTCCCTGCTCATATAGGCGTATACCTTCCAATATTGCCAATATGCCAATTCTGTTAGCCACAAAACCTGGTGCATCTTTGCATACTATGGGCACTTTTTCAAGCTTTATTGCAATCTCCTTCGCCTTTTCAATGGTTTCATCTGAAGTGCGTAAGCCACGAACTATTTCCACAAGCTTCATCACCTGTGCTGGATTAAAGAAAT
>CAZZKO010000112.1:0-25719 GCA_964654925.1 uncultured Candidatus Bathyarchaeia archaeon
AAAGCTGTTAACCACAGTGCCGCAGGCTCTCTCCCAGGAACAGTTGGATAGGCAAAAAGAACTCGTGGAGAAGCATATACGTATAGAAGCCGAGTTAATAAAGAGAATAGAAGCTGAGATTCCCAAAATCGAAAATGAAAAAGTGGGTCTCCTTTTAAAGGCTATACTGGCTGACGAGCGGAGACATCATGAGCTTTTAAGGAAAGTGCTGGAAATTCTCGTTCGCGGTGAAACCATAACCGAGGATGACTGGTGGGATGCCCTCTGGAAAGATGTTCCATATCACGGGGCTCCAGGGGGATAATCATCGAAATCGAACATGTTTTAAATTTTAAAATTAATAATTTATGGAGGTGAGAATGCTTGGCTTCTCAGAAGCTTTTAGAAATGCTTAACGCTGCTATAGCTAGGGAACTGCAGGTTTCTATTCAGTATATGTGGCAGCATGTTCAATGGAGCGGCGTAAAAGGCTTTGCCGTTCAGGAAGAATTAAAGAAAATAGCGATAACCGAAATGAAACACGCTGAGTCTATTGCTGAGAGACTTGTCTATTTAGGTGGAACGCCTACAACAAAGCCGAACGAAATATTTGTGGGCAAAACCCTTAGGGAAATGATTGAACGCGACGTTAAAGACGAGGAAAACGCAATAACCCTGTACAAGGAGATAATCGCTAAAGCCCACGAGGAAAAAGACATTACCACAGCCAGGTTGTTTGAGGAAATTTTGGAGCAAGAAGAAGAGCATCATGACTTCTTCACAAGCCTTCTCGAAGAACTATAAAGCCAAACCTCCCTCAACTTCAGTACCCACTATTTTTATGTTTTGAGCTTTAAATAACCCTCTATTGAGGCGCTAATTTGAAAAGCAACTTGAAAAGGGCTATAGCGATAATTCTATTAACGCTCCTTGTATATGCAGCCTCTATGATTTTCATCGCATCCTTCAACACAATGGGCTTATTCACCTTTGGAGAACTGATATTCTTCCTTTTAACCCTCTTTATGGACCCCATTTCAAGTGCTTTAATAGGTGGAGTCGGCTTTTCGCTGGCGAGTTTCTGGCTTGGCTATACCCATTATGTGCCCGCTTCCCTGATCATTAAGGGTTTAACGGGCTTCGCCATCGGAAAAATCCGTGGATATAAAAAGTTGATGGATAAGCTTTTAAGCGTATCATCAAGCCTACTCCTAATTTTTCTCTTCTGGTTTGTAGGGGTTACAATTTACTCTGGGGACATATACCTCGGATATATTAGGATCCCATTTCTTGGTGAGGAAGTATTAAAATTTGGGGGTTTATGGGCTGTTGGCTTGCATCTACCATGGTGGCTTTGGACCACAATCAGCCTGATACTGGCTTGCTATGTCCTTCTTATAGGATTAAAAAGAACAAGCAATCATGCCCTTCCAGCTCTACCGCTGCTGGCTGGCTGCTCCATTATAGTTCTCGGATATTTTATCTATGAAAGTTTCGTGTTGCCAGCAATTTTCAGCGTTAAGGTTGATTCCACGGCTAACATTAAAATAAACATGGGACAGTCCATCCTCGGAGCGGCAATGGCCCTAATTATTGGCACGGGTCTTAAAGGCTTAAAAAGGATGATCGTGAAAAAGATTAATTACTAACATAGCTGAGAGACGTGCCCGATTATGGGTAAACTGGCAGTAATCATTGAATTTTTCGGGGTTGCCCTTACAGTGTTTATCATGGCCCTGTACTACGTGCACCTCATTGAACTTTCAGAATTTCCTATTGAAAGGATGCGTTATACCGCCATCATATACTCGGCTGCCACCGCTTTCTTCACCCTATCATTAAGCATGGGACTAACGGCACTCGCGGTTCGCAGGGAGAAAAAGGCTTTCTGGTTTATACTAGTATCAGCTGTAGCCGCGGCTCTAGGATACATTTTTCCATGTCATAGGCTTTGGATATTCGGTTATGCGGCTGCACTAAATGAAACCATATTAATCGCCATAATTCACGTAGGGCTGCTTGCCTTTGCCGCTTTTCTGTTGAAGAGGCAAAATACATATGTCTGATACTTCAGATGCCTAATTTGGAAGGCTAGCCATGAAAGCTATGGTTCTAAGGCGAATAGCTCCCATAGAAGAGAATCCATTATGCCTTGAAGATCTCCCGAGACCCACGCCGAAGCCTAGAGAGGTTCTGATCAAGGTTTCGGTTTGTGGGATCTGCCGTACGGAGCTTGATGAAATTGAGGGGAGACTTCAGTCTAAACTTCCAGTTGTGCCGGGACACCAGGTTATTGGGAGGATCATAGAAGCCGGCGAAAACGTATTAAGGTATAAGGTAGACGATAGAGTTGGCGTTGCTTGGATATACTCTTCATGTGGTAAATGCTACTTCTGCAGGAGAGGCCTTGAAAATCTGTGCCAAAAATTTATGGGAACAGGATGCGATGCTGATGGCGGCTATGCCGAGTACATGGTTGTACATGAGGATTTCGCCTACAAAATACCCGAGGTTTTTTCAGATTTGGAGGCTGCCCCCCTGTTATGTGCTGGCGCCATTGGATATAGGGCCCTAAAGCTAACCCGAATGGTAGACGGGGACATTATTGGGCTTTATGGCTTCGGCTCCTCGGCGCATATACTCTTTCAGGTGGTAAGGTATCTTTTTCCCAACTCGAAGATCTTCGTTTTCACGCGAAGGCGGGGAGATGCTCCGAGCGAACTTGCACTTAAAATGGGCGCAGACTGGGTTGGCGAAACCGGAGGGACTCCCCCTGAAAAAATGAATTGCGTCATAGACACCACCCCTACGGGTGCGCCTGTAAGGGAGGCTCTGAGGAATCTGGAGAAGGGCGGAAGACTTATCATGAATCTTATAAGAAAAGAAACCCCGATAACCGATCTGGACTATACGGAGCATTTGTGGTGGGAGAGGGAAATCAAATCCGTTGCCAACATAACCCGAGGGGACGTTAATGAGTTCCTGGAGATAGCGGCTAAAATACCAATAAAGCCGGAAATTGTAGAATTCAAGCTTGAGGAGGCAAACATGGCGCTTGCGATGCTGAAGCATGGAAAATACAGGGGAAGCGGCATTTTAAAGATAATATAATCGCATTGTAGTGGGCATGTGAAACAGTTGAAACGCGGCGTTTCATAATATTCCTTATTTAAAGCCATTGGCTTATTATCGCGTGGTGAAAACCATGAGTAAAAGGCTCAGCACAGTGTTCCTGGCAGCCGTGATCTCGGCATTGTTGATGGCGGCGGCTGTGGCTCAAGCCTATGCGCTTCCAGCGGTTCCCGGCGATAAAGAGAAAGCCCAATTTATGCTGAATATTGCCGAGCGATCCAGCAATAGACTTGAACTCCTAATTAACATGATTAAAACAAATTCAACGGCGATGGCTGCCATAGAAGCTGCAGGGCTAAGTGGCGCCTTCGAGGGCAATGTTTCACTATATGAAGAGGGCAAGGATCTGCTGGCCCAAGCAAGGGTGCACATAGAGAATGAGAATTACGGAGAGGCCATAAACTGTACAGTAAGAGTCATGGAGATATTTAGAATAGCCTTCAGGAATATTAAGAGGATACTTGAACAGGCGAAAATTGAAAAGGGCGAGCTTGTTAGGGCTCAGGGACTGCTTGTTGCAGCGAACTGCGCCTTGGACCGCATAAAGCGTATTGAGGCTATCCTGGTCAAGGCTGATATTCCAGAGGAGAACGTGACAGCCATAACAGGGCTACTTGAACAGGCTAAAGGGCTCCTCAATGTGGCAGAGCTAACACAGCTTCTGGAGCAGGGCAAAGTCGATGAAGCAGCACATAGGCTTGAGGATGCGCGGAAACTCATAAACGATGCCTACCTAATCCTGAAAAAGGCGGCTGAAGCGAAAATAGGGGATAGGATGCGGCAATTCTGTGAGAAACTACAAGAAATTCACGGCAACCTCACCGGCAGGCTGAAAATGTTTGGGATAAATGCCACAGCCTTCATGGAAAAATTCGGTATGAGGAATTTCGTTGAAAATCTCACCCGCTTTAGGGAAAATCTCAAATTTGGTGCAAAGAATTTGAAGGATCTATTGGGGCAGCTTGAAGATTTCAGGAGGAGGCTTGAGAACTTCAGCCGCAGCGTCATAGCGGCTATCCAACCACAAAAGGAGGAGGGCACAGCCTCGCTGCAGGTCAGCGTAACGAAAACAGTCCGCAATGCAACCGTTACTTTAGAGGTTGAGGTGAAAAACGTGGGAACCGCAGACCTGCAGTTCCCCAATGCCGCCTATGGGATAACCGTTGAAAGGGATGAGGGTGGCACATGGAAACTAGCCTATGCTCCCATATCCGCTCAAGTAATAACAACGCTTAGAGCTGGACACAGCGGCCGCATTAACATAGTATTAAGGCAACCTCCAGCAGGCGAATACCGAGTTCGTGTCCATGGGTGGTCAAGAATCAGTATGACGCCCGTGGAGGCTACGGCTGAGTTCTCGATTCCATAGCCGCCGCTCCCGTTTTTATGTAGCCTCTACAACATTTTGTAATCCAATCTTTTTAACTTTGACTTTGCCTCGCCGCTCAAGTCTTTTCACCAGACGCCACATGCTTGTCCTTGGTATGTCTGGGAAGGCTTCACGCAACTCAGCTTCGAGGGCCTTTCCTCCCCTGTTTTTAATGAATTTTAAAACCTCCTCCTCTTCATACCTCAATGTTACATTGCCTTTTCTCCGCCTAAGAAAGATGATTACTATCAGCAGAACGGCAGCCGCTAGGGCAGCGCCAACGGCGATCAGCCATTGCAGTGGAAAAACCCAGCCTATTTGGGTCTGTTTTTCCCCTCTGGGGGCTTATAGGTCGATACCTCAACATCATAGCATATCTCCCAAAATCCAGGCGAGATCTTTAGCCTTACCGCTCCATCTTCAACGGTCAACGCTGAAGGAGCAGCATTCATGTATATAATTGTTGACCTCTCTGGAAGAATTATGTCCATTGTCAAAGGAGCCTCAAAACTGAGCGTCCAAATGCCGCTTTCCTTGGTTGTTAAATAGTCAGTATCATATTCTATTGTTATCGTGCCAGCTCCCAGAGTGTAAACTGTCATGTTTTTATCTTCCAACTCATAGTCTAGCGGTGATCCAGCATTGTCCATCGCTAGAATATTATAAACGTGCTCTTTGGGGGCTAAAAGCGGCAGACTTGCAGAGATCTCTGTTTCTTCGAGGGATAGAACCGCCTCAAAATGGGCCTCGCCATCAGCGAAAACTTTCAAACTTGCCCTTTGGAGGGAGGCAGCCGAGACGGTGTTTGAAACAATAATTGTTAATATTAACATAAAGTATAATGTGGCAATTGTGATGGGTGGTGTTTTCGTCATCCGCCCCTCTTTAGTTTTCACATTTATCTGGCATTGTTGTTGCTTAAAAAGTAACTGCTGTAAATTAATATTATGCACAGCGTTTAGGGGGTGCATGCAGAAGCTTTAAGAAGCAGACTGTCCGCATTATCTTACATCAATGTTAAAGGTTGCATGCTTTGGCTTTGAAGTTGAGTCTTGGAATGCCGATAGGCAACACTAGTGGATACATAAAAAGGCCGACGGTTACCTTAGGCATTATAATATTAAATGTTGCCGTTTATGCGATAACCTCTTTTGAGAACGTTTTCGCCGAGGTTGGCGAATACTGGGTTAGGGTTGGCGGCTTTGCGCCTATACTAATTCCAAATTTATCTGAAGGGTATAGAATTTTCACTTCCATGTTTCTCCACGCCGACATCTTCCACATCCTCTTCAACATGTACTTTCTATATCTATTCGGCAGGGCTGTTGAGGAAGCCCTTGGCGGCTTAAGATTTTTAGCACTATATCTGGTTTCAGGAATAACCGCCTCAATTTTCCATACGGCTTTCGGCTTTATGGGAAGCTGGGTGGATTACACTATCCCAGCCATAGGCGCATCAGGAGCGATAAGCGGGGTTTTAGGCGCTTATCTAATACTCTACCCTGGGACATCCCTCATAATGGGATGGGTTTTCCCGTTCCCCCTATTTTTCAGAATGAAAGCAGCTTACTATTTGCTTCTCTGGTTTGCCACTCAAGTGTTTTACGGCTACGCAAAGGCAGCTGGAGGTATAGCCGTTTTTGCTCATGCCGGCGGTTTCGTTGCAGGTATAGCCATGCTTGCGCTGATAGCCCAAAAAGAAAGACTTGATCACTTCAAAAATATTACACGTTTAACTCCTCCGTACTACATAGTTTTTATGCCCATCAAAGCCCAGGGGCTTACCCGTTCAACCAAAATCGTAATTGCCATTCTATTAACCTCATTATTAGCTGGGGAAGCCTATGCAACCGTAGGTCTTGCAAATCCGGGCATCGTAAAATCAGCCACTCTGCATTATGTTTCAGGTGACGTTACATTTATGGACTATTTTGGCGTTCAATTGCCAAGCATCAAAGAAGCCATAGAGACCTCCTCCATAGATACCACTCGAATATTGTTAAATCGAGTATATGCCGCTGGACTGCTTTACGATGAGATGAAAGCAGGGAGGGAAATAACAATAATGAATCAAGTATTTAGAGTGCCTATAAAAATTGAACTCGGAGCATTTAGTAAAATAGTCTACGTTAACATGACTGTGAAAAATTTTGAAGGTTTGTATGATGAGGAGGGTTTCCTCAGTTACGGGGAAGGCGACATAGCTACACAAATAGTGAAAATTCAAGTTACATACGGGCCTGATAATAGGCTTTACCCCATTCTGGATTATGAGCCTGCGACATACGCCTTCAGGATATCCTCACAAACAATAAATCTAAACAGCGTAACTCAATATTCGGCCCTTATATCGCTTGTTTTCACGGCTGCAGCCCTTGCTTTAACCATCATTAAAGACAAAGACTTCGCGGTGGTAGGGGAGGAGCTAACACCCTTCCATAGAATTTTAGGCGTGCCATAAACTTGGAGGTTAATATCATGCGCTCTTTTCTCTTTTTTCGTTCGTTGTCTCCTGTTTTGAAGATGGAACGGCGATGGTTGATGTCTGACCCTTTTCCGCTATTTCCCTTAACCTGGCTATGTCCTTTTGAATTTTCGATAAATAGTTTGCCTGAACAAACCTTTCCCTCGCCGCCACTATCATATCCTTTACAGTCCAAACATCCTTAACTCCCTCAAGCTTTCTTTTAATAGTGTATAGGTTGCCTGAAACAGAAAGGCTTCCAGGGGCAACAGAGTCTGCGACGCCTCCACCGCTTACCATCGAGAGGACTATGTCGCCGAAGCCAAGGAGCCTCCCAAGGATGCCCTGAAATGATGTAACTTCAACAATGCCGTCAAGAGGCATGGTTGTAACATTAACCGTCAAGAACTTTCTCCTTGCTATAATCCGCTTGTTTGTGAGATAATAGAGGTGACCCTTGGCGTTAAAATATATCAGAGGCACTAGGAGCAAAGGGATAAAAATTAAGGCTAGGCTTGCAAGCCTTAACAAGACGCTGTTCTTCGCTAAAAGAAGATTAATAAGCGATGTGCCAAACTCAATTAAACCATACAGGCTGCTTATGGGGTTAATGTTAAAGCTTGAAACGCTCTCGCTTAAGCCTAATCCCGCCAAGATGTCGGCTATGCTGGCTATGCGCGCCAGAAGAGACATAACAAAAGTGAAAAAATAGCTCACTATCACTATTTTTATCGCCAATATAAGAACTTCAAAAATAACACGCTTAAGATCCTTCGCTACGCCGCAGTGCCATACCAAGTACGCCGTCAAGGCGATAGCCGCCGGATAAAGGATGTCGCCAACAGAAAGTTGGGGCTGGCTAAAAAGTATATACAATGAAAATCCAAAAGCTGCGATAAGCAAGCAGACTAACATTGATCTGAAATGTGAGAAGGGCGACCTCTTAATAATTAACTCGACGCTCTCGCCTGGAAGAAGCTTCAAATCAATATCCATATACTTGTCAACGCCTTCAGGAATCTTAAGAGTCTCCACTTCGGACATTCTCAACCTCACTTACCTAATATTGAAAGATTCAATAAAATGTTATGTATTACAAATCCGAAATGCATGCCTATTTTCTGACTGCATAGCCCTCGAAGGGCTCGGACAAATTCTCCCCGATAAAAGCTGTAAATGCCCATTTAGGCGAATTGTAAAGTTAAACTGTTCTGGAAGCACCTGCGAAAGTTTTATGCAACGCTTAAGCTTTCCTAATGGCTTGCTTCCATCAAACGCTATCTTGCAATTCCAACACGCTAACATGCGGATAACAAACGTTGCGGTGCTACTCAAAAATGGAGGGAGAAAAATTGGTAATATGCGCTTATTCTGGGGCGGACATTTCGAAGGTTTGTGGGTCTGTTGGCGAATAGTACCATAATATGATCTCGCCGGGGCTTACAACATATTTATCGCACGCTGCTTGCCCATGATACCATCCGAAATCGGTCCAAGACCACCAGCCCCAATATCGCATATTAGCCGGGGATTCCTCTACGCCGTTAATTGACTTTATGTATAATCCCATAGCGCCATAGGATTGGCTTTCGATTTCCCACCCGGCATTTACCATGGCTTCATATAGCGTTATGCCCTTAGTTCCATTATACCATACCCTTGTGCCATTTCCGTAGTCTATGCCAAGATTTATTCCAGCTGCTGTTAGCCCAGATTTTCCAATTCTCGCTGTAAGGTCGCTGTATTGGTAATAGTAATATCCAGAGAGCAGCGATGCCGCTATAGCCCAGCATAGGACAGTCAGCGTGGCTAAAGCCCACCTATTTTTCAATAACATCAATTCTCTCACCTCCCATATACTTTTGAAGGGAATTTAAAAGGGGGACTGTGCAGACAGCAAATATTGCGGAATTTGATATTTCATGGACAAGCGTGAATGGTGCCCCCATGATTATTGCGGCGATTATTGGGATGTTAAATGTAATGGCATAGACGATGTTAGTTAAAACGTCATAAATAAGGGTTAAGAGGAATCCAATAACTCCTAATATAACATTTATCTCAAAGCAACCTGAACTTGAGCTTGACAGGAAAATTTTCCTACGGAGAACTCCCCCAGCTAAACCGTAAATTGACTCCGATAACATTGTTGCAACCCAAACCTGCGGGACAAAACCATAAGGATTTATCAAGCCATAAATAATCCAAACAAGCATTCCAGTGCACGCCCCAACTCCTGAGCCAAATATGATTCCGCTGACGAAAACGAGGAAATCCATTACCTTAAAGTTCGGTATGCTGGACAGCGCATAATTTGACCCTAAGCAAAGTGCTACTATGACGGCTATGGCGCCGATCTTCTTACTCTTGGACATTGATGCTGGATAGTTTATCCCACCATATTAGCTTTACTATACTAAATATGAACAAACATAGAATGAAGTTTAAATCCGTTTAATTATGGAAGGCCGGAGCCAAAAGTGGCGGGCCCGAGGGGATTTGAACCCCTGTTCTCCGGCTTTCTTCTAAACGCTAAACGTTGTTTAACCGGAGGCCTACGCACCACAATGGTCTGCATGTGGTTCGGCGCCTTTATCCTTGCTGGGCTACGGGCCCAAAAGATTGTAGAGTTTTCGTAAAATTAACGGTTGCTGTTGTACTCAGAGCCTGCGCCTGTTTCTTCTATAAGCTCCTCGTTTATCCACCAAGCCCTCTTCTTTCCCATTCTTTCACCTGAGAAATATTCCACAATGGGCTTTCCAAGCTGCCTCTTGGAGATCCTTTCAATCCGCCTCAATCTGCTCAGTATTAGCCACCTGTTTGTATTGAGGTGCTTCGCTAATTCCGGAGTTGTCGCCCCTTTATAATGTATTAGATAATCCAGTATCTCCTGATCCATTTTATCTGTGCAGAAACTGTAGGGATTCACGCCTCCCCGCTCAAAAGTTAGCAAATCTAAATCTGCGAGGTACTTTCTTATACGTGAATAATCCTCCTCGAGCCTGCTCAATCGCTTCTCAAGCTCCAAAATCTTGTCAGTCTTAGGCATCCTCTGTAGTTTCTCCATAATTGCATCCCTTATGAAATCGCTTCTCTCGCCTTCCGGAACCCGGAGAACAATCTCCTTGTAGAGCTCTTCAGGTATTTTGACTGAAATAACCCTTAACACGCCCATGCACTTCTCACTAAAATATCCTAAATCATGATTTTGCTCCTATATCTTTCGGAAATCTTTTAAAGTCTAAAACCAAATCTTGAGTTGTCTCCCTCTAAGTGATTTAAATGGCTAGAAAAACTACAATTTCACTAATAAAATGTGATGTTGGATCCCTTGCAGGTCATCATGTTGTGCCTAAACCCCTCCTTGACGTTGGTGAGAAAAAATTGAAGCAGGCCAAAGATGAAGGTATGATAAATAGCTATTACGTATTTAATGTCGGAGACGACCTGCAGTTGCTTATGGTCCATGACAAGGGCGAATCAAACCCGGAAATCCATAGGCTTGCATGGGACGTGTTCAAAGAAGCCGCTCAAAAGGCCATTAGCCTTAAACTGTATGGTGCAGGACAGGACCTTTTAAGCGATGCCTTCAGCGGCAACATTCGGGGTTTAGGTCCAGGGGTGGCTGAAATGGAAATTGAGGAAAGAGCTTCAGATCCTATAGTGGTCTTCGCCGCCGACAAAACCTCTGCCGGAAGCTTCAACCTGCCGCTATTTCGGATATTCGCGGACCCCATGAACACGGCTGGCCTCGTCATAGATCCAAACATGTCTGGAGGGTTCAAATTTGAGGTCTTAGACACACTGGAAGGCAAAAGCGTTGTCGTCAAATGTCCCGAAGAAATGTACGAATTAGTCGCCCTAATAGGCACTGTTGATAGATATTTAATCTCCAGGGTTTGGCGTGCAAGAGATGACCTGATATGTGCAACAAGTAGTGTCACAAAACTATCCTTGATAGCCGGAAAATATGTTGGAAAAGATGATCCAGTCATGATAGTGCGCGCCCAGCATGGTTTGCCAGCAGTTGGAGAAATTCTTGTTCCTTTTATGCATAGCTACTTAGTAGCCGGATGGATGAGGGGGAGCCATTGGGGGCCATTAATGCCCGTGGGACTTAAAGATGCCCGATGCACGCTTTTCGACGGTCCCCCAAGGGTTGTAGCCTTGGGCTTTCAGGTTGCAAATGGGGAGATAGCAAGCGACGATGAGGGGAGACCCCTAATTGCAGACTTATTTGATGATCCAGCCTTTAATCTGGCAAGGGAAGAGGCTCTAAAATATGCTGCGTTGCTGAGGAATATGGGTGAGTTTGAACCTGCAAGACTAAGCGCAGAAGCCATGGAGTATACCACAATTTCCCAAGTGCTTGAAAAACTTAAAGGCAGATTCAAGCCAATATAGCCAACGGCATTTTGGCTTAAGGGTTTATGGAAATTCATCTTTACAACTGTGGGTTGAAAACATAGATATGTATGGTGTCAATTAAGAAAGAGGCCAGTGAAGACATATGAGAATGATTGTGCTAGTCTATGAGTATCCGCCGAAGATTGTTGGTGGTCTAGGAACCTACGCGGCTGAGATAACGAGGAAATTTGTCCTTATGGATCATGATGTCACAGTCTTTACAATGAATGATGACCAGGGAAGCTTGCCTACAAGGGAGATATGGCGCGGCATAGAAATTCACCGCCCCTTACACATTGACGTTTCAGACTCCCTGCCTGACGTTGTCGCAGATGATGTTAAGAAATGGGGGAGGGGCATCCAGCTCTTCTCGAAAATCCTAGTTTATAATTATCTGAGCGCCTCAAAAATAGTTAACGAACTGATAAGGAAGGAGGGCTTTAAGTATGACATCGTCGTCGCTCACGATTGGCTCTCAGTTATTGCCGGAGTAACTATTAAAAAGGAAACGGGATTACCCCTTGTTTTTCATGTTCACTCAACGGAAAAGGGGCGAACCCTTGGAAATGGTTCTGAAGTTGTGAGCAACATTGAACTCCGCGGCGCAAAAGCTGCAGACGTAATAATTACAGTGTCTTACGCTATGAAAGACGAGCTGATAAGCCTCGGCTTTCCCAAAGACAAGATAGAAGTATGCTATAATGGTGTCGACCCGCAAAAATATAACCCGGAAAATGTGAAAGCCGAGGAGATAAAGAAGCTCAGAGAATTTTATGGCCTGAAAGAAGATGACATAATGATCCTATTCATCGGTAGACTTGTAGGGGTTAAAGGGGTAGACAAACTAGTCATGGCTATGCCCCACGTCTTGAGTAGCCATCCCAAAGCAAAACTTGTGATTGTCGGGGTCGGCGACATGCAGGAATATCTAAAAAATCTGGTTAACATCCTTAAATTGCAGGATGTGGTTCGGTTTAACTTCAACTTCGTTTCGGAAGAGGAGCGCATACTACACTATGCAGCATGTGATGTGACTGTCTTTCCAAGCCTTTATGAACCCTTCGGGATAGTGGCGCTGGAGGCTATGAGCATGGAGCGGCCGGTTGTTGTGGGCGCGGCTGGAGTGAGCGGCCTAAGAGAAATAGTTATACCCTCCGGCGAAGATCAATGTGGCTATCATGTGAATGGCAACAACCCTGCGGATATTGCATGGGGCATTAACAACGTTTTAGAAAGTGAGGAGAAAAGAAGGTGGCTTGGAAAAAATGGTAGAAAGCGTGTGTTAAATGAGTTTACATGGGATAAAATTGCTGAGCGAACTATAGCCATTTATGAAAGGGTTTTAAAACGCTAGCATGTCTAAAAAGTTGCGGTGCTAACATTTTGAAATCCGCGCATTCAATGGACATCCGGAGAAAAATTGCAAGGGAAGCTGCCACCCTCCTTTACATGGGACTCGAAAAAGAGTATATGCAGGCAAAGCTGAGAGCCGCTGAAACCCTAGGCGTTCATCTTTTGCCGACAAACCTGGAAATAGCATTAGAACTTGATAGGATAGCTGAAGAGAATGAGGGTCCACTGCGGAGGGAGCGCCTGATACGCATGAGACGGGAAGCCTTAGAACTAATGAGGATCCTAAAGAATTTTAATCCAACTTTGGTTGGAAGCGTGTGGCGTGGAACAATAACCCGCCACAGCGATATTGACATCACCGTTTATTCCGACGATCCGAAAGAGGTGCTGGAGCTGTTAAAGCCCCATTTTAGAATCTTAAAGACGGAACGTACAGCTGTCATGAAGAATGGGCGATCAATAATATCCTTCCACATACTCTTGGAGCTTACTTCAGGAGATAAAGCGGAGATAACCGTGCGTGGCACAGAAGAAATGGACGTGCAGGAGCGCTGTGAAATATATGGTGATGAGATAGTTGGGCTTAAAACATGTGAGCTGGAGCATCTGCTCAAAACAGACCCTACCAGAAGATTTGTTCCCTTCTAGGTTTTCTAAAAGGCTCAAAAGTTAATGTTAAATATGCCGATTTCCAAATAATATGCTAAAGGCTAAACTCTGAAGGTGCATCCGTGGAAATAGACATAGAAACGCTTAGAAAGCTTTTTCCCAACCTTGCTAAGGAACTTGAGTTTGGAGGAAACAAGGTTGCGATAAACTCTGTGAGAACAGACGTTCAAGCAGGCGAAAAGGCTGCCACTAGAGACTTGTTCGCAAATTATAATCCCGATGTTATCGACTTCATTAGAAGATGCGACACTGAAGATCAGGCAATGGAAATAATTGAATATATGGAGCGAAGGGGCGACATTGGAGCGGAGTATGCCGAGAAGCTGCGGAAACAACTTAAAGAAAAAGGTGTAAGAAGCTTCGGCCCCAAAAAGGAGTATGGCTACTATTTTAGACGTGCAGGGCTCTGTTAGACGTTAGCACATTACAAAACTGTAAGCCCAAATTCTAAAGGTTAAATATTGAAAGATATCTTATTAAGTAAAGCTAGACACAAAATTTGGAGGAGATCGGTTGAAAGCAAAGAGTTCGGAAATGCTTATGTTGGCCGCGGCTTTGTCATTGATCCTAACTCTAAACTTAATAAATGTTGAACCCGTGAAAGCTGAAGTTTCAGGGAACTATTCCATCGAGCATGTGAGTCATAAAGTAGGAATCCTATACAACGGTTACATCGTTATAAACGACACAGTCCGTTTAAGTGGAACATCCCCAGAAAGTTTTCTAATTGGGTTTCCGCAGGAATATGGTTCCTCACTGGTTAGTTGTAAGGCATACAACCCAGCAAACTTAGAACAAACTTTTCAGGTAATCCCTAACGTCCAACTGGGATACGGAAACCTCTACGGAGTTAAAGTTGATTTTTTAGGCCGATCTCCACAAGTTTTAACGGTTATCTTCATTCTATCAAACAGTCTTATATCGCGTGATGCTCAAAACAAGAGTTTATACACCGTGAATTTTCCTGCATACCCAGCCCTCACAAAAACCGCCTCCATCTGTAATGTCTCTATAACGTTGCCGAAGGGCGCCAGATACGTCAATGGAACAGTTGAGGGGCTTAATTACACAAAATTGGAGCTTCCAGCCCTCACATGTAACCCTGCAAACATAACCTTCATGCTCTCAAGCGACAGTATATGCCTATTCACGGTGAAAGAGTTCAAAAGAGTGGTAAGCATAAGCGGCACCGGCGACATTGAGGTCACGGATAGCTATTACATTAGCAATCGTGCAGATGAGAAAATATCGTCTATAGCTGTGGTTTTGCCCCCTAACGCCTCAAACATAAGGGCAGAAGATGATTTTGGAAGGAAGGCTGGGACGCCGGCTAAGGTTGAAGCAACTACAAACCGATATAAAGTGAGCTTTCTGATGCCCGTTGATATTGGCAAATTTACTAGGTTCGCTGTTAAATATACGCTGCCAAGGGAGATCTATGTTAAGCAGGATGACTTAAATTTCGAAATCATCCTACCAGCATTCCAAGATTTTGATTACTATATTGAAAAGGCATCCATAATATTTGCATTTCCGGAGGGAGCTAAGGTTGCGCACCTAAGCTGCGATGATGGCTCGCCGACCACTCTATCCCAGGAAGGACTTGTATGGAAGGGTGTAATATACACGCAGGGAGTTTCCTATTTGAACACTTTCAACATAAAGGGTGCCTATAAATATAATCCGTTGTGGCTATCCTTCCGCCCCACCCTGTGGATTTTTACCTTGGCAGCCTTCGGAGCAGTTGTGGTTGCCATCATAAAGAAAACCCAAAAGCCGGCCGCTAAACTCGCTGAGCTTGCTGTTGCTGCTAAGGCAGCAGAGCCGACTTCAAGTGATATTGAATCATTTATAAGGTTCTACGAGGAAAAAAGGCGGATACTGTCCGAAATTGAAACCCTTGGAGCAAGCCTTCGGAGGGGCAGAATTCCAAGGCACACGTACAAGGTGCGAAAGAAAACGCTTGAAACACGTTTAGCAGGAGTATCCAGAAGTCTTGAGGATCTAAAGCTTAAGTTAATGGCGGCCAGCGGCAGGTATGCCGATTTAATGTTTCAGTTCGAGAGGGCTGAGGCGGATATTGCTGAGGCTGAAGCAAAGATAAGCGATGCTGATGCGCGGTATAACAGAGGCGAACTCTCCCCTGAAGCCTACCGGAAAATCATAGAAGAATGTGAGCAAAAGAGGGATGATGCTGAAGCTAGAATAAGCGGAATTCTCGTGAGGCTTCGTGAAGAAACGCATAGTTCCACCTAAAAACTTTTATTTTACTATCCCCTTGAATGGGAATCTGCTCGGAGAGGGGTTGCATGGTAAAAATAATTGTTGATAACGACAAATGTACGGGATGTGGAACATGCATAGACACATGCCCAGTTGGAGTGTACGAGCTAAAGGACAACAAATCTGTTCCAGTGAAAGTTGAAGAATGTCTGGTTTGTAGGGCCTGCGAAGCCCAGTGTCCAGCAGGGGCTATCCAAGTTATCGAGTGACCTTGTCGCACTTCCATTTTTATTTTGCGGCAAGCTAGCCACCCCATTTTATTGGAGAGCTAGAAATATATTTTCTAGGTATTCCTTCAGGGGCATATTGTTCTTCTTAGCCAACCTCCGCAAAGCCTTGCTTACGCCGGTGGCGTATTGAACAGCCTTTTTAGGGGCGTTGGCTATCTGAGGGGGCACTCCCACAGTCCCGGCGGCTTTACGGAGCACAACTTTTCTAAATCTTTTTTTGGGTTCAATTTTTAAATCTAAAGGCAATTTTAAAGCGAATTCCACAAGCGGGCTTGCAGCAAATGGTAAACGGAGCTCTACATTGTGAAAACTGCATATCTTACAGTCTCTTTCGAAGTTGTTTTCATACATATGCTCAACGTCGTCTAAAATCTTTCTCTGAGCATACTCCTCACCATGCTGTAGACAGGCGTTCAGATACCGCATGTACCCACCAAAAAGTTCGTCGGCACCTTGCCCGGCAAGCAAAACTTTAAAACCCATTTCAGCAGCCCTTTCAGCAGCCCAAAAAATAGGTATTCCAATAGCCACTTTGGTCGGATCTGAACTTTCGATTGCCCATAAAACCTTGTGGAGGCTCTGCTCCACATCCTCTTCTTTATAAAGATAAACATGAAGGGGTATGCCGAGTAGATCGGCGGCTTTTCTAGCTTGATCTGTTTCAGGCTGCCCTTCAAGGCTCACATGAATTAAATGAGCATTCAATCCAGCCCTTTTAACGAGAAAAGCTATTAAACTGCTGTCTAAACCTCCGGAAAAGGCTAATGCAACCTCATCTAAGCCCTGAACCCTCTCCCGCGTTGAGCGTTCCAAGAGCACTGCCAAAGCCCCAGCGGCTTCATTCAAGCCTAAGTCAATTTTGCCATACCCCTTGAGAAGTTTAACCTCCCTTATTGTCTGGCTTTTCTTGTCGATGATTGCGATGTGGCCGGGTGGAAAGGATTTCGCCTCCCTAAGGCCTATTTTCCATAGCGCTTTACACTCAGATGCGGCGGCGAATATTTCTCCGTTTCCCCCATAATATAGGGGATACAAGCCTAAGGGATCCCTGCCCACGATAAGCCTTTCATCGTCAGCTATAGCAAAGGCAAAACCTCCCTCAAACGTTTTTATGATGGCTTCTGCATTTTCCACCCGCAACGGCTCCCCTTTGCTTCCAATTATGATGTCCCAGTCAATGGGCTCAGGTGGACTGTAAACCCTCCCATCAAAAACCATTGCCGCCCTTTCCAGCATGAATAGTTGGGGCCTGTCCCACGGCATAATCTTGACAAAAGCTTGCCCCACAGCCGTGGATCCCCTCAGACTTTGGGCTTCTAAAAGCTCTAGACTGGATTTCACCTCTATGTCGCTAGGTGAAGCCAGCCCGAAAGCGTTGGCTCCTTTATGTCTTAGGCTATCCAACATGGCCAATGCTTTCCCAGCGGCATTGCCCCCTTTCCTCTCAAGAACGGCTACTATTGCCCTCATGTCCCTCTGATTGGTAAAGCATTAAATCTTTAATAGCTATTCTTTCTTCGAGGGATCCTATATTGCCCATCCTCCCTATAGATACCGGCCGCTATGGAACACCGGAAATGCGGAAAATCTTCGAAGAGGAAACAAGATTTCAAAGGATGCTGGATGTAGAAGCTGCCTTGGCATGGGCGCATGCGGAAGTTGGAAACATACCGCGCAGCGATGCTGAAAGGATAATGGCTGCAGCTTCCATAGAACATGTCAAGATCTCCCGTATAAAGGAGATTGAGCGGGAAATCAAACATGATGTGGCTGCTTTAGTCAGAGCGCTAGCCGAAGCCAGCGGACCCAGCGGGGCCTACGTACATCTAGGCGCCACGAGCTATGACATCGTCGACACCGCCACGGCGTTACAATTGAAAGAAGCCCTGAACCTCATAGAAAGGAGGCTCAACGATTTAGAGAAAATTTTGATGGAAAAGACTTTGCAATACAAAAACACGCTGATGATGGGGAGAACCCACGGGCAGCATGCCTTGCCCATAACCTTGGGTTTTAAATTCGCCATCTGGATGCGTGAAATTTCGAGGCACATTCAAAGGATTCGACAGTGCAGGGATCGGGTTGTGGTTGGCAAGATGAGTGGGGCTGTGGGTACCCAGGCCGGCCTAGGCGAGCAAGCCTTCAAGATTCAGGAGCTTGTTATGCAAAAGCTTGGAATCAAGCCTGCGGATATATCCAGCCAGATCGTCCAGAGGGATCGCCACGCCGAATTAATTTGCGTTTTAGCCTTAATCGCGTCAAGCCTTGAAAATTACGCCACTGAAATTCGTGAGTTGCAAAGACCAGAAATAGGTGAGCTCTTCGAACCCTTCGAAACTGGTAGGCAGGTTGGCAGCTCCACAATGCCCCATAAACGGAATCCCGAAACATGCGAGAGAATCTGCGGCTTGTCCAGGATAGTTAGGAGCCTGGTGGTTCCAGCCATTGAAAATATTGTGACATGGCATGAAAGGGACTTAACGCAATCCTCTGCCGAGCGCTTTATAATTCCGGAGGCATGTATTCTAGTGGATTACATGCTATTCTTGATGTGCAACGTTATCGCTAACCTGCGAGTTGACGAGGAGCGCATGCTAAAGAATATTGAAATAACCCAGGGAAGAGCCATGTCTGAAGCTGTGATGATTGCATTAACGAAGAAGGGGATGAGTCGACAAGAGGCCCATGAGCTCCTCAGAAAATTAACTTTAAAAAGTGAAATGGAAAAGCGGCCCCTAAAGGAGGTTCTCCTCGAGGATAAAATTGTAAGCCAAAAACTAAGCGAGAAAGAGATAGATGTGGCTCTCGACCCCAGAAATTATTTGGGAACAGCTTTAGAGCAGGTTGAGCTTATGGTGAATAAAACGAGAGATGAGCGCAAGGCTAGAGGGCTTTAAGGCGTCTAGTATTCTGTTAATGCTTTTTGCTGCCATTCCTTCTCTTTTTCAAGTTTCTCCCAGGTTTCCTTCCTAACGAAACCGCCGACCTGCTCCTTAATCTTCTTCGCAAGCTTAGGGCCTATTGAAGGCAACTTCGCCAACTCTTCAACCTGAGCGTTTTTAATGTCCTCTAATGTTCTGTAACCGGCATTGTATAGTATGCGCCCTCTGATCCTTCCAACACCCTCAAGCCTAACAATGGGCAGAAGTTCCCTCTTAACACCCTTATCAACTCTTTCCATAAGTTCACGGGTCAGCGGGGGCACCTCTTTGTTGCTGAAAAGCGCTGCCAACTCATGAGTGGCGTAAAGTAGCCACTTTGCATTCTCAACTATTCGATAAAGGTCTCCCGGCTGAACCCTAAACTGCTCTATGATTTCGTCTTCGCTTACCTCCTCAATCCATGCCTTAAGAACCATAGCCGTTTTCACCTCGCCTAGGAACTCCTCATGCATTATTTGGTCGTCCCATTCGCTGGGCACCTCTACCATAAACTCATCCCTATGCTCTTCCATGAACAATGCAACCTTATCCAGCTCGCTTGTAGAGGGCCGCATTAAAGGCCGCATGTCCGGCGTGTGAGCGATCATATGGAGGAGGCTTAACTCCGTTAGGACGGCTGGTTTTTGCCTCACAGAGTTCCTTATTATAACTGCCGATATGGGGTCTATGTAGAGTTCGCTTACGCGTTTTCCAAATCTTGTGGCGTAAATGTTTTCTCCGCTGACATAGATCATCTCTTCATCATAAAGATACTTGAGGATTCTAGCTATGATGTTCTTCATGGGACTTACGCCGTACTGGTATGCATAGAAGGTTCTGCCGAAGTAATCATAAATCCCATACTCCGTGTGGGCATAGTCTGCCGCGATAGTTGCGAGTACATGGGTTCTAAGAACCCTCTCAACGGCCAGTTTTGACCATATCCGCTCAGGCTTTGCCAGAACATAATTCTCCATTAAATAATCCGCCTCGTCGTCTGTTCTGGCTATCAAAATGGCTTCTCCAATCTTATCATATCTGGGTCTGCCGGCGCGTCCGGACATTTGCTTATACTCTAGAACGCTTATCGGATAGTATCCATAACCAGGCTCATACCTCCTGTAGTCCTGGATTATGACAGTTCTTGCAGGGAGGTTCACCCCAAATGCCAGGGTAGGCGTGGCTGTAAGAACCTTAATTTTTCCTTGCCTAAAGGAATCCTCTATTATTCTCCGGTGCCCCCCTCCCAAGCCGGCATGATGGAAGGCTACTCCACACTTTACAAGCTCTGCCAAAAGCTCGCTTATTCGGGTCTTTTCGCCGGAAGCCAATATCTTTTCGGCTTCCCGCTCCAAAGCCCTCTTCATAGACTTTGATAGAGCTTCGCCTATCTTGGCAGCGGCTTTTCTCGCAATGGTGACGGCACTCTTCCTGGTGGGCGCGAAAATCAGAGCCTGTCCGCCGGTTTTAACGGTGTTTAAGGCCAGATTTATTGCCATATTTTTGGTTTCCTGCTCTATCTTCCTCGCTTCTCCATTCTTAAATTGAATTTCATCGTGGAGTAAGACGCCCTCCTTAAGCACCACGGGACGCCATTCCGTTGTCACATAATCAGCCTTCAGCCACGCTCCAATTTCTTCTACATTGCCTATTGTTGCGCTTAAAGCCAAAACTTGTATGTCGGGACTTATCTGCATCAGCCTGGCCAACACAACCTCGAGGGTGGGCCCCCTCTCCACATCATTTAGCAGGTGAACTTCATCTGCAACAACCAGCGAGATTTCATCCATCCATTTTGCCCTATGTCTCAGCAGAGAATCCGCTTTTTCATTTGTCGTCAGTATAATGTCATACTTCTCCAGCCAAGGATCCGAACTATCATAGTCGCCGGTTGATATGCCTACGCTTACCTTTCCCCCATCCCTTTTTGTTATAACCGAGTACTTCTTAAACTCCTCATACTTTTCGCTGGCCAAGGCCCTTAAGGGGGCTAGGTACAGAACCTTTCCATCTCTTTCAAGCACGTGCTTTAAGGCGCAGAGCTCGGCTATCAGAGTCTTGCCTGATGCCGTTGGACTTGCCAGAACAAGATTTCGTCCATCAAGAACCCCGGCTTTTATGGCCTCTTCTTGGGGGGGATATAGCTTCGTAATTCCCGATTTAATCAGCACTTCCTTAACGGATTCTGGGATCGGCAAATCTACAATATTCACTTGAACACGCCTTTCACTTTTCAATGCAGAATAAAGGCAAATATTAATTTAAATAAAACGTTAATGATGAGGCAATGTTCCAGAGAATCTCGCTAAATGTATTTTTATAGGTTTGAGGCTTATATAATTCCATTTGATCGAGGTTCAAAGCATGAATGGAAGCGTCAGGGAGCTTTTAAAAGCCCATGAAGGCCTGAAACATGAAGTCTATTTGGACATTGAAAACTCCAGCATGGTTCCAAAGGAAGTTGTCGACGTTATGCTGTCCTATTTTAATCAAAAAGCCTATGGAAACCCAACATTAACTCATAAGCCTGGATGGGAAGCCTTTGAGGCCATAATGGAGTCGGCACGTGAAATAGCCACTTTTATTGGATGTAAAAGCCTTGAAGAAATAAACTTCACTCCCGGAGAAACGGAGGCCAACAATCTAGCCCTCTTAGGGTCAGCCTCCCATTTAAAAGATAGGGGCAGGGAAATCGTAATATCCGAAATAGAGCCCTTAAGCGTTATGCATGTGGCTGAAATGCTTGGTCGTCACGGCTTTTCTGTAAAAAAGATTCCCGTGGACAATGAGGGTTTTATAAACCTTGAAAGGCTAAAAGAGGCCGTAAGCAGGGAAACAGTTCTTGTTAGCCTCTCATCCGTAAACCATGAGATTGGAACAATACAGCCCATAAAAGAGGCTGTTGAAATAGTTAAGGACAAAAATCCACAAGCCATCTTCCATACAGACGCTTGTGACGCCTATGGAAAAATTCCCTTTAATGTGCAGGATCTAGGCGTAGATCTGGCAACAATAAGTAGTTACAAGATTCTCGGCCCCAGGGGGGTGGGCGTCCTATATGTGAAAGAGGGTGTAAAGGTTGATAGGATTTTGGAGGGCCAAATAGGAACACAGAAGCTTTGGCCAGGAGTTGAAAATACTCCGCTAATCGTTGGTTTTGCAAAGGCCTCCGAGTTGGCATTTAAAAACTTCAAAGAGAATGTGGGGCGCATGAGGGCTCTAAGGGACAGGCTTATAGATGGCATCCTCACGAAAATATCGCATACAGTGTTGAATGGACCAGGGGGCGAGAAAAGAGCCCCTGATAATGTGAATATAAGCTTTTTAGGATGCGAGGGTGAGGCTTTAACAATAGAATTAAGCCTCAATGGAGTTTATGTTTCAAGCGGAAGCGCCTGCACGAGGAGGGTGCTCCAGCCAAGCCATGTTCTAGTTGCCATCGGGCGAAAATATGAGGAGGCCCACGGAAGCATTCTAATGAAAGTCACCAGATACCATACCAACGCGGATATAGATTATGTTCTAGACGTTTTGCCAGGGGCTGTGGAAAGGCTGAGAAAAATAGCTGGTTCCATGGGGGTTGGATAGCTTGTCCCGCGTCCCTCTGCCGTACAGTCAAAAAATACTTGAGCTTTTTAGGAATCCCAAAAACCTAGGCAGAATGGAGGACGCTACAGTTTCGGCTGTAGCTGGGAATCCAGCATGCGGCGATATGATAACCTTCTACCTTAAAATTAACGATCAGGACGTTATCGAGAAGGCGACCTTTGAGAGTTATGGATGCGCCGCGAACATTGCCACATCAAGCATAGTGACTGAGAAAGTAAAGGGAATGAAACTTGAAGATGCATGGAAAATCACATGGAAAGAGATAGCTGAAGAGGTTGGCGGCCTCCCAGCTGTGAAAATGCACTGCGGAATTTTAGCGGTGGGCGCATTAAAAAGGGCCATTAGAGAATATTACAGTAAAAAGGGAACCTTGCCAACCTGGCTGTCCCCCGAGCTGACCTTCGAGGAGAAACAGGCCCTTGAAGAGGAGGAGCTGGCAAGAATTCTTTCAAAAAGGCTGAAAACAACAGAGGGAACCTGATGTTTGAACCCCGCAAAATTAGAGAGGATTTCCCAATTTTAAAACGCGAGATAAATGGCCATCAGCTGGTTTACTTTGACAACGCGGCGACATCCCAGAAGCCAATACAAGTTATAGAGGCTGTTAGAGAGTTCTACGAGAAACACAATGCCAATGTCCATAGGGCAATCCATACAATATCCCAAGAGGCCACAGAACTATATGAAAGGGCCCATGAAGAAGCGGCGAAGTTCATAAATGCAAGGAATATGGAGGAAATAATCTTCGTCAGGGGAGCAACAGAAGCCATTAACCTCATCGCATATTCTTATGGGCTTAGGAATCTGGGGCCAGGCGATGAAGTTTTAGTTTCGCTTATGGAGCATCACAGCAACATTGTTCCATGGGAAATAACCTCAAAAATAAAGGGTTTCAAGGTTAGGTACATAGACGTAAAAAGCGACGGCACCCTCGACTACAAATCCCTAGAGCAAACCATATCAGAGAAAACTAAGATAGTCTCCATAACCCACGTGTCCAATGTTACTGGAGTCATAAATGACATCAAACGCGTCGCAAAAATAGCCCACGAGCACGGCGCCTTGCTGGTTGTTGATGGGGCTCAATCTGTTCCCCATATGCCGGTGGATGTTAAAGATCTGGACGTGGACTTCCTTGTTTTCTCAGGTCACAAAATGCTCGCGCCCACTGGAATAGGGGTGCTATATGGGAAAATTGATCTCCTTAAGGAGATGGAGCCTTTCCAGGGAGGCGGGGAAATGATTCGGGAGGTTTCCTTTAATCCTACGATGGGTCGATGCAACATTTCATGGAATGACCTTCCATGGAAGTTTGAGGCTGGGACGCCTGATATAGGTGGCGGTATTGGCCTCATGGTTGCAGTAAGGTACCTGAGGGGCTTGGGAATGGATAACGTATACCGCCACGAATGCGACTTAACAGGGTACGCTTTGAAGCGCATGCAAGAGCTGAGAAAAATTAAAATTTACGGACCTTTGGAGAGTGCTGGCAAATGCGGAATAATCCCGTTCAATATGGAGGGCTTCGATTCCCATGATGTTGCCCTCTTCCTAGATAGCTACGGAATTATGATTCGAAGCGGCTACCATTGTGCCCAGCCTCTACATCAAAGGTTAAACATTCCATCCTCTGCTAGGGTTAGCTTCTACATCTACAATACGCGAGATGAAATCGACAGGTTTATTGAAGTTTTAAAGGAGTTGGAGCAACTTTAATGGTGAACATAGAGGATTATATTGCACGGATAGAGGAAACGTGTGGTGAGGAAAAGCACTTTATCGTGTTTTTGAGGCATGAAAAGAAGGATGAAGCTTTAGCCAAAATCCTGAAAAAAGCACAAATTGAAAGATCGATTTCTTCAGTGATTTTCGAATTAAATTTTAAGGGCGTCCCTTTAAGGGCCTATGTTAGTGGCAAGATCCTGGTTAGAAATTTGAAGGATAAGAACGCGCTTTTGAGTATATTATCTGAGTTATTGCAGTGAAGATCTTCATTATTGTATAGTAAGACATAATAATGTTTTTCTATAAAACAAACGATATTTCCCAAAATGGGATTTGATTATGCGATAGAGCTAAAACACCTGAGGCTCAACCGCGGGACTATTGTATGGAAACAAATGATATGGATCAAAAAGGCTTTGATTTGCTCAAAATTCGCATCTTAAAAGCGATAGGCCTTAGATGTGGACATTACCGTGAAAGCTACATCCAGCGAAGGATAAAATACCGGATGCGCAAATTAGGGATAAACGGTTACTGGGAATATTGGCGATACCTCAGCGCCCATGACGATGAGTATTAGTATTTAATAAGGGATCTGGCATAAATTATTCTACATTTTTCAGGGACCCTGACGTTTTCCACTATTTTCAAAATTACATACTACGCGCTGCACAGACGGTCCGCATCCACTTCAAGCAGCTGGATAAACTCATGAATCTTGTCGGGGAGCTTATCATAAATAAGATAGCTCTTCGCCAATGTATTTCCGCTAATATGTATGAAAGCCTCAAACGCATAGCTGGAAACATCGACAGACTCGTTACGGGACTCCAAGATCTCGTGATGCAAATTCGCATGGTTCCTGTCAGCCAGATATTCGACAGGTTCCCAAGACTTGTCAGGGATCTATCGCTAAAAAGGGGCAAAAAGGTGGACCTTTTGATGGAGGGTAGGGACATTGAGATGGACAGGACTGTTCTGGATGAGATTGGGGAACCTTTAGTTCATCTAATCAGAAATTGTATAGACCACGGAATCGAATACCCTGAGGAAAGGCTAAAGAATGGTAAACCGCAGAATGGCGCCATAAAGCTTTCAGCGCGTCGTGAGGGCGACCATGTTATAATAGAGGTTGAAGATGATGGAGCGGGCATAGATCCCAAAGTTATCAGGGAAGCTGCGGTGGAAAGAGGCTTCATCTCTAAGGATGAAGCCGATAAAATGAGCGCGCGCTGCCCCCCTCCATGATGCCCCGTGGAATTATAAGGATGTGCTTATCCTCGCATGGGGGCTGAATGTTGAGGGTGCTTAATGATTCCGGGTTCATAATCCACTTATATGTACTGAAAATAGTTCAAATTGGAGCGCATCTCTATGGTTGAGGCTTCGCAAGAAAATATTTCGAGGCTGAATCCAAATCGGACATCAACGCTCTACTTTCAGAGAATAAACAATTGAGGGAAAAGATAATTTCGATTTTGAAGGTCTTCATTGAGAAGGCTGAGGGCATATCTGCAAAGGCCGACTTGGCTTTGCAAGATGCCGCTATTATGGCTGATCTTGCCTATGGAGCCGAAA
>CAZZKO010000113.1:0-3430 GCA_964654925.1 uncultured Candidatus Bathyarchaeia archaeon
ATTTCGCATTCAAAATCCTTTTCCATGGCAAGTATAAACGCGTTTACTACGTCTGAGACGTAGATAAAATCCCTTGTTTGGCTTCCGTCGCCATAGATAACTGGCGGTTCACCCTTTCGCATACGCCACAGAAATTGTGAAATAACACTTGCATATACGCCCCTATGCTCCTCCCTCCTCCCATAAACACTGAATAGCCTTAAACCTACATTTTTAACCCCGTAAAGGTCATGGTAAAGCTTCGCTAATCTTTCAATGCAGTATCTACACTCAGTATAATAATATAATAAACTGTAACGTCTGTAACGAAAATTGGCATGTCTTCCCTGTAGGGAATTTGATTACCGTTATAAATGCTACTTGAGCTGGCGTAAACTATTTTGCACCCGTTTTTTCTGGCATATTCAAAGATTTCGATTGCTTCGTTCACCGTTTTCCCTACGAGCAAAGGATTTTCCTTATACATAGGCGAAGACGAGGGCATCCCAAGATGGAATACTCCGTCAACCTTCGAGAGTTCATGAATTTTATTATATTCGTTGTAAAACTTAACGTTTAAACCAGCAATATTTTCAAGGCTTCCAGTGCTTAAGTCATCAAATACTATGACATTATGACCGTCGTTGACTAAGCGCTCTGCTAAGTTGCTGCCAATGAAACCACACCCCCCTGTAACTATGAAATTCATGTAAGCCACCATTGTTTTTTCCCATTTTGCGTTTAGGCTTAAGTGTGTTTGGTTGGCGGCGTCTCTTCAATTATGATACGCATCGCTTCTTCAGCAAAAGTTGGCTCAAGTTGAATGGTTTTCATTCCTCCTTTGTCATTTTAGGCTTGATATAACTCCTTTGATGGGCAAATATTAAGCGTCCTCGATGAGCTGGAGAAGCCTGCGCCAACTGTAACCAAAACATTTCCCAATGGAAATTAGCCTCTAACGCTCGATTAGGCGTCCCTCTTTCAGCATGAAGTCTCTGTTGGTCGGAAGCCTCTCGTGGAGATCTGTTTCGTTAGTATTATCGTCGCCTTTCTTTCCCTGTTTATTTCGTTGAGCAGCTCCATCAGCAGTTGGGAGTTTTCGTCATCTATGCTTGATGTGGGTTCGTCTGCGAGGATTATTTTTGGGCTGTTGGTTAGGGCGCGTATTTTGGTTATTCGCTGCCTTTCGCCGCCGCTCAGCGTTTCCAGAAACCTCTCCACCAAGCCTGCTAAGCCAAAGTATTCTAGGAGTTCACGTGCCCCGCCTTCTCTCATGCTTGGTTATTCCAGCCAAGGCCAGCAGGAGCTCTATGTTCTCTAAAACCGTCAGGAAGAGGGTCAAATTGAAGAATTGGAACATGAAGCCTATATGGTGCAGCCTCAGCTCAGATTTCTCGTCGTCGCTCAGCCGGTTGGCTGCTTTTCCGAAAAGCTTAACTTCGCCCCTTTCCGGCGCCTCCAGAAGCCCAATCGCCTTGAGCAGTGTTGTTTTTCCAACACCAGACTTCCCCTTATGGAGATGAAGTCCCCATCCTTAACGTTTAAGTTTACGCCCTTCAACATTGATTTGCACAGTAGCTTTTCCAAACGTCAATAAGTTCAATCAAGCCGTACACACGCCCTTCAACGCTTGCGCGCATGACTTGGCAAAAAATTAGTTGGTTTTTGGCTTTTCTGGCTTTTTCGTTAGCTTTTTTATAGAGCGTGCAGCTACACTACGACGTCTAAGGTTAAGGTTTGGGTGTCGCTGGACAGGGAACTTTTAGGTAAAGATTGATGCTATCATTGAAGCCTCGATATACTTAGAGCCTAGCCGATGAGAGGTTGAGACCATCCTCGCAGCGTTCTTCAAGCCGCCACTAAACCACATGAAAAAATCAAGGGAACTTATTATCAAGCGAAGAAAGAGGCTGTTTTAAGAACTAGAGGTGCACAAGGTGCCTGGAAATACGACAAAACTCAAAAGCCTCAAAAATCGATTAGAAGTGTGGAATTTTGTCAGTCATGCGCTCTCCTATAGAAAACGATAAAGGGACAGCGTGGAAGGTGTCAGGCGGCAACCCATCAATCCAGCAAGCAGCAATAGCTTTACATTTCAACCTTTTAAACTTTCGCGCGCGAGAAAAGCCAAAATTAAGTAACAGTATTTTTTCATCCAAATTTCTCGTCGGTCAGGAAAACACGCTGCCTCGCGCTTGACATATAAACCTAACGTTCGCTTTCATCCCGCCATAAATGTTGCATGATTCCCCGTTCATAATGTTAAAGGTTCGCTTTGAATGCACCATTATTGCTAGAGTGCCAGTATGGCTTCGGATTTCCTTAACTCTTTTGTTGTCGGGTCAACCTCTAAGCCTAAGCCCTCCAGGGCATACACGCCTAAAACCTCAACATCCCCTTCCTCGGCGAAGACAATAATGGTTGTGGCTTTCTCCCCTTCACACTCGATGAGGGCTTCACCTATTTCCCGCTCAATAAGTTTACCCTCAATGGTTCTAAACACCCTTTTGCCCATGGGCTTAAGCTCTAAACCGCTCAGCCTCATCCGTTTAACCCATGTGTAAGTGGATCCTGTATCAACTATAAGATCCAAATCCAGAGTCTTCGATTGATCGCTGGGACTGTAGAGCTTCACTTTTGCAAACGTATGACCCAACTAAACACTCCCTTATATGTTAAAACTAAATCGAACATATTTAGGTTCCTTTTTAAGGCTCTAACTCTGAACGAAGGATAACCGCCGAGACGAGCAGCGTGACGAGGATGAAGATTACGGCTATAATAAGTGGGTCGATCAAGAGGGGAACAGTGTGCGATAGGACTTGCAGGTAGCCACTTCCCTGAATCACTGTTAAGATCGCTACAGCCATGGCGAATCCTAGGGATGAGGCTGCTATCGACAACGGTAAAAGCTTGGTCAATATGTCTCTCTTCAACAGCCCTTTCGAGGCCCCTATAGACCTTAACACGTTTATCTCGCCTTTATGCTGGGCTATGATGGTTTTGGAGGCTGCTGCTATGCTGGCGCCGGAGAAGAGGAAAACCATGGCTGAGAGGATCAGCAGGGACTCCCTTGTTAAGCCGTACCTGTCCATGTAGCTCCTCATAAAATTGTAGGCTTCATCAACGCCTATATCTTCAATTCTGAACCTCGTTATTATCCGTGGCGTGATGCTTGGGGGCTGCGGCTCCTGGCTTGGAGTTGCGCCTGGCTCGGAGGCTTCTTTGGCTATCTCCTCGAAAATCTTGGAGGGTGTTATAGCGTCCCTGTCTATCTTGAACCTTATTAGCGTAACGTGTCCGTAGTCTGTGATTCGCCTTTAATGATGCAGGGAACTATGGCTTCGGGGCTGCCGGCTAATACGCCGTTTAAGGCGCTTAACTTTTCAGCCAAGTAGGCTGGAACAAGCCCTGTGAAGGGCGTGCGGCTTTTCCGGTCGTAGATTGCCAC
>CAZZKO010000114.1:0-21430 GCA_964654925.1 uncultured Candidatus Bathyarchaeia archaeon
TGCGTAATTCAATATGGACATCTTCTGTCTTTCCAAATCATCCTTTTGGGTTACTGAAGAAACTCTCGCATAACCCACTATCCCCCTCTCCTCCTTCAATCCTAGGATACGTTTTATCTCGCTTTCAGGTATCCTCCTCCCACCAACTGTTCTAACGCATCTAATCTTCCCCTGTTTATCCCATTGTTGAATAGTCCATGTCGTAACTCCGAGAAGCTTCTTAGCTTCTTTAAGCGTGTACACCCTCTCGCGCGCGCCGCGGCATTTTAATTACATCCACGGTTTAGAGATGCTTCCTAATGAATAAGGCTTCCGCTCTTCAGCTCTTTACCGCCGATCTGAAGTCCTGCCAACTTAAATTAGGGATGCAAGAATGAAGTCATGTAAATGGTTCAGATTGGAGCAACCTCAAACCCAAAATAAACCACAAATTAATACCTGGTAGCTTAGACCAGAAAGCCGAGAATTTAAACCAAACTTTTGTAGTTGAGTGCAGGGGGTGGGATTTGAACCCACGAACCCCTTCGGGACGGGATCTTGAGTCCCGCGCATCTAGCCCCTACAGGCTTAGGGCAGGTTTGACCATGCTCTGCCACCCCTGCACCATTAGGCAAAGCTCATGTTTTTAGCCTTTCAGCATACAATTACTATAGCGTTTTAAGCGTCTTGGCTGCTTTATGTTAGACTCTTTCAAAACCTTCTTATTAATTTTGTTTGTGCAAAATTTGATGGGCTCACTCTAGAATTATGGGTTTTCTATGCCGATTCAAAGCGGTTTCCCATGATCTTAGATAAAAAAGTTTATTAATAAGCTGTGTAGTCTTAGGCTTTAGCTCTGCAGTCTTGGAGACTTTTTTAATCGGATGATCCGAAAAATTGGGGGAAATTGAAGGTTTGAAGCAAATAGAGAGGCGGAATCTCCTTTCCAGCTTGGTTAGAAATAATAATAGTTGTAGGTGGATCTGGTTTGGCTGAACTCTCAAAAGAGGATGTTAACGCTTTGCTCAAATCCTTCTTCACGGAGAAGGGCCTAGTTCGACAGCATCTTGACTCATACAACGAGTTCATAGACCATGGTTTACAGGAAATCATAGACGAGGTTGGAGAAATTCCAATAGAAGTTCCAGAACTTCCATACAAGATCAAGCTTGGACAAGTTTGGATAATTGACCCTCAGACGAGGATAAGCGGCCCATACACAACCGAGGTTGATGGAACAAAGCATGAAATATACCCAATGGAGGCTAGACTCCGAAATTTGACATATGCCGTGCCAGTGGCCCTTGAAATGACGCCCATCGTAGATGGAAAGGAACAGGACACGGAGCTCGTCTACATAGGCAACATACCAGTCATGCTGAAATCAAAGCTGTGTTTCCTCTCGCAGCTATCAAGGGAGGAGCTTATAGCCTGTGGGGAGGACCCGGACGACCCGGGCGGATACTTCATCATCAACGGCTCTGAAAGAGTTATAGTGGCCATGGAAGACCTAGCGCCAAACAGGATCATCGTAGACATAGACGAGAAGGGAACAAACCCGGTTTATGTAGCCAGAGTCTTCTCCTCAACGGTTGGCTTCAGGGCGAGAATAGAGTTAAAGCTGAAGCCAGACGGAGCGCTATACGTATCAGTGCCAGGCGTACCCACGGAAGTTCCATTTGTCGTTGTTATGCGCGCCCTAGGCATGGAATCAGACAAGGAGATCGCCGAGGCCGTTTCCCTTGACGAGGAAATTCAAGCAGAATTGGAGCCCTCCTTTGAAAAGGCCGCTGGGGTTGACACGGTAAGGGAGGCTATACTTTTCATCGGAAACCGAATAGCCCATGGCCAAGTTGAGGAATACCGCATACAAAAGGCCGAAAACGCCCTTGACAAGAACTTCTTACCCCACCTGGGCAGGACAAGCCACAGCCGAAGGGATAAGGCCATATTCCTCGGCGAAATGGCCTGCAGGATTATCGAGCTTAAGCTTGGAAAGAGAAAGATGGATGATAAGGATCACTTCAAAAACAAGCGTTTAAGGCTTGCCGGCCCCCTGCTGGCAGACCTGTTTCGTGTAGCCTTCAGAAACCTTGTCCGGGACATTAAATACCAGCTTGAAAGGATAGGGGTCAAGGGTCCAATAATAAATGTTTCAGCCGCCGTGCGTCCCGGAATAATTACGGAAAGGCTTCAGCATGCCCTGGCCACTGGAAACTGGGGAAGGGGAAGAGTTGGCATAACCCAGCTTCTCGACAGGACCAATTATCTTTCAACGTTAAGCCATCTCCGGAGACTCCAGTCGCCACTAAGCAGAAGTCAACCCAACTTTGAGGCAAGGGACCTCCATCCAACCCATTGGGGACGCTTATGTCCAAACGAAACCCCTGAAGGCTCAAACTGCGGCCTTGTTAAAAATCTGGCTTTATCCGCATGCATCTCCATGGCGATTAACCCTGAAAGGATTAAGCAGATACTTTATAACATGGGCGTAGTCCCGGTTTATGAGGCTAATGAAACCATCAAGAAGTATGGCGCCAAAGTTTTTATTGACGGAACCCTAATTGGATACTGCACTGAACCAGAAAGAATTACTGAAGAGTTCAGGCAGAGACGCAGAAGGGGAGAAATTTCCATAGAAGTGAACATTGCACATTACTCGAAGGTTCACGGGGAAAGAGATGAAATTTACGTAAACTGCGACGAGGGGAGGGTTAGACGCCCCCTAATAATTGTTGAGAACGGTGTTCCTAAACTTAAACGCGAACATGTAGATAAAATTGTTAGCGGAGAATGGACATGGGAGGACCTTGTAAAACAGGGCATCATAGAATACCTGGACGCTGAGGAGGAGGAAAACGCTTACGTCGCCATAAGCCTTGAAGACCTAACCCCGGAGCACACCCATTTGGAAATTGCAACCCACACGATTCTTGGAATCTGCGCCTCAACTATTCCATATGCAGAGCATAACCAGTCACCACGCAACTCCTATCAGGCAGCAATGGCCAAGCAGGCCCTCGGAGTTTTCGCCACAAACTTCCTCTTACGCGTGGACTCAAGGGCACACCTGCTCCATTATCCACAGGTGCCCCTCGTTGAAACGGCGTTGATGGAAACGATAGGCTACAAGCTTAGGCCATCCGGACAGAACTGCATAGTGGCCGTTCTATCCTATGAAGGCTACAACATGGAAGACGCCTTGATATTTAACAAAGCCTCCATTGAAAGGGGGCTAGCCCGCTCAACCTTCTATAGGATATATGAGGCTGAATGCCGCCAATACATGGGCGGACTTAAGGATAAATTCGTGATCCCGGAGCCTGGAACTCGAGGATTCAGGGGAGAGCAATATTACAGGCTTTTGGAGCCCGATGGCATTGTAAGGCTGGAGGCCCAAGTTTCCGGAGGAGACGTGCTTGTCGGAAGGGTTAGCCCTCCACGATTCCTTGAGGAATACAAGGAGTTTGAAGTTAAAGGACCCTCGGAACGCGACACATCTGTGGACATGCGCCCATCAGAAACAGGAATCGTTGACGCCGTCTTCCTCACGGAGTCCGGTGAGGGAAGCAAAAATGTTAAAGTCAGAGTGAGGGACCAGAGAATACCTGAACTCGGCGATAAATTCGCGTCCCGGCACGGCCAGAAGGGGGTCATCGGATTAATTGTACCACAGGAGGACATGCCATTCACGGAGGACGGAATAGTGCCGGATATAATAGTAAACCCGCACGCCATACCGTCAAGAATGACCATTGGACAGTTCATTGAATCCATAGCTGGAAAAGTCGCCGCCCTAAGGGGGAGATCCGTTGATGGAACACCATTCTCAAATGAAAGCCCAGAGGAACTTAAGAAGGCATTAATAGATCTTGGCTTTAGCTATACAGGAAGAGAAGTTTTCTATAATGGCATAACAGGCGAGAAGTTCGTTGCAGATATTTTTGTGGGAATAGTATACTATCAGAAGTTGCACCACATGGTTGCGGATAAGATGCATGCAAGGGCAAGGGGCCAGGTGCAAATGCTCACGAGACAGCCAACAGAGGGAAGAGCCAGGGGTGGAGGATTAAGATTCGGCGAAATGGAAAGGGACTGTCTAATAGGACATGGAGCCGCCATGCTTCTCCATGATAGGCTCCTAGAGGAGTCCGACAAGTATACGTTATATGTGTGCAAGAACTGCGGTTTCATAGCCTATTATGACATGAAACAGAGAAAGTACGTTTGTAGGCTATGTGAGGACAAGGCTAAAATAAGCCCAGTCATAGTTTCATACGCCTTCAAGCTTCTCTTACAGGAGATGACAAGCCTCTGTATTGCGCCAAGATTAAAGCTTAAGGAGAGGGCTTAAAATGGCAGTTGAGGAGGTTACCCACGAAGTAATAAGTGAAATCCAGTTTGGACTGCTTTCACCCAAGGAAATCCGCAAACTTTCAGTGGTTGAAGTTCAGACGCCGGACACCTATGACGAGGATGGGGCTCCCATACCCTCTGGGCTGATGGATGGAAGACTTGGAACCCTTGAGCCTGGACAGAGATGTAAAACATGCGGCAACACTGCGGCCAGATGCCCTGGGCATTTCGGCCACATTGAACTTGCAGTTCCAGTAATCCACGTTGAATTCGCGAAGATAATACATGACCTTTTAAGGGTTACTTGTAGGAACTGTGGGAGAATCCTGCTCTCAGAGGACGCTATAAAGAAGCTGCGGACTAGGATGGAGAGAACCCGACAAATCCTTGGAACCGTGCCGGATGAAATCTTCAGAAGGGTTATCCAAGAAATTAAGGCCAAAAGTTGTCCCCACTGCAACGCTCCCCAATACAAGATAATCTTCGAGAAGCCAACAAAGTTCAGCGAGGAAATTCCTGAAAGTGGCTCCCAGCCCCTGACGCCAAGCATGGTCAGGGAGAGGCTTGAACGTATACCTGACGACGACCTGAGGCTCTTAGGGTTTAATCCAGAAGTCGCCCGGCCTGAATGGATGGTTTTGCAGGTTTTACCCGTTCCTCCACTTTACGTGCGTCCCTCCATAACTTTAGAGTCAGGCATACGCTCCGAGGACGACTTAACCCACAAGCTTGTTGATATAATCCGCATAAACCAGAGGCTAAAGGAGAACATGGATGCTGGAGCCCCAACCCTCATAATTCAAGACCTTTCAGAGCTTCTCCAATACCATGTAACCACATACTTTAACAATGAGGCTTCAGGAATTCCGCCGGCGAGGCACCGTTCAGGAAGGGCCCTAAAGACGCTTTCCCAAAGGTTGAAGGGGAAAGAAGGGCGATTTAGGAGCAATCTTTCGGGAAAGAGGGTTGACTTCTCAGCTCGTACGGTAATATCTCCAGATCCAAGCCTCGACATAAATGAGGTTGGAGTTCCACTGGACATTGCGATGAGATTAACTGTGCCGGAAAAAGTTACTCCATGGAATATTGAGGAGCTGAAGAAGCTAGTAATAAACGGTCCTGAAAAATACCCGGGAGCCGTCTATGTTATTCGCCCAGATGGCAGGCGTATAAGGCTGGAGTTTGTAACCGACAGGGAAAAAATCGCTGAGGCTTTAGAGCCCGGATTCATCGTTGAGAGACACCTCAGAGACGGGGACATAGCCATCTTTAACCGCCAGCCATCCCTCCACAGAATGTCCATAATGGCCCATTATGTACGAGTATTACCCTATAAGACCTTCCGCCTTCACCTCTGCGTATGTCCGCCATACAACGCCGACTTTGATGGGGACGAAATGAACCTACATATACCGCAAAGCGAGGAGGCTCAGGCGGAAGCACGTTTGCTCATGCAGGTGCAAGACCAGATTTTGTCTCCTAGGTTTGGAGGACCAATAATAGGAGCCATTAGGGACTACATAACGGCGGCGTACCTCTTCACAAGAAAATCAAATTACCTCACAAAGGTTGAGGTTTGCAGGCTCCTAGCAGCAGCAGGATATGATGGCCCCCTCCCAGAGCCGGCCGTGAAGGAGCCCCAGCCCCTCTGGACTGGTAAGCAGATTTTCAGCCTATTTCTTCCAAAGGACATGAACTATGTTTTGAAGGCTAACATCTGTCGGGGCTGCGCTCAATGCCTCAAGGAGGAATGCCCCTATGACGCCTACACCGTCGTCAAGAACGGGCAGCTGGTATGCGGCGTCATCGATAGAAAAGCAATAGGCGCAGAGCAATCTGAAAGCCTCCTCCACAGGATAATCAAGGATTACGGAACAGCCGCTGGAGCTGAATTCTTAAACAAAGTCACGAGGATGCTTAAGCTTTTCATAACCCTAAGGGGCTTCTCATACTCTTACGAGGAGCTTAAGCTTTCTCAAGAGGCAGAAAACAAAATTAAGAAGGTTATGGAAAGGGCGGAGAAAAGGATAGAGGAGCTCATAGAAAGCTATCGTAACGGCACACTGGCTCCCCTCCCTGGGCAAACCCTTGAAGACACCTTTGAAATTTACGTTATGAACGAATTGGCCAAAGCGAGGGATGACGCTGGAAAGATAGCTGACGAGGACTTCACGCTGGAAAACTCTGGAATAATAATGACCCGCACGGGCGCTAGGGGCTCAAGCCTTAACATTGGACAAATGAGCGCATGTGTAGGCCAGCAGTCGGTGCGTGGAAAGCGAATCATGAGGGGCTATTTAGGCCGGGCCCTACCCCACTTTAAGCCCGGAGACCCAACGCCGAAGGCAAGGGGGTTTGTGTACTCCTCATATCATAAGGGGTTAGACGCCATTGAATTCTTCTTCCACGCCATGGGTGGAAGGGAGGGCCTTGTAGACACGGCTGTTAGAACTCAGCAAAGCGGCTACATGCAGAGACGCCTCATAAACGCCCTTGAGCATCTGCGCCTGGAATATGACGGAACCGTCAGAAACTCGGTGGGAGATATAATTCAATTCAGATATGGAGAAGACGGCGTCGACCCCGCCAAAAGCGACCATGGAAAGGCTGTTAATGTAAGCCGCCTAATTGAGCAGGTGAGAATCGGAATCGAGGGCGGAGAGCCAGCCTCCGAGGAATTTATTGAAAAGAAGCTTAGACAGGTGAAGGATCAGTTGACACCGCTCCTCATAGATGAGCTGAGGCGAGGGTTAGCTGAGACCAAGCTCACCAAGGAAGGCATTGAAAAAGTGATAGAGCTAACCGTGGAAAACTACAAGAAGGCCTTAATGGAGCCCGGAGAGGCTGTGGGAATAGTCTCCGCCCAGTCCATAGGAGAGCCCGGAACACAAATGACCCTTAGAACCTTCCACTATGCGGGAGTCAGGGAGCAAAACGTAACCCTCGGATTGCCAAGGCTTATAGAGATTGTTGACGCTAGAAGGGTTCCATCCACGCCGATAATGGTGATATACCTAGATGAAAAGCATAGGAAAAGCCGAGAAAACGCCGTAAAGGTAGCCCGGAAGCTTGTCTATACAACCCTCGAGGACCTCGCTCAGGCAATATATCAGGATCCAGTACGCGGAGAAATAGTTGTGGAGCTTAACAAAACCATGATGATGGACAGGGAGGTAACAATGGAGGACCTTAAGGAAAGGGTGAAAATAGCCAACTGCACAGTGAGATTCGATGAAAACAGGGTTTACATTAAACCCAAAAAGATCGAAGCCTTAAAGAAGCTGCTTAACAAGATTTCATCCCTCTACATTAAGGGAATCCCAGGCATAAAACGGGTTCTAGTCACCGAGGAGCACGGCGAGTGGGTTATAAGAACAGACGGTTCAAACCTTCCAAAGGTCCTGGAGGTTCCGGGCGTCGACGCCACCAGAACAACGACCAACAACATCCATGAAATAGCAAAGACCTTAGGCATAGAAGCCGCCAGAAATGCTTTAATACATGAGGCTAAAAGCGTTCTGGAGGAGCAAGGCCTAGACGTTGACATACGCCATGTGATGCTGGTGGCTGATGTGATGACCGCGACTGGGGAGATCCAGCAAATCGGAAGGCACGGAGTTAGCGGTAAAAAGGCAAGCGTCTTGGCTAGGGCGGCCTTTGAAATAACGGTTCCAAACCTTGTAGAGGCAGCCATTAGAGGAGAAAGCGACCCGCTGAAGGGTGTTACCGAAAATGTTATCGTAGGACAATCAATACCCGTGGGCACGGGACTCGTGGAGCTATACATGTCAACATTAGACATGAAGGAGGGAAGCGAATAATGGACTTGGATAAATCTATAGGAGCAGCTGTGAAGACTGGTAAAGTTTTATTTGGAGCAAACTCTGCTATACAGAGCGCAAAAATGGGGAAAGCCAAGATGATAGTAATAGCCTCGAACTGTCCCCAAAAAATCCGCGAAGACCTAGAATACTATTGTAAGCTTTCAAACATCCCCCTCCTAGTTTATAAGGGAACATCATTCGACCTTGGCGCAGCCTGCGGAAAACCATTTATCGTTTCAGCGTTGACAATAAGAGAGCCGGGCACATCGGATATCCTGAAATTTGTAGAGACAGGGGAGAGTAAAGAATCCTACGAGGGACCTGAATGAGCGGCGGGATAAAGCTCACAGATACAGAGATGAAGTACATTGCCCTGTTTGAAAGCGTAAGCGATGCGGATATAAAAGACTGTATAGTGGATGAGGAGCAGGGACGGGTAATCTTCGTGGTTAAGGAGGGCGACCTGGGACTAGCCATAGGTAAAGGTGGAAGAAACATCAAGCTTTTGGAGAAGATTACAGGCAAGAAGCTTGAAGTTATAGAATACTCGGAAGACCCGGTGAAATTCATCAAAAACGCATTGAAACCAGCTGAAGTCAAAGAGGTCAGAATAACCGAAAGGGCTGACGGGAAAACCCTGGCCGTCGTCATGGTTGATCCGAGATTTAAGGGCATCGCCATAGGCAAGAACGGGAGAAACGCTGAACGTCTCCGCTTTTTGGCAAAAAGATACTTCCAAATTCAAAATGTGAGCATAGTTTAAATTTTCGCCTTAACTATTCAACCTTATTTGGGCTTTTAGATTCTGACTCAGCGCCTAAAAGAAGCGCCATTAAGGCTTTTAAATCAACTTCGGCTCGGGTTCGCCAATCCAGGTATAATTGCTCGTTTCCATCCTGGGCTAAATATCCATATCGAATATATCGATCTATGTTAAGACCAACCCTCCAGCCTGGAAGCTTCTCATTAAGAAGTTCCTCAACCTCCTTTCGCGGTGCTTTTCCGCCCTTTGAAAGGATATAGCTGATTGTTATAGCCAAGCCGGCGAGGTCGTCGATTCTCCAGCCCACCATTTTAGCCTCCTTAGGCGTGAGCTCTCCCCGAAGGGTCACGTAGAATTTTGCCCTGTCCAGCTGCTCCAGCGTTGGATTTTCCGGTGTCTTCTCATCCTCAAAAACGGTTTTCACCTGTAGATCCAAAGCCTTCAAGTGCTCGTCCAGAATGCTTAGCACCTTCGGATAGTCTGAGCCTAGGCTTCTCCGCAGTTCCCAGCCCTTAACCCCGGGGTTTTTATGTCGCCTAAAAAAGAGCATGTGAACGGCCCGTTTCACTTTTCCTGCATAATAAGCTTTCCTTTTACTCATGAAGTTCTATCTCTCCGCCATTTTTCCCACTCCTCACGGGATACCACGATGGGGACTGAAACAAGCTGCCTTTTCAAGGCCCTTCTCAAGGGCTTTTCAAAGGGCTTAATGTATATTTTCTCTTCAAAGGGGCGAACTTCAAGGGTTGCATAGCCATAGGTGACGAGAAAACTGACCATGAACGCCCTATGGGCTGTCTCCTCATAGGTTTCCGCGCCAACAAAGTCCCAGTATGAAATTTTTCCATCCACACCCCTTAGCCGCACAGCGTCTTTAAGCTCCTTCCACAGGCTTTCAAGCTCCTCAGTGAAGGCTTTTTCCCCTAGGATTTTTTGGCTTACAAGCTCATTCCTGGAGGTTGGAGCTGCTTCGAATTCTGGGCTTGGAAAATCTTTCCACCGCTCCTTAAGGGGGGACAAGGCTGCCCAGTATCGCAGAGCCTCTGAAAGGCTGTTTAGGGTTATTTGCTCCAACTCCACTATGGGATGCCAAGCCTTCAGAAAGAGGTTTAGAAGCTCCTCCTTGCCTGCCGTTCGAATTTTCTCTTGGAGGAGGGATGGATCAGCGTATAGGGATGTGGATCTATGCCTAACCCAATCGGTTTGGAGTTTTATAACAGAGGCCAAGCGGTTGATAGCCTCTGCATCTAGGCAGAGGTCTTCAGGTTTCTCCCATGCTGGAAAATACTCCCTAATAATTTGAATGATTTCATTCACATCCACCGTGAAGGGGTCCAAGGAGTGTTCTTCCACGTCTTTGCATAGCTCAATAATCCGTTGAAGTTTCTCCCTTCCGATGCCGATTTGCTCTCTCCTTGGCTGCATTAGGCAACCTCTCGCACTATGGATTTGCCCTCAACGTTCTGGACCGTTATTATATTGACTCCGTCCTTAGCGAAGGTTATCTGGCTTGGAGTGATAACTACATACTGAACATCCGAGTCCTTAACTGCTGAAATGAGGGTTTGCGCTATGAGTTCTCGATTCTTTGGATCCATGTGAACGTCATACTCGTCCACGGCGCGGAAGGGAGAGCGCACATAATGCTGCAGGGCTAATAGGAAGCTCATGGTGGCTGTTGTTCTTTCACCCCCGCTTTGAACATAGGCATCAAGCTTTACGGGTTTTCCTCCTTTAAAGCTCACCAGGATTTCCAAGCCGGCGACCTCTATGTCATGATCGTTGATGAGCGCAACATGGCCGAGGGCCTGAAGCTGCGTTAGCATTTTCTGATATTCAAGGTTCACCCTATCCAATAGATTTCGAATCACCGTTCGCCAAGCCTGCATCCGCGTCTTAACTTCCTCCAAGGCCTTTTCACGGTTTTCAGCCGCAAGCCGTGCCTTCTCCTTTAACTCCAAGTACAGCTTTGAATAAGACTCATACATACGCTCAACGTCCTCAGAAACTCCAGAAAGGGCGGCGAGGTGACCCTCCGTAACGCGGATTTCATCAAGAATTTCAGCCGTGCTCCTTGTTGTGGCAATTCTTGGACCCGTGGCTTCAGCCTTTCTGATAAGCGTTTGCAGCTGGCCCTTGGCCTCTTCAAGCTCCCTTTCTATTTTTCCAACGTTTTCCTTCATGTTTTCAATGCGATACTGGAGAAGCGCCAATTTAACCCTATTTTCTAATGTTAGGTTGCTGAGTTTTTCGATTTCCCCCTTCAGCATCCCCATTTTGGCTTCATTTTGGCTTATCTCCAATTCCAGCTTGGAGAGCTTAAGTCTAGAACTTTCCATAAGACCCTTCAAATTTTCAGCCTTCAAAAGATTGAGTTGAGCGTTCCCAAGAATATCTGTCTTTATTGAGGATAACTCGTTAATGAGTTGCTCGCAAAGCCGAAATGTCGCCTGGCTTTCAGCCTTTTCCCTCTCAAGGATTATCCTCCTGCTCAAAATGCTCTCCCATTCGTCCCTAACCTTTGCAAGCTGGGCCTGATAATTCTGAAGCATGTTAAATGTTGCCTTGGCTTCTCTTTCAACCTGCTCCAGGAGGGATAATTCCCTCTTCAAGCTAGCCTCCAAAATTTTTAAAGCGTCTTCCTTGCGGTTTACCTCCGCCCACGCCAGCTCCCGCTCGAGGAAGCGCCTCTTGCTTATGAGTTGTCGCTTCTCCTGAAGCCTGTCATACTGTTCACGCCAATAGTTAAGCGTTTGCTCCGCCGACTCCAAAAGCTTATTGATGGATTCCTCCTCGCCTAGGATGCGCGTCAGCTTTTTCTGAGCCTGCAGAACGTTTTCGCGGTAGGATTCAAGGCCTACGGCCGCCTCAACCATTCGAAGCTTTTCCTGCGGCGATAGCACAGTGAACTGTTCAACCATGTTCTGATGCATGATTATAAGCATGTTGTCCGGGTCCACGCCAAGCCTGGCCATGAGCCTCTCTACATCCTGCTTTGTGGCAGCGCGGTTCTCAAGCTCAAACCAATACTTTCCATCCCGCCTCAGAACCCTTGTGAGGAAAATTTGATCCTTGTTAAACTTTGGAACAGGTCTCTTTCCGCCCCTTCTTGAATTGTCCAGCACAAGAGTTACACGGGCCTGATCCCTGCCCCACCGGATCAAATCGCTTAGTTTCCTAGAGCGCTCAGTATATGATTGCCCAAGGGCCACTGAAATTGCAAGCAAAAGCGAGGATTTCCCAGCCCCATTGGGTCCGCATATAATATTCAATCCGGGTTTAAGGGGTACCCTAGCATACTCGTAACTCATGAAATTTTCAAGGATAATCTCCTGAATCAGCATTGAAGCTTCTTAGCCTCTGCCATCTACGCGGTATAGATTAGAGTTGAAAAATCATTATTAAACACTTTCATAAAACCGCTACTCAGCAGATGCTTAAACGGCAATTTTGAACATCTCGCTTGCCTATGTTTCCAGTTTCCTATGATATAGCCGCGCTGCAATGCAGAGTCCAGCAGCCACTATGCCAAGCCAGAAGGGCCAAACAAACTCCGCAAAGGTCAACATTTCTATGTTTGCTTCCTGCCCGCCAAATGAAATTTTGACGCTTGAGGAACCGTAAAAGGGCAGGTCCACGCTCAAAATTGATTTAGCGATAAACGTTAAGGCAGCCAATGCAACCGTGAAGAGCACTACCGCGTAGAAGGGTTTCTTGTATCCGAAACTTAAGAGACTCTTAGAGTAGGACTTAGACGGATACAATGAATACACCATTAAGGCAACGCCGCTGGCGGCAAGCAAAAGGATGCTGGCCAAGTTAAAGGCCCAGATTAGGGGTATAGTGAAAACATTTCCAATTAAGTTAAGGTTTATGTTGATGGGTGAAGCGTCCACCCGGAAAACTCCGTTGCCAATAGTTAGGCGCCACCACGGCGTGTTAATTGACACAATAATTAGAAGAATTGTGACTATGCCCCCGGCGAGGCCGAACCAGTTTACTGCACGGGCTTTCATGATCCCACCTAAAACTATCCTGGTAGAGGAATGTTTGTCAGGGTCACATGCTCCGGTGTCTGAACTACTATCCCGTTAACGTCAAAGGTAATGTTGACAAAATCAATATCTATGCCGGTTTCTCCTGCGTGAACCATCTTTACGTGCTCCTCAGCCTGGACAGACCACTTGAAGGATGAGCTTATGTAGGCTGATCTACCACTGTCTATTGTTACTTTATTGTTTAGCGAAATATGGCCCAGGGGGTAGCCATCGCGGGCACATTGCACATCAGTGTCTAGAGCGTTCAATGTTATATCGATATCCAAGTAATTGGTGATGCTGAAGGTTAATGTAAGCATACGCGCATCCAAATCGTATTTATAATCTACAAGTTCAAGGCTTTCGAAAGTGCTTTCAATGGATTCCATCGACTCTTGAGTTGCCTCTTGAACTTCTTCTGGGATTACGATTTCAATAGGGTTGCTGCTGTGAATTACAATGACGCCTGCAATCGGACCAACAATTAAAAGGATATTAAGTAGCGTTAATACAGCTGAAAGAACTTGCATTTTTCCCCTCAAATTACGTTTACACTATGCCTCGTCTGTTTTTTATATTTTCCTGCAAGCACACATTGCATTAGCTTTTGGTGCTGCTTGTTGCCTTGTTTTTGGCTGTAAGGGAAAATGCACCAAGCACCGCCAGGCCTAGTATTGATAATACGGCTCCACTTCCATAGAATAGGATTTGGAGAAGTTCCATAACCGACGGCGTGAACGTCTTAGCGAAATTTCCCCTCAGATAGTCTCCAAAGGGCGAAAAAGTCACCGCTAAACCCGTGATAAGCATGACCAGCCCTGGAACTGTCAATGCAAGTCCGAAGGCCTTTTTCGGCATTTCTTTTTTAAGCGAATGCATCCTTATCTCCTCGTCCACGATATTTGGAAACGCCATTGAGGCTGCCCTTATCAATGTCGGCGTTACCAAGAGGACGAAGGGCAGCATTGTTATAAACCAGAAAATTGTTAAGCCAAGGGAAAGCAGCACCAAGCCTTCCACGGACATTTTAAGAGCCCCCAGATAGAGGGCTTGGTAGATGAAGACGTAGAGGAAAGCCACAATTAAGTTTCCAATAGTCAACGTGGCGTTGGCTGCCAAAATGAACCTTGTCCACGTAAATTTTTTCTTTAGAATATAGCCGAAAAGGAAGAAACCCGCAAAATTGCCCGGCACAGCGGCTATTAGGCTTCCAACATGTAAAGCGCCCCTCTTGGCCGAATCGCATATGAGGGTGCCTATAGCCGCCCCGACACCTCCAGTCCATGGACCAAATATTGTGGCGAAGAACGCTGGTATAACCACTGCTGGGCGAAACTGCCCCGTACCCCAAGGGGACTGAATGTAGGCCGTAGCATAGGCTCCTATGGCGTACAGCGCTGCACAGAGGGCTGTTGAAATCACAAGCAGGGAAATGGGCTGTTTTGCTCTTTTTTCCATGATTCAGCGTCTTTTTTGAGATTTTTCCCAAAAGATTTAAGATTTTCGTATAATTTGTTTAAATGTGTCCGGTTTGTTTAAATTATTTAAAGCGCAAACTTTTAGTTCTCAACGGCGCTATATGGATTTTTAGGCGAAGGTTATGGTTGTCGCTGGAAAAATTTTCAAGCTTTCTGAGACGCTTTCGCTTGTGGATGTGACCTCCAAGCTTGAAGGTTACCATGTAGAGGAGCTCTATGAAGAGGGCGACTATAGGTTTAAGCTTATATCCGATGTTGTTGGGCTTTCACCGAAACCTAGCTCACTTAGGGGCATCTACTCCCACGATTATGTGATTCACGTTTTCCATAGGGGGAAGGTGGCGCCCCTGCCCCGAACCATTGAGGCCCTTTTCAGCTTCTCCAAACGGGACGACCAGATATTTTTGACGATTGTGGAGAAAAAGCGTCTCGCAAATTTTGTAGCCAACAAAATCAGCGAAATCCTCTATGAGAGGGTCGGCGGCATAGTTGAAGCCAGAATAGCCCCTGAAACCCTCAGAAACTTCCACTTGAAGAATCCTGAGGACACTAAAATCGTGTTTTTTGACAATGTGGATATCCCAAATGTGGAAAAGCTCTCGCTTTATGGCCCAGACCTGATAAATACAAAGCTCTTTGAGGAGTACTGTAAGCACGGCGACATATGGTATGTGGTTGCCAGGGCAAGGGAATACGGCTATGTTGTGGGTGTTACAAGGGATGCCTCAGTAACGATATTCAACATAACAGACAAGGAAAAATACTTGGAATACGTGGAAAAAGAAATTCATCCGCTGATATTAGAGCAGTAAAGCGCGGGCATGGCTGTACAACGTTTAAAATTGGTTGTTTTGAACAGCAAAGTTTAAGACCTTTCATGAGAAGCCCCGATAGGGGGATGTTTGGGAAGCCTTAAGGGCTTATGGAATGTTGTTCTGAGCGGTTACCCCAGATCCGGAAAAACAACCCTTGCCAAGAGGCTTGTTTATGATTACCCCCTTTTTGCGAGGGTAAGCGTCGACGAGTTGCGTTGCATGCTTTTTTATGAGAGATATCCCTGCCGTGATGAGTATCTTGTTTATTCCCTCGTTGCCGATTTGAGGGATAGGCTCCTACAGAAGGGCTACAGCGTTGTTATAGATTCCACAGCCCCTGATAACGTGACCCGCCAGTTCCTACTAACTTCAAGGGTGGAGAGTGCAAGTAAACTCCTAGTTGTTCTTAATGTGGATAGGGACATACTTCTTGAAAGGAGCCTGCAAACCTTTGGAAGCACCAGCCCCGTGGATGCTTATGACAGACGCTGGGAAAACCCTAAGGAAAATATAGCGGTCTATAAGTTTAGTAGCAACAACCAGGAGGAATTTGAAGCTCATTATGCAAGGCTTAGGGAGATCCTGGAAAGTGAAGTGCACGCCCTCAAGCCAGAATATCACCCAGTTCTGCCAGCTTTAAAGGAGATAAGGAAAACCTTCAGAAACCTTTTGAGGAAGGGCTCTTGAAAGCCAGCTTATGATATAACCTGCAGCTAGAATAGGGCCGAGAACAAATCTTATGTAGCGTCTATACATTCTATTAGGCTGGGAGGGCTGTTGGAAGCCTATATTCTCATAAATTCTGAACCTGGCATGATATGGGAGGTTGCAGACGCCGCTCTAAAGGTTAAGGGCGTCAAAGCAGCCCACGCCGTAACTGGACAATTTGACAACGTAGTCATTGTGGAGCTTGCAAAGATGGAGGACCTGGGCAGGATTATAGAGGAAATTCAATGTATTGTAGGCGTACGCCGCACCCAAACCCTCATAACGGTTCCAAGGCCCCTCAGGGAATAGTTGCCCAATTTATTTCCGGCCATATTGGTTTAGCCTTTCATCTTAAGGTTTAGATCAGCCCAACCCACATGCCAAGCTGGCTTCCAAAATAGGCTAGAAGCGTAAATACGATAAGCCTAGGTGCAAAGCTTAGGATCAAAAATATGCTGAAGCGCGTTTTTATCAAGCCGCAGAATAGGGACAGAAACTCAACGGGCAGAACTGGAATAAGCCCGAAAATGGTGTATATAATCCAGCCCCACCTGTTCCATATAGCCGAAATTTCCTCAAGCTTTTCAACGCCAACCTTTTTTAGAACATAGGGTCTTCCAAGCCCGTAGGCTAAGCCATAATTAATCAGCATGCCTATTGTAAAGCCCGCTGTCGCAACAATAACTAGCGGGAAAGGATGAATTCCAAGGGAGGCGGCTGCCACAACAAGGGCTGGACTTCCAACAGGAACAACTGTGCCGGCCAGAATAGTGGCTAGAAAAATGCCTATAAGCCCATATCCCGCAACAAAGGCCTTTACATCCGAAAAAAGCGGATGGCTCCCAAGGTTCATAAACTTGAAAATAAGCACTGCAAGCACGCCGACAGCCACGATAACCGCTCCAAGAATTAGTGAGGATCGAATCCAAGGGGATTTAAATGCGTCCGAAAGTTTCTCCGTCCGCATTTTAAGCTTTGACATATAGGCTTCCACTGTTTTAATTTTAAACTTGAAAACTATGCATTTAATTTTCTAAACAGTTATCTCCTTTTAGGAGGCAACGAATGGTTATTGTCAAAGGGTCTTGTTTAGCCTTTCTATCAAGGTTGGCACATCAGCGATTGAGGTTATTATGTAGTTTGCCCCTGCGCTTATCAGCTCATCCTTAGTAAACATTCCTGTTGGAAGGCCCACGGCTATGGCTTTAACCTCCCTCGCACAAAGCATGTCCGCAGTACTGTCGCCCACTATTAAAGTTTCCTCCGGCGCAGCCTTGAGCATCTCAAGTACGGTTTTGAGGTGCTCGCCGTGGGGTTTAACCCTCCCAGCATGCTCCCTCGGAACTACAGCGTCGAAGAAAGCATCTATTTTAAACTTTTTAAGGAGAAAACTCACAGTCCTTTCGCCGCTAACGGTGCATAAACCCACTTTGATACCCATATCCTTTAAAGTTTTTAAAACAGCCTCCACGCCCGGGCATAGACCTGCAGTTCTAGCTGCTTTCCATTCATATTCATCAATAATCTTTAAAACTTCATTCCTCATCTCCTCGAAGACCTTCCGCTGCTTGCCGCTATTTTTCAGGAAAATTTCAGTTTTGTCAAGCATCTGGAATACGCTCTCGTTCAGAGACAAAACAGAGGCTGGAACGCCCTGTTTAATTAGGAAGCCTCTCACATCGGCTCTGAGGGCCTTATATTCAATGTTATGGGAAACTATGGTTCCATCAAGGTCGAAAACCACGGCCCTAATCATCACTTACCCTTCAGCGCCTTGAATTTTTAGGCTTAACCCTTCCATAGAAATAAACCTTCCGTTTTAGAGAACCTATAAAGCTCAGCTGGGCAGCCATTTGCCTTTAAAAGCATATTTAGTAATGCTGGAGGCTATGCGAGAAATAGACGTTTAAACCTGCTTAGGCTTTTTAACGAGAATCCTTTTACCCTTCTCCATGGCTTCCTGTATAACTATGCTTTTGTATTTTAGGACCTCAAATTCTCTGCATGTGAAACCGAAGGCCTCGAGGGGGACGTTATGCCTCCAATATTTTTGGAGGATCAGCATTCTCTTTTCGAAGGGCATTCCCTCGAAGTCATCAGAAACCACAATTAAGTCTATGTCGCTGTCCCGCAGTCTCTCGCCGTATACTGTGGAGCCAAAGAGGATGGCGAAGTCGATTCTGACGGGGAGGCTTTTTAGGTAGCGTTTCACCTCCCTTTCTATATAAATTTCTGAAAGCAATCAAAAACCCTCCTAGTTTTAGCTATGCATTCAACAGCAAAGCTCTTGGTTATTATTTCGCCAGGCAATCCCATGGCGATGTCAGGGTACCTCGTAATAAAGTAGTATGGCGATATGAGGGATAGGAAGTCTCTCAATTCTTCATTTAAGGCAACATGCTTTTCCAGAGCCTTGTAAAGCTTCGCAAGGTTATGGGTTTTGTCAGGCCTCTTTCTAAGGAGCACTATTGATAGTCCCTTGAACAATTTCTCCAGAGCTTGTTGGCAGTTGAAAACACAGTCCTCATAAAACCCCAATTCCAGATACCTCTCAGCCTTTGCTAAGCATCTCTTAGCGTCTTCAATCCACCATCTAGATTCTTCCCTCATGAACTTTGTCTCCGACCCTTCACAATATAGGTTAGCCGCCTCGAAATTGTGCATTTAATCTATGCTTATGTTTGCTATTAACTCTTTTGGGAACCATAAACTTGGATAAAGGGGTTTCAATTAATTTCCGGATATCATATCGGACCACCCTAACCATTTCCTTTTTGGCTTTAGGTTGGGCTTTCAAAAGCTTAAGGGAAGGGATAAAATTGAAATGTTAGCTATAATTTATTTTGAGGGATATGAGCCTCGAAGATTTTGCGAAGGAAAAGCTTTGGCCAATCCTTGTGGAGACAGTCCACGCCATGGTAATGTATCCGCATCATAAGGCCTATGCGAGGAAAGTTATCCTCCAGGAAAAGCCAAACATAACGCCTCAGGAGTTGGCAGCTCGGCTTGGCATGCCATTAGGCGAAGCCCTCGTAATCCTATATGAATTGGAAATTGAGAAGAGAGGGGTTGCTGGGAAGCAGCAAAAATAGCCTTTATGATTGTTCCATTTTAAAGAATTTGAACGTTTGAGGCCTTGAAGGCTATGTAGACTTCACCGCCAAGGTTTAGGCCCATCTCCTCAAAGGAGCGTTTGGTTATCTGAACAGTGAAGGTTTTTCCAACATCCACCTTGAGGTTAACCACAGCACCTGAATCTGATATTTCCACGATTTTTCCCTTAAACACGTTTCTAGCGCTTGACTCCAATGGCCTTTTTGAGAGGATTATGTCCTTTGGATTTATGAAGACTGAGACTCTGCCCTGGGCCTTTGCGGTGGCCTCTATCCTAACGTCTCCTCCGACATCTATGAGGGATATGCCGTTTTCCGTCATTTTCGCCTCGCCTACAAACGTGTTCTCCAGGGCGGCGAAGCTGATAAGGACCTTGGAAAGCGCGCTGAAAACATCCTTTGGAGAACCAATCCTGCTTATTCGGCCCATGCTCATAAGGGCTATACGATTTGGAAGGCTTTTAGCTTGGAAAATGTTATGCGTTGCCATAACGATCGTTGTTTTCAATTCATGATTAACAGTAGCTATGACATTCTCAATTATGGCGGAGCTTTTAGGATCAAGATTCGCTGTGGGTTCATCCAGCAGGAGTAATTCAGTTTTTAGGGCCAAAGCCCTTGCAAGGGCCAAGCGCTGCTGCTCACCGCCTGAAAGCCCCCTTGCCCGCCTATCCTCGAAGCCTACAAGCTGGGTAAGCTCCAGGGCTTCTTTAACCCTCGCCTTAATATCTTCCATTGGAAGTCTCCTGATCTTTAGGCCGTAGGCTATATTCTCATAGACCGTGGTGTCCAGCAATATGGGTTTCTGAAAAACCATGGTGACATTCCTACGCAGCTGCGCCACATTCTCGTCTGTAACTCTTATGCCCCGGTAGTAAACTTCGCCCTTACACGGCTTTTCAATAAGGGCCAAAATCTTTAGGAGTGTTGTTTTTCCAGAGCCGTTAGGCCCCAAAAGGGTTAGGATTTCACCCTCATTTAACCCCATTGAAACGTCTTCTAGGGCTATTGTCCCATCGTAATTTTTTGAAACGTTTTTCAGCTCCATTATCCAGCTTATGGCCTGCGCCTCCTTTTGAGGATGTAGGCTATAAGGTTGGCTGTGAAAACCACCATGAGCAATATGATGGTTAGGGCTAGGCTTAATGCCATGTCAAAGTTGATTTGGGTGGCTATTCTGGTTGTAAGAACTATGTTCCCGCCCACCATTAGGGCTACACCTAACTCCGCTATGGTCCTATTGAAGGCCGTCACTCCAGCCGAGAAGAGGCCACTAGAAGCCTCCTTTAGAACTAGGGCGGAGGCTTGAGCCTCAGAGGCCCCAAGTGTTCTGGCAAGGTTCATTATTTCAGGATCCACGGCCTCTATGGCGGTTATGGCCAAGCTAACCACAATAGGCGTCGCAAGGATGGCTTCCCCTATTATCACGGCTGTCGGCGTGTAAAGAAGCCGCAAAAAGCCAAGCGGGCCGCTTCTTGAGAAAATCATGTATAGGATAAGCCCTAAAGCCACTGTGGGCATGCCGACAAGGGCATTTAACAGGCTTTTAAGGAGAACCTTTCCCTTGAAGGGTTTTAAGGCAACCATCATGGCTATGGGTGTCCCCCAAAAAAAAGCCAGAACCGTTGCGGTTCCCGAGATGAAAAGCGACAGGAGAGTGGTCTGATAAACCGTCTGGTCTCCGGTCATGATGAGCTGAAAGGCCTTGGCGATAATTTCCCAGGGATCGGGCAATGGCTTCTCCACCCACCTATGGATTGTACAGTTCTGGGTGGCTACTATCTCTGTATTGGGTGGGCATTCATAGCCGTTTATGAAGGCATACTCCCTAATCCATTGGGCAACCTGCAGCTGAGAATCCGAAGCTAGAATTTTGGCGGCTCCATAAAATAGACCTTGTCCACAGCAGCTTCGCCCATAATCCTCTATCAACCTTTGACCCTCATCCGAAACTAGGAACGCTATGAAGGATATGGCGCCTTCAAAGTTTATGTTTGGATGGCGTTTAGGATTCACCGCTATGGCGCTGTATACGTTAAGCAGCTCCCTAGTCTCCGCTACGAGGGGTTTAAGGGATGTCCGCCCATCCTTCAAATATTTTAGGTACGTGCCCATATCCGCTAGGGTGTACGCGGAAAACTCTTCAGCCTTCATAATGACGAAGCCCATTCCCGACCCTGCACTGTCATACCATGGCTTAAGCATGATTTCAGCATAACTAAAGCCAGCTTTAGCCCAGAGGCTCTTCTCCTTCATATGGGTTCCGGAATTGTCACCTCTTGAAATCCACACTTTAGAATTTTGGGTTTCTCCGTAGGCTACTATCTGATTAAGGGCTTCGGTGGCGTTTAACCCCA
>CAZZKO010000115.1:0-1896 GCA_964654925.1 uncultured Candidatus Bathyarchaeia archaeon
CTTCACTGAACTCTTGTCCATGTCTAATTGAAAGCATCTTTAAAAGGTCAACTACTGTTATCGCTCTTCCTTCCTCAATTTCGATTTCCTCTTCATCCCTTCCAGCGAAATCAGCTATGGGGCCAAAATATGTAACCTTAAATTTTCATATAATTACCTTCAATGATTCTTTAAGTGGAATTATTGCCACAGTGGATTAAAAGAATGTCGGAATACGGGGTTAGTAACATTTACAAGAATACTGAGATGCTGAGGTTTTGGCGAGATAATGTGAAGGGGAAAATTTTCATTTCAGGACCCATACAAAACATGGAGAAAAGCAATCCTACAGGGAAACTATAAATAAAATATGCTGTAAGAAGGGCTACGTGGTTATAGACCCGTGGGAAAGGGAGAAAATAATTTATAGAGACTTGGAAAAGGCTTCAATGGTTAATTTTAACTTTATACAAAGAGGCTTGGAGGACATTAAAACTGTGACATTTTGGTTGCCTACATGCCAAAGCTATCCGCTGGAACATGCATGGAACTATTCTACGCAAAGCATATGGGTAAAAGGACGATTTGCATATGCAGAATCAAGAATCCAAGCCCATGGATAGTAGCCCATTCGGATAAAATGATATCAAGAATTGACGAGCTAAGAAACATTCTTTAGAAACCAACATTTTTGGTGGAGAATACTAAATTGTTTTCTCAAATGAGATCCATTTTCTTTGCATAGGATTCTGGATCTGCCTCCTGCACGACGCCCTTGTCCACTTCAATTATGTACACGGTGTGGATTCTGGCGTTTTTTATTTCTGTTAGAGTTACTGGCGGGTTATGATAGTATTTGTCGCATAAACCTTTGATCCTCATTAGATCCTCCATTTTCCTCGCTTTCGGCGGTTGGGTGAGGGCCTGGGGATATTGCGGAACATAATATGGCGGGATTGCCAATGCGAATTTTCCTGCGAAATTGCTGTAGCGGACAATCTTGCTTGTTATTCTCGCGGCCAGGTATGTGGAGGGGTCAAGGGCGTGTTCCGGTGGAACAAAACCCGTTTCGATCTCAACTATTATGCTTCCGTAGCCTTTAACTGCGAGCAGGTCGCATGTTAAATTTTTCTCTAGAGGTTTTTCCACCTCCACATCATAGCCGCAATCTATTAAGTGTTTGGCGCAGACAAGCTCCATCACTGAATGGTTGATTTTAACGATATTTTCCCTATGAAGCTCCACAAGCCTATCCCTTAGTTTACGAAGCTTCCGGGATAAATCCTCAGGGGAACCCTCAGAAAGTTTGCATAGCAGACGATCTAGATCCTCCTCAAATTTTTCATCAGCCACGTCTATCTCATCCGTCCCCTCAATTTCCAAATAACACATAAAAACCCAGTTAAAATTTTAGGGACTCGGAACAAATAAAATTGAGGAAAAACGCCAAATTAAACCCCTTGATAAGGCCAACAAATTTAAATACCAATGGTGAAAAATTGCAAAACAAAAAATGCATGTTACAAAATTTAATAAAAATAATCAAAAATTAAAACTTAATTTTAAAAAATTAGACTCTAAAACTACAAATGCCTTTTATTCTGAAAGTCATAACAAACTCTCAAGCTGGGAGCAAGCTTAGGCGGTTAGCAGGACAGGTTGCAGCTGACAGCTGTGTCTTCCAGGCGATAACATCAAATGGAAAGACACGCAGTTGGTTGCAGCTGTAACTGTAATCCGCCTAGGCTTAGACCAGCTTGGATTTTTCATAACGAGTTAAAATGAAGTTTTTTGTCAGCTTTGAGATTAGGTTATCCACCATTGCCCATGATAAATATGTGCACTTTGCATGCTGTATACCACAGAATTGTAAACCGTAGTTTTAAAGTTACGAGATAAAATATAGTGGGGCTGCCC
>CAZZKO010000116.1:0-2087 GCA_964654925.1 uncultured Candidatus Bathyarchaeia archaeon
TTCCTATACCGACTTGTAGATGTTCAAGCTTCTAAACCCTCAATTCAGCCCAGCATCGTCCTTATAGAGCTTTCCAAGCTTAAAAGTCTGCAAATACGAGAAAGGCGATACTGCAAACTCGCCAAAAACACATGCACAGACTAAAACTGCAGGCTAATCATAAAGCCAAATAAAAAACATTTTTGTCCATTTTAGTCTGAATTTAGCAACGGGCTAGCGCGCATAGAAAAAGAGGGATTTTGCAGGGACAGATATCTCCAGCATGTCGTGTTCAAATCCACCTGCACATTTTAAGCGTTCAAATCACTCACATGAGTGACGAGAATTGAAAGATGAATAGTGCGCATTTTAGTTCTCTTAGCGTTTTGGGAAAATCTTATATAGTTAGTAATACCATTTTATAAAAAAGTATTACGAGGAGCATCCTTATGCTTTTAGATCAATACGCGTTTGGCTCTCTAAGTAGAAGGATCAAGAAGACCTTCTCCGCAACTTTTAGACGTGAAAGCGAGGTTAAATATAAGGAACATATTTCCAGAACAATTTCGAGGAATTCTGTTGGAATCTACATTCATTTTCCCTTTTGCAAAAGCTTGTGTCCCGCATGTCCCTATGTAAGGGATACATCGGAGGAGGGGATGGTTAGGGCATACTTTTCAGCCTTAAAAGAAGAAATTAAAATGGTGGGTAAAGCCCTGAATGGTTTAGACTTGAAAATTGTTGATATACATGCAGGTGGAGGAACACCCAGCTTAGTAGACAAAGAATGGGGTGAAATCATACAAACCATTAGGGAACATTTTGATGTTCAAAGTTGCAGGTTTGGAATTGAGGCTAACCCGGACGATTTAACTGAAGATAGGGCGTTTTTATTGAGGGAGTGTGGTGTGGATGAGATAAGCATAGGTATGCAGTCCTTCTTTAAACCCAACCTTAAGATGCTTGGAAGGAGACACGGTGTTGAAGAATCTTTGGAGGCCATAGAAAGATGTAGGGATGCGGATTTCAAGCTGATAAACATTGACATGATGTATATGCTTCCAAACCAAACAGTTGATTCGTGGATTCACGATTTGAAACTGGCCTTGGAGCTTGTTCCTGATCAAATAACATACTACCCTCTGCTAGTACCTCACTACACACCCTTTTATAGGTTGATTAGGGATGGAAGGGTTCCGGAACAGCCTGGCATGGAGGAATTTAAGCGAATGTACTACGCTACGATACAAACGTTAACCGAATGTGGATACTCTCCGCTTAGATATTACTCGTTCGGCAGAAAGGGTGAGGAGTACTCCACCGTGGAGCTTGAGATGGTTGGGCCATTATTGGGTTTCGGCTGCGGCGCAATAAGCTTCACTGGAGGATATGAGTACATTAATACATGCTTCGTTAAAGAATATGTCAAGGCTTTGAAAAATGGGAAATTGCCGATAGCTGGAGGAAGGGTTGTGGTGAAGGAGGAGAGGGCTGTAAGGTATGTTGCCGAAAGGTTAAGCGCTTTAAAGCTGAGGATACAGGATTTTGAAAAGGAATTTGAAGAACCTTTTGAAACGCTTATGAAAAGAAGCGGCTACAGTGCGGCTCTGCGGATGGGACTTCTTTTTGGAAGCTTGAAAAAAGAGGGTGGTGAAATCAAAGTCACCAGAAAGGGGATGTGGCAGCGAAATTTAAGCGGCTGGGCCTTCGTCCTATCAATCCCATGCAGAATAGTTGAAGAGTACACGAAAACTCCTTGGCCTCTAGAAGTGAGGGTTCCCTAACCCAATGAACATTGTTGAGGCTGGGCTTACCTCCTATACTTTGCTATTCGATTTGCAATTATTGAAGCTATGGCTCCTGCCGGAACCCCTCCGTCGATGTTTACAACAGCTAACCCAAGCGAGCATGACTGCAGCATAGCCATAAGGGCGCTTAATCCTTTTCCTCCCAGTCCATAGCCGCTTGATGTGGAAACAGCTATTACAGGGACATCAACCATTCCAGCCACCACAGAAGGCAAAGCCCCCTCCCCAGCAACCACTATTAATACGTCAACGTCCCAAGCTATCATTTCTTTTAACGGCGTCAGCAGCCTATGGATGCCA
>CAZZKO010000117.1:0-8192 GCA_964654925.1 uncultured Candidatus Bathyarchaeia archaeon
AATCGGAAGAAAATAGAGGTTCTGGTTCAAATAGTAGAAATAGACCGTGAACCCAAATTCAGCAAAGTTAGGCGAGACATAGTCGTCTTCAAGTCGGTTTTAAGCATTCCCATTTACCTAATAGGACTTCACGAAAAATAACAAGATTTCCTTAGAAAATGAGCTTCGTCAAAAAGTTTGAGGTAAAATATGTGAATTGAGGTTTAATGGTTGTCATGGATTCGGCGGAAGCTTGCGGAAAGATCCATAAGTTTCTTGAAAGCCTTCCCATATGGAAAGAGCCGTCAGACAACTTGCCCAGAAGTGGAATATGCTTCTTTTACGAAGCTGGCGAATATACTTCTCATACTAACGGTTTTAGGATTGTTCGTGTTGGCACTCATGGGGCTGGGCGAACTCTTAGGCATAGGCTTAACGACCACTATTTTGGGAATCGCGAGGGCAGCATTTTCAGAAAACATTTGGGTAGTGCTCTGCTGAAGATTTCTGGAGCGCCAGATGAGCACATTAGAGAGTGGATGAAGAGGCGGAAGGGAAATGTTAACTGGCATAAGTTCGACAGCGTAGAAAATGAGGTGAGCGCCGTTCTAAGATCTAAATTTCACTTCAGAGTTGTAAAAGTGGACGACGTATATGAGAGGGAGAACTTTGAGGAAAAAATCATCGCAACTATAGTGGCATGTCCCGTTTGTAAGCCTTCTGAGAATTGGCTTGGCAGGTTTGCATGGAGCATAAAAGTTAGAACGTCCGGTCTCTGGAACAGCAACTACGTGAACAGCTCAAGGAAAATGAAGGAAAGCGACCTCGCACTATTTGAGCAGCGAATTAGAGAAACCTTATCAAAAGCGTCAGATTCCTAGAAGCCAAGCATTCTTACAGCCTTTTAACCTTGCGTTAAGCTTATTATTTGGCACTTTACATCCTTGAAAGACTTCTGGACTTTTTCTATGTATGTTTTGCCACCGATGCATATGACGGTTTTAAAGTCCCTCAGTCTCTTTTCATTGAGTATCTTTTGAAACATTACCTGTCTGTATAGGCTCTCGTCAGATATTGGTCCTGATGCTTCATCGTTGAATGACACGTCATAATTGCATATAGGTTGCCAGGGTTCAATGAACCCATACTTCGCACTTAAAATCACCCATTTGAACCCCTTTTTCTCCCATTGGTTCTTCTCCATCCACTCTAAAAATTTTAAAAAACTTTCTCCGCGGTAAGCTAATCTGGCTGGAACGTAGGCTGGCGCATTTTCTGTCACATGCCAAATTTTGGTTCTGGAACAAGCAACTATGATGACGGTTGTTTCGGGGTCATAATTTTTAAGGTCAAGTTTTTCTAGGCTTAATACGTGTTCCTCGGTTTCTAACGGTGGTGGTCTGGCCAAAAGTTTGATGAGTGTTTCATCCTCAAGTTTTCTAGTTACTTTTTCAGCTGCCGCTCTAGCTTTTCTTTTATATTCTTCCTTTGGAAACCTAGCTTCGGCCTCTTTATAATATTTTAGGGCTTCGTTTAATTCTCCTTTAATTTCGAATGCTTCGCCTAGGGCGTAAGCAACCATTCCATCCTTGGTTTCGTCGTATAGCTTTTTAAGGCAAATGATTTGTTCATCTATGTCCTTTAGGGCTTTACATGCGCTTATTCTTCTGTTGATTTCTCCCCAACTCATTCTCATCACGAATTTAATGTAATTAATGGCGTCATGTAAGTTAAAATTTTTTTAACTTATCCATTGTTTCCAGTCCCAATCAAACACGGCATTTTTTTCATAAGCATATTTCAAAAATTTGTAAAGGATGGATTCGGGATTCTGCATGATAGACATACCGTTTCCAACAACTATGAGCTTAGATTTAGGTCTGGTCACCGCAACATTTACTCTGTTGATGTTGGCAGCGAACCTTAAATCCTCCGTTGCCGTCAAACTTAAAATTATAACGTCTTTTTCCCTGCCTTGGAAAGCGTCAACGGTATCTATTTCCACGCGCTTATACCTTATATCGGAACGAAGCTCCCTTTTTTGTGCTCTATAAGGTGTTATCACTCCAATATTTTCCTCATCAACACCAGCATCAACAAGCTCCTTAACTACCTCGGAGCATACTTCAACCTCACGTTTATTGCAGAGTGAACCCCCCTTTCTTTCAGCTTTTCCCCGAGTATGAATGAATACTATTGGCTTTTCCGGATCCAAAACTTCAAGCTTACATGCTCGAAGTTGTAATTTAACCTTTAAGCATTCTGGTGAAGGTTCAATCATTTCATTGTAAATGAAGCGACTTGGAAACTCGATTATTTGTGTGTTGCTACGATAGTGCCATTTTAGCCATAAACTACGATTTTCATACCTTTTTAAGAGGTAGACGAAAGCACTTAACAGCTCTTGTAAATCTTGCCTTTTTACGGTCCTAAATATTGGAAGCAGTTGTTTATGATCACCTATAAGAACCCATTTCTTTGCCTTTATCATTGCAAGCAGTGCCATCGTTATCGGGACTTGGCTACTTTCGTCAATTATACAAGTGTCAAAGTTTATTTTAGCAAGGGGGTATAACTGTGATTTCACAATCGTAGATCCAACCACGCTTGCCTCCGCCACAACTCTTTCAACCCCTTTTTTCAGCAGCTCATTTCTCTCGGCATAAAGTGACGCCAACTTTTCGGAATTTTTTCTTAACTCCTCGCTGTCGCCCGAAACCTTTGAACGTTTAAGTATTTCCGCCCTTTCCTTTTTTGCCTCCTCAATCTCTCTTTCCAAGTTTTCCATTTTAGTCCTCAAGGTCTTGTCAAACTTGCTTCCAGGCATACACTCGTAAAGTTTAGGATCAACTTTCTCGGGCCTGCCAACTCTGACGCATGAACAACCTATCTCTTGAAGGTGATTGTCCAAGCCTTCTATCGCGTTGTCTACGGCCCTATTCGCGTTAGATGTCACTAAAACCTTCTCGCCCTTATCCCTCACCAAGTGGTAGGCTGCCTTTTTTATAACTGTAGTTTTCCCACACCCGGGGGGCCCTATAATTAAGAGAAAATCGCCAGAATTCAACGAAAGAATATTCTCAACCGCTTCAACCTGCGATTCATCCAGACGTCTCTCGTTTCCAAGGCATTTTATGTCAGTAAGTCTATATGTCTTATTAACCGGTTTAGCATTGGGGTTTCCAAAGAATAATTCAACGGCTTCGTTTGTCCAGCCAGACTCGATGCGTTCAATAAGATTCAGCTGAAGATCGTAGGAAACAAGCGGTTCAGCCTCAAAAATGCGCACGTTTCTCTCCTCAGAAAAATACTTCCCATCACTTTCCTTTGGCAAGTTAAGGTATACTGACACTATTCCAAGGTTTGCGTCAATAACGGTTCCAAAAACGTTGATGTCACCATCTTCAACGAAACCAATTACATCTCCAACCTCAAAATTCCACCCCTCAGAGCAATAGAGATCTAAAACGTTACCCGAAAAGCCCAAAATTTTCGCATTAAAAATTTTTGATTCCTTTATCATCTCCTGAAGGGCGTAAGACTTTTCTCTAGTAACAAATTCCCTCAACGCCTTCACAACAGCGCTTAAAGTGTAACACCCCATCATTAAAAATATCACTTTTCTGAAATAAAAACATCATAAAACTTCAAGCGACATAATACATTGACGGTAATATAGATCATATCCTTCGGCTAAAATCAGCTGAATATAACATGATAAATTGGGTGCATTTTAACAACGATAAACGCCTCCGGTGGGAGAGCGATGACCCGAAAAAGAAAATAGGTGCGAAGTGGCAATTAATGCTGGAAAGAAACGGGCATATGGTTCCTCTAGCCCCCAATTTTAATTGCTTTTAAGCTTGGTGAAAATGGAAATGAGCGCCAAGGATGACGAAGTAGATGATGGTTACGGTATTGAGTCCGAAGAGTATGATCCATGCGAATATGAATGGATAAAGCTGATGCGCGCGCAAATTCGCAATTTTCTTAAATGCCTTATAGCTTATTTGAAAGTTTGAGTTGGCGAGATTTTGCATAAGAAGAAAAGGGCTAAGAAGTCTGATGAGAAGCAAGAGGAGAAGCATTATTGTTCTGTTTGTGGTTGTGAGATTGATGGGGATGAGTTTGAGAGTTTTGATGGTATGTGTTGGGAGTGCTGGGATGACCAGATGGCTGAAGAAAGCGAAGACATGTTTGGAGATGTGATGTGAAATGGTTGAGGAAGAGTTTTACGAGTGTTTAAGGTGTGGCAGAAAAATCACGCGGGAAGAATTTGAAACATATGATGGTATGTGTGAGGAATGCTACTTGATCGAGATAGACGAATTGGACTATGAGGATGAGGAGGACTATTAACATTACTGTTGCGGGTTAGGATAGCATGTTTAGACGGCGAGAAGAGGTGAGGAAGTGGCTCTACGAGGTTGTTGAGAAGTTCCGCCAGAAGGGCGCCACCAGCCCAGACAAAGCTATGACTGCAAAGGAGCTGGGGCTTCCACCATTTTTCAAGGAAGCTATGAAACGACGTCTTGGCCGCTTAGGCATTTTTGTCCAGGTAAACGGCAAATATTACCTTTCAGAAGAAAAGTTGAAGCAGATGGAAGAAATGCAGGCTACACGAAGCGGAGCATGGAAAATAAGGAAGAAGATTGTGACGCTGCGGCTAGCCCAGCTTGTCACCCCTGCCCTTTTCGTCATCCTCTTATTATTGAACCTATTCGTTCAAAGCTGGGAACTCAGAATAGATTCCACCTTCCTTTTAATCGTCTTGCTAATAATGGCTATATTGCAAATCTACTACATTCTACATGCCAGAAAAAATTCCACGCAGCAAACCGAGAAACGAAACTGAGCCTATAATAGATAAAATATTATCACAACTCAAAAACAAAAATTTTCTGTTAGTCGCTGATAACAGAATTTTAGAATGATCTATATCTCGGAAGAAAGCCAAAAAGCTATGATTTAGATTTTAAAGTGGATACGCAGTATGAAGAGTTTTCTATATGTGCAGTTCTAATGAGCGGTTTTAAATAGTGCTTGCTAAGCTTGACAATTTTATGGGAAGGCCCTTTAAGGGTCAAGTAGTTTTCGCTTTCTTCTAGACTTTTCCAGTGCTTAGAAGGCAAGTAGAATATTTCATTAGCGTTTGTCGTTAATCCTCTTTCAATAGTTATGAAATCGCTTAACAGCCTTAATCTTGTATCTTTTCCCTCAAGGAAGTTTAGCACCAATTCAAGGTATTTTTTTGGTCCTTTAAGAATGCCCCATCTTCCAAGTTTACTTTCTATTGTCTTGAGTGTATGCTTTTTAATCATAACTTTTCTTACATCTTCATCTTCAAATATTATGTAATCATTGTCTAGCTTAATACCAGCGCCTCTTGATACTACATCTTCAATGCGTTCATAATACCTTTGGTTTGCCACAAGATCGCTTGCCGGTGGGGCTGCGCCGAAAATTTCAGCTAATTTTTTCCTTAAAAACAAGAATTGTGTGACAGAATATGGGTTTTTCCTCTTTTCGGCAATAATGATGTTTGTGATAACGGCTGCGTCTTCAAACCATCTCTCAACTAGAGACTCAATGACGTATTCTACTGTAAAGTTATCCAGAAACCAAATTTTAAGAGGGCTACCATATTCAGCGTTTAGCCATGAGTTTTCTACAACAAAGCCTAATCTGCCGCCCTCTTTAAGCAGTTTGGCTCCTTTAACGAGAAAATACGCATATATTGAAGCTCTTTTGCTCCAGTCTGGGATGTCTTTTACTGTTTCGTCCAGCCATTTTTTATATTCCTTATCGTAAAAGGCCATAGCCATTTCCTCTTGTCTTGTGTAAGGCGGGTTGGTTGTTACGTAAGAAAACTCCGGAGGCAACATTTCCTTGAAGAAGTCTGAATGGCGAATTTTTGGGTAATATTTTGTTTTCTCTTCGATTTCTTTAATTGCTTGTATGTACAAGTTTATTTTGGAGAGCATTGAAGCAAGCTTATCTATATCGATTCCTTCTATAAGCTGATAATTTTCCTTTTTATATCCATATTTTGCTCTCCAATAATTAAGGGCGCGAACAAGAAACGTACCTGATCCGCATGCAGGATCAATAAGTCTACCGGGGCTTTTTAAAGTTGCAGCTAATATAAGGTCCACAACCGATGTGTCAGTAAAGTGTTGACCGAGAAGATGTCTTCTTTCTGTATATATGAGCCCTTCAAAGATTCTTCCTATAACATCTACGTTTATCTCACTCCATCGAATCTGGCTGAGATACGAAATGAGTTCTTTTAAAGGCTGCAATGTTGCATCAACTAATGGAAGTTTGTCGACGGTGTTTGTTCCGAAAACTTCCTCAAAGTCTCCTGTTTTGTCTATAGCATAAGCAAAGAGCATATCAAAAATTCTTTTAAAGATTAGAGGATCGGACGGCTCAACCGACGCCAAATTTTCTTTAAGTTTTGCGGCCATCTCCGCATCAATACTTTGAAGCACTAAGTAGAACAGAACTTTCATAGAAAAAGTGTAAAGCTGCTCTTTTATCATTAAACCCAGAAATTCCCGTAATTGGCTATCATTTTTTGGCTTATCAAGACTTCGCTCACTTCGCCAAGCCTCAAACAATTCTCTTACGTTCTCTTCGTTACGCCTATACATATCTTCAAATTTTGTAAGACCTCTATTCGCTCCCTCCTCTATGTATCTCCTAATAGCTTCGATAACATCGCTACTTAGATCAAGTGTTTTGCCCTCAAGAATTTCCTTAAATTTCAGCAAGAAATCTTGCAAATTTTCTTGGGCGCGATTATTTGTCGATATTTGCTTGTAATCATCTATGGATTTTGCCCATGGAATTATTTTAAATGGAAAGTTTGATACAGGAACCCATAAAGTCTTCTTTCCCTCAATAAAATCAAGCAGAGTTTTCTCTCGTTGTTCTTTTTGAACAAACTTAAACAAATTGAGATATTTCATATTATGTATTCCATAGAACAGCACATCACGGTTTTTGCGATACCAATCAGCATACCTTAGAGCTTGCTCATTTAATGACGGATCGCTTAAAGGAATCCTAGGCCCCTTTACTTCTATTACTGCTACTGGTTTAGTTTTATAATAAATAATGATATCTGGTTTGCCACTTGGAGTTTTCCTATTAAATTCCGCATCAAAACCAAGAAGAGCACCTAATTGTTTGGTAACTGAAACAAACTCAGCAACATAGGTATCCTCAGTTGGCTTTTCCACACCAGCGCCCTTCCGCTAAGTGCCCATCATGAAATCAAAAGCGCTTAAGTCATATAAAGAATATTGTGCCATACATCCATCGAAATCTTATTCTCTATTTCTGTGACGCGTTTTCTGTTAGTTGCTGCTAAGTGTTAAAGATTTGTATTGTGGTGGTGTTAGATGTGGTTCCGCTTGTTCTTTGTATGTTTGGCGCCAGCTTTCTCTGCTTTTGTTTATGTAGGCGCTTAGTTGTTCTGGGATTTTGTGTCCCATCCAATATTCAATGTAGAGGGGATCCACTTTGTGGTCGCTGAGGAATGTGCGGAAAGCTGCCCTAAGCGAGTGGGGGCTGTAGGGGTTTCTTCCCTTAAACGCACCTGCGAATTTCTGGGCTTCTTGGCGGAAGTGGGCATGCACACTCCGCGCCGACACGTTGTAGACGGGCGTTTCATCCTCCATTTTCCGGTTGGCCAAATACTCTTTGAGCAATTTCACACTCCAGCTTCCCAGGACCGTTATGAATTGTACTCCGGTCTTTTTCCTGGTTAGGTCTAAGCATAGAGGAGTTATGCCCTTCTCAAGCTCCTCCTTTATGTCGCCATAAGTTAGGGCTAGAAGGTCAGAAATGCTTAGGCCGCTTTGAAGGATGGAGGCTGCTATGCTCCTATACATGGGCTTGTCCATGGCGGCTACAAAATCTCCCACCTCAGACAGGGTCCACGGATGCTTCCTGCTAACAGGCGTTGCTGTTGGAAGGTTCACATATCGTAGGCTTATGGGTATGTCGTAGTATTTGGCTAGGCTTTGAACAGCCCCAACATAGACTCTGATGGTTTTCGGCGCGTAGCCGCGGTCTTGAAGCCAAGCCGCAAAGCTGTTGAGGGTTTCGGTGGCTATGCGCCTCTTCGCATGCCTAGGCAAAAACCATTCACGCTCCACGCCGTCCAAGAAGTCCCCTATGGATCCTTTGCCGGAATAGTATTG
>CAZZKO010000118.1:0-5969 GCA_964654925.1 uncultured Candidatus Bathyarchaeia archaeon
GCAGCTTCTGGATGCAAACGATAATCCTGCCAAAGCACCTAAAGGCGGTGTAGAAGTAATGTTATACTCATCAAATACTACTGTAGGCACAGTTACTGATAAAGTAGTAATTAAAGAGGGAGAAGATTTTGCCGTCGCCAATGCCACGTTTTATCCGACATATAGCCCAGGAAGCACAACCATTGTGGCGGCGACCTCCGGGCTAAAAAGCGATCCAAAGGAGACACAAAAAACCATAACCACTATGGCTATAAAGGGTCAAAGCTTGTTGTTTATGCTGCTCCACAGAAGTTTCTCGCAGACTGTTACACTTATGTCGCCTCTATAAAAAAGTGCAGCTGCAGACTTCTGATGGGAAGCCTGTTAAAGCTATGGAAGACATGGTTGTTAGCCTTTCCTCTTCAGACACCGCTATAGGAAGCGTTGACGGCTCAGTTATAATTAAGAAGGGCGAAACTTACACCTCAGCAAACCTAATCTAAACCTAATCTCAACCTATAAATCTGGAAGCACCACCATTACTGCAGTTACTCCGGATGTAACTAGAGGTCAAGTTACCGTTTCAACAGTTGGGCCTACGCCCTCTAAGCTTGCTGTTTACTGTGCGCCTCCCTCTCTTCCCGCAGATGGTCTTGCCTACCAAGCAATAGTGGTTCAGCTACAAGATTCAAGCGGAAATCCTCTAAACATCCCTTTGGCAATGTCAACATAACCCTAACATCCTCGAACACTCAAATTGGAAACGTTGTTAAGTCTGCTGTGATACCTTTCGGTTCAACATATACTGTTGCCACTTTCTATACAACCTCTACCGCTGGCTTCACAGAGATAACTGCTACAGCCTCTGGTTGCTCATCGAGCAAGGCAAAAATGACAACATGTCTTATAGACAAAATAATGTTAAATATTGCCTTCGTAGAGTATCCCCAGTCCATGAAGAATGGAACCGCGACGATAAGGGTTTATATAACTGCCAACAATACTGCGGTCAACAAGGTTGCTCCAGCTTCAGGAGCAACGTTGAAGTTTTCCTCCACTGTTAAGGAAATAACGTTCTCATCGCCAAAGGACGAAACAAACGGGTATTACTCGGTAAACTTCACGGTTCCAGAGGTTAAGTCCAAAATAAACTGTACAATTTCGGCGAATGCCTCAAAAACCGGATTTATTAGCGCGGGTAAAAATGTCACCATCCTAATTGTTCCACCTTTCCCCATGGGAAACATTCGCATATTCGTTAGTGATGTGAATGGACTACCAGTCTCGGATGCAACAGTCATTTCAACATCACAGCCATCTAAAAAACCATTAAAGGGCGTTACAGATGAAAATGGCATCGTGTCCTTCAACAACATCCCTGCAGGCTCTTATGTATTTCAAATTTCGAAGGAAGGCTACAGCGATACGACAATTCAAATTGAAGTTGCCGCTGATCAGACGGTAAAAGAGACCGCTATAATTCCTAAAATCTCTTCAAGCGGTGAAACCATAGCCCAATCAACAATCATTATTCCCATAATCGCAGTTGTGGCTGCTGTAGCCGGATTTATTGTATGGAAATTCTATTATGTAAAGAAAAAGGAAGAAGAGGAATTAGCCGGCACAGTTCACTACGACTAGGCAATGCTAACTAAAAATGCATATCACTCGACAGAACTCTTCAAGGCAAAAGCTTTTTATTTGATGAGCGCTTGAAGTTAAGGCTGTGGTTGGTAGGGTGATGCCTCGCCAATCTTAAAAGACAATGTTTTCCTGTGGTTGTTAATCTATCATATAAAGTCTTCTGGAGGTTGGCGCTATGTTTCTGGTGGTTCTAGACTTTGAGGGAGTAGTGGTTAAAGGCGAATACCTCCTTGAGCTCGCAAAGATCGCCGGAAAATTTGATGTGGTGGAGAAACTGACAAGGGCTGGAATTGAGGGCACCATGAACTGGAATGAAGCCTTAGGGCAAAGGTTGGAGCTCCTCAGGGGCATCGAATATGAAAAGTGTTTAGAAGCAACAAAAGCCCTCAAACTTTACCCCGGAGCGAAAGAGTTTGTGGACTCGCTGAGAAGACTTGGAAATGTCAAGGTGGGAGTCATTACAGGATGCTTCGACATAGTAGTTAATCCCGTGAAGGAACAGCTTGGACTCGACTTCGCGGTAGCCAACAGATTGATTTTCAACAAGGATAAGCTCGAGGACGTGGAACTTATTGTAGATGCCAATAAGGATTTACATATGGAGTGCATGGCAAGGCGCTTTGGAGTTAGGATGGAAAATGTGATCGCCATAGGCGACGGTGCAAATGATGTTGGCATGATCAGTAAAGCTGGCCTTGGGATAGCATTTAACCCGGCGCCTCTTCTCGAAAAATATGCCAAAGTCACCGTACGTGCAGAAAGATTAGATGAAACTTTGCCGATAATAGAAGAATTTATTGAGGAAAGACGGAAGCAAGAAGAGCAAAAAAGCCCTGATAGCAGTAAAAAAATGAAAGCGAAAGTCCTCGTATGCGACGCAATAGAGCCTGAAGGTATAAAAATCCTAGAACTCTATGGATTTGAGGTTACCAATAAGCCCCAAATCCTCCATGAGGAACTCAAAAAAGAAGTGGCTAACTACGATGTTTTAATAGTTAGGAGCAGGACAAAAGTTACCAGAGAAATAATTGGTGCTGGCAGAAACCTTAAAGTAATTGCTAGAGCCGGAGGCGGCGTAGATAATATTGACGTTGAGTACGCAGAAAAGAGGGGTATAAAAGTTGTCTGTGCATCAGAGGCTGTGGTGAATGCTGTAGCCGAATTGACCATTGGCCTCCTAATTTCTTTAGCTAGACAAATACCTAGAGCTGACAATGCAATGAAGAACGGTAGGTGGATCAAAAACGAGCTTGAGGGTTGGGAACTAAATGGAAAAACTTTGGGTATAATTGGTTGCGGTAAGATAGGGCAAAAAGTTGCCCAACTCGCAAAAGCCTTCAACATGAAAATCCTTATTTCTGACATAAATTGTCCTTCACCAGACTTTTTGAGAGAAGCCGGCGCACAGCTTGTTCCGATGGATGAACTGTTGAAGAAAAGCGACATAATAACGTTACATGTTCCATTAACCCCACAGACATATAACATGATAGGCGAACGGGAGATTAATCAAATGAAAGACGGTGTTTACATCATCAACACTTCGAGGGGCCCCGTCATAAACAAGGAAGCGCTCTTTAAAGCCTTAAGATCTGGGAAAATAGCTGGAGCAGCCTTGGACGTTTACGATGAAGAACCTCCAACGGACTATTCACTTATGAAATTACCAAATGTAATTTGCACTCCACATATAGGCGCACAGACAAGAGAGGCTCAGAAAAACGCTTCGGTAGCCATTGCCAAAAAGATAATTGAGACAATAGCATATTCAATTGAGAGTACATGCGATTACAAGTGTAGCGAATGCGCAAGTCTCTAACATTTTCTCTTTTCCAATATTGACCATACAATAACTTAGTTTTACTGAAACATTTTCCTCGCGGCATCCAAGCCTTTTTCAATATCAACTTTGCATCCGAGCTCTTTTAATGCGTTTCCAAGCGCCGTTAATGTTACTAGGACCTCCGATTGTGAAACTATTCCCATACATCCAATCCTGAATATTTTACCCTTGAGCTCACCCATCCCACCTGCTATAACTACATTATATTTATCTCGCATTATGCTTCGCACATGACTCTCATCCACATTCTGCGGAACATTAACCGCGATTACGGTATTTGAGCGCAATGCTTTTTCCTTTGGGAAAATAGTCATTCCATAGTCCTCTAATGCCCTATAAAAGGCTTCAGCGCAAAGATGATGCCTTCTAATCCTTTCTTCCAGTCCTTCCTCCCGGACAATTTTAAGGGCCTCATCAAGCGCATACAAAAGCGGAATAGCCGGCGTAAATGGAGTTTCCTTTCTGGTTGCAAAGTCTCTCATTAAAGTTAGATCATAATACATTGGCTTCTTCTCTATATTCTCAATTTTTTCCCATGCTTTCTGGCTCACCGAAATCATGGCCAAACCTGGAGGGCATGCTAAGCATTTCTGACTTCCAGTGATACAAACGTCGACATGCCATTCATCTACTGGAAGCCAGTCTCCGCCAAGCGCTGATACAGCATCAACGATGAGCAGTATGCCCCTTTCCTCAGCTATCTTCGCAATTTCTGGGAGATCACGTACAGTAACTCCGGTTGAGGTTTCATTATATACAATAAAAAGGCAATCCACGTCCCTTTCTTTCTCTAAAGCTTCTCTAATCTGCTTAGCCTTTGGTGCTGTTCCAAAGGGAAGCGTTAACTCTATTGGAATTCCACCTCTCCGCTTAACTTTTTCCGCTAGTCTCTTACTGAAAACTCCATAAACCGGAACTATAGCTTTCTCGCCTGGATCAACCAAATTATAGACGGCGCATTCAACCCCGCCTGTGCCCGAGGCGCTTAGGACAAAAACGTCGCTTTTAGTTTGAAAAACATACTTGAGATTAGCTTCAATTTCGGCGTAAAGTTCATGGAACTCCGCTCCTCTATGGTTTATAATGGGACGGGTCATAGCATGAATTACACGCTCTGGAACATTAGTTGGACCTGGTAGCATTATCAACTTTCTCTCGCGCAACAACATCACCTAAATTGAACGTCTTAAGTCAATGTTGTACTATTTTAATATTTATTCGTGAGGAACGAGTTCCATGAATTTAGAAGGATTATTTAAGTTGGTTCTTTTCTTCATTCTTAAACTCTTTTATTTCTTTCCATACATGATAAGCCAAACTTGTGGCGGAACCCGCCGCCACCCCCAAAAGGCCTTCGATTAAGAGATTGTTGTTGAGAATAACTGCGGTTACTGTTAAAATATCAAAGGCCACAGCGATTATTACATAGATCCAACACCATGTCGTAAGCTTCATTTTTCTCGGTCTGCTTATTCCAATGGTTGCAAGAAAAAGGAATACAACCACGGCGGGGATGAGAACCGTTAACATTCCGCCAATCCTCCTCTCCTGTAATTCCTCACCAGAGAGGGCATAGTTATACTTAAAAGTTTTGAAGACAATTATTTGCAAGTCACTACGATTTGCTGAGCAAGCGCTTTGGGTGTATAGAAATTGCGGGTAAGCCTAATTCACATGGAAACCCGAGACACGGTTCATGAATCTTTAATTGCAGCCCGCAGTAACATTTACTGGGCAGCTGAACAAAAGTCGAAATTTATTGCTCTTCCGGAATACTTTTCCGTTCCTGGCCGTTTGGAAAACTACTCGTCCGCTGCGGAAATTTATGAAAAAACCTACAATGCGACCGTAGATTTCCTGCAGCAAGTCTCAAGGGATCTTCCTGAAACATACATTGTTGGAGGAACTTTGATTGAGAAAGAAGGCCACTCCTTTTTTAATACGTGCACGATATGGAAAGGGGGCAGGCTGCTGGGGAGTTATAAGAAAAGGAATCTGATAAACATTGAAGTTAAAATGGGGCTTAGTAAAGGAAAAGATCCGCTTGTGCTTCCAACTGAAATCTGCAGGGTTGGAGTGCTGATCTGCGCTGATATTTTTTATCCAGAGACTGTGGAGGAAACCGTAAACATGGGTGCGGAGGTAATATTCCTTCCAGTGGCAGCCCTTTACACACATCCAGATGTGAGGGGTCATCCATTATCGGAGAAAATTGCATCAGAAAATGGAATATTTATACTCAAAATTGGAAATGTGCGTTCAGGCGCTAAGGGAGGAAGAAGCGCGGTAATTGCGCCATGGGGAGTTATTCAAGAGGCTCCTGATGTTTTATCAGATTTCGTTTTAACGGCTGATCTTGATTTAAATAGACTCAAATTTTATAGGGAGCAGCTCAGTAATAAAATTCCTTCCACTTCTCAATAATCTCCGTCATAGATGAAAATCCATGAGTTTCAAACCACCTTTGTATTTCAGCATTCTTAACAGCATGCCTGCACACCTG
>CAZZKO010000119.1:0-2819 GCA_964654925.1 uncultured Candidatus Bathyarchaeia archaeon
ATGAGGACGTGGAACAGCCATAAACGTTTAGTGAGGTGAAAACGGGATGCAAAGAAGAGATTTTGGCAGAAGGAGAAGTTTCGGAAGGGAGAAGCGATATCCACCAAAGCCAGTTGAGCTTGGCAAGGAATACGAAGTGGATGTGAGGGAGCTGAGCCGAAGGGGCGAGGGCATAGCCAGAATCCAAGGCTTAGTAACCTTTATACCAAACACAAAGCCAGGAGACCATGTAAAAATAAAGATAACACGGATAAGTCGAAGATTCGCCGAAGCCGAAGTGGTTGAAGAAGCAGCTGAAGAATAGTCCAACTGGCACATTCACATAAAAGCAGCCTTTTACGAGGCGATCAGATGCATCGTTTATTCATCTTCATTAATCCTAGTGAGTGCTCTAACCTCTTTTTATCGTGTCCTGCAAAAATTTTGTTCGTGTAGTGATAACTGCTTTATTTTTAAAAATGCATATTGAATTTTGGGTGTTGGTTTGGATTTGGGGATTAACGGCCGTGTTGCCATCGTGACTGGTTCAAGTCAAGGTATAGGAAAGGCAATTGCCATGGGATTGGCCATGGAAGGCGCTAGGGTTGTAATTTGCGCTCGGAGGGAAGACGCTTTAAAAAATGTTGCTGAAGAAATTGCCTCTCGAAGCAGCTCAGAAGTTCTGCCTATTAAGGCTGACCTTTCAAAAAGTGAGGATATTAAGCTTTTAGTTCAAACAACTATCCAAAAATTTGGCAGGGTTGATATTTTGGTAAATAATACTGGTGGACCTCCATCAGCGCTGTTTATGGAGACAACGGAAGGGGATTGGCGCGCTGCCATAGACTCTTTACTCATGAGCGTAGTGAATTGCTGTAGGGAAGTGATCCCCTACATGATAAAAAATAGGTGGGGTCGCATTATAAATATGACCTCTTTCGCCGCTAAGCAGCCTGCTGAAAGACTTGTTCTTTCTAATGCCGTAAGGGCCGGAGTGCTTGGCTTGACAAAGACGCTTGCAAACGAACTGGCGGGTTACGGGATTTTGGTCAATGCAGTTTGTCCAGGCTGGACATTAACTGATAGGGTTAAGGAGCTAGCGAGGGATGCTGCAGAGAAGACAGGTAAAACTCCTGAGGCCATAATATCTGAGTGGGCAGAAGGCATACCCCTCAAACGGTTGGCCAAGCCCGAAGAAATAGCCAACTTGGTGGTATTTTTGGCTTCGGAGAAAGCAAGCTATATAACGGGCGCAGTTATACAGGTTGACGGTGGCTTCATCAAATCACTAATTTAAACAAGGCAGCTTTCATGGGAACATATACCGTCAAGTTTAGTTTTTGTAAATTTAAAAACAAATGAGCTGACATTCAGCCCATGAGTTTTGGATTTTTTGACGTTATTGAACTTCTGCAGGATCTGAGTTGCTAGTGATAGGCGGTAACATCACCATTCAGGTAAAACCTTTATTGGAGAGATAATCGACGTTATTGAGCTTTCTACTCCTTGAATTTTCTGAATATTTAAGACTGTTTGTTCAAGCTCTGTATGATCTCTAGCTTTGACCGCGCATATAATATCGTAAGGTCCAAATACACTATCAGCAGATAATACGTTTGGAATTTTTAGAAGCGCCACTCTGACATTTTCTAGGTCTTTTGGTTTAGTGTTTAGGAATATGAAGGCGTATGGTTTTTCGATAAGCGGCGGACCTTCTGATATTACGATAAGGCTCAATGTCTTGATTATTAAATCTTCCTCAGAACCAATCATACGAATTGGATTGAAGTATTTCTCTATAAACTCTTCCAAGGTTTTCAAACCGTGAAAGGAAATAAATATATCAATAGGACCGAAGAGCAGATATATGTCTCGCTCGGAAAAGCACACGCTGCGTTGTTCACGGATGCACAAATTTAGAAGCCTTTTCAAAACCTCTGTTTGAGCACCCATCTTACAGGTTAAACCCATATAAGCCTTCATTGCTTCACGTCCCACATTAATTTATGTCTACGGCATAACCCAAAAGCAATTATGTTTCGAAAATATTGAGCAAATCTATGCATATCTTGTTGCACATTAAGGTTGTGTGAGAACTTCAAGCGTTGGTTTTCTTGCAAATCTTGCAGCTGGGCATAAGCTTAGGATAAAGGTTGCCGTTAAAGAGGCTAGTAGCCATCCGGCTATTTGTATAATGGTGTAGCTTGTTACCAACGGTTTTTGAACCAGAATCAATAGTGTAGTGATTATTCCGAGGGATACTCCACATGCGTAGCTTGCAAGCAAAACTACGAGATTTTGTATGGCGATGATTTTGAAGATGGTCTTGGGTTTGGCTCCTAAAGCTCGCAGAATGCCGAACTCTTGATGTTGTTCGGTTATAGCCAACATTACATAGCCAATAAAGCATAAAGCGGCTGATGCTAAGGAGAGTGATGGCAAAAACATTATTGTGAACCATATATAGCCAAGAAAAGCTAGGCATTTGCCTAATTCTTCGTCTAGCTCTAGGACTTCAAAATTGGAATTTAAGGCTTTAACTTTCGCCCTCATATCGTTCAGAATCGCTGCGCGGTTGGCTGAAGGTTTAACCTTAACAATTATGAGGTTGGGTTCGGACACGCCAAGAATGTTTTGTAAATCCTTTAATGGCACATATGTAACGTTTCCATTATTGATAGGGTCCAAGCAGACGCCCACAATGTCGAAATAGTGCCCGTACAGCCGTATACTTTGATTTAAGGGCATGGTGAACATTTTATTGGCTATTGAATCTCCGATAACGGCTTTCCCGCTTTGTCCTTCCATGAAGAATTCGCCTTCCATAAACCATTCGCCAA
>CAZZKO010000120.1:0-30559 GCA_964654925.1 uncultured Candidatus Bathyarchaeia archaeon
GCTCAAAATAGGTTGGTAGAAGGGCTGGAGGATGGGTCATACTTTTACTTTGCCCATTCATATTATGCTGCGCCCATAAGCAAAGAAGTTATTAGTGCCGAGACAACATATGGAGTTACTTTCGCATCAATAATAGCTAAAAATAATATCTTCGGAACCCAATTTCATCCTGAAAAATCCGGAAGAAACGGCCTCAAGATCCTTGAAAACTTTTACAAAATGGTTAAGGGGCGCTGATAATTGAAAGTTATTCCAGCGGTAGATTTGATGGGCGGAAGGGTTGTAAGGCTTTTCCAAGGAAACCCAAACAAGGCAAAATACTATGACAGTTTAGGAGATCCCGTTGCCGTAGCCAAAAAGTGGGAGGAGGAAGGGGCAGACGCCCTTCATGTTGTTGACTTGGATGCCGCCTTCAACAGAGGAAACAACCTGGAAACAATTTTAAGGATAATTAAGGAAGTAAGACTGCCGGTGCAGGTTGGAGGGGGAATAAGAAGCCTCGAAGTTGCTGAAAAGCTGTTTGAGAGCGGAGCTGGGCGCGTAATATTGGGAACAATTTCCTTTAAAAAGCCTGAAATTTTAAGGTTCCTTGTTAAAAAGTACGGTAGCCGCATTATTGTAGCCCTGGATCATATTAACGGGGAGGTTATGGTTGAAGGCTGGAGAAAATCAACGGGCTTTAAGTTAAAGGATGCCATAAAAATGTTTCTGGAAATTAATGTTCACGATTTTCTCCTGACCTCTATAGGGAAAGATGGAACATTACAGGGAATAGACCTGGAAACCTTGAAAGAAGCATGTAAGATTAAAGAGGCAAAAATAATAGCTGCTGGCGGGGTTGGAAGCCTAAAAGATCTGGCCGCCCTGAAAGAAATTGGTGTTTATGGAGTTGTTGTCGGGAAAGCCCTCTACGAAGGCGCTTTTAAACTCTCGGAAGCTTTAAAGATTGCGAGGGGGCAATCTTTTGCCGCTTGCGAAGCGTATAATAGCATGCCTAGACGTTGACCACGGCCGGGTAGTTAAGGGAATCAACTTCCAGAATCTACGGGATGCGGGCGACCCTGTTGAGCTAGCCAGCAGATATAGCGAGGAAGGGGCAGATGAGCTGGTTTTCCTGGACATTACAGCCTCACCGGAGAAGCGGAAAATACTCAGGGACGTTGTTATGAAAGTTGCTGAAGCAATACAAATCCCATTCACAGTGGGTGGTGGAATTCGAAGCATCTCAGATGCAAGGCTCGTGCTCTGCAGCGGCGCAGACAAAGTATCCATAAATACGGCAGCTGTTGAAAATCCCAAGTTAATAAGGGAGCTTGCCACAACATTTGGCGGACAATGTGTAGTCGTTGCGGTAGACGCTAAGAGAAGGCACGAAAAGGTCAAAGACAAATTTATCGTTGAAACTTCAAATGGACCATGCTGGTTCGAGGTCTACACTTACGGTGGAAGAAAACCCACAGGAGTGGACGCCATTCAATGGGCAATTAAGGCTGAGGAACTTGGAGCTGGAGAAATTCTTTTAACCTCAATGGACCGGGATGGGACGGAGAACGGGTACGATTTGGATCTCACAAGAAGTATTTCGGAAAACGTCAATATTCCAGTTATAGCAAGCGGCGGCGCTGGAAAACCTGAACATTTTTGGGAAGCTTTCACCCTCGGGAAAGCTGACGCGGCACTGGCCGCCTCTGTATTCCATTATAGTAAGTATCCAATACGCATAATAAAGGAATTTTTAAAAGCCAAGGGGATGAATGTTCGATTATGAACTCAGAGAAAAAAGTGAATATCGAACAGTTGGATTTTGCAAAGGGAAGCGGCCTAATACCAGTGATTGTTCAACAAGCTGACACTAAGGAGGTGCTAATGCTGGCATACACAAACCTCGAAGCTCTCAAAAAAACCCTTGAAACGGGATACGCCCATTATTGGAGTCGCTCCAGACAGTCGCTTTGGATGAAAGGCGAAACATCAGGGAACACTCAAAAAGTTAAGCAGATTCTTGTGGACTGCGACCACGATGCATTGCTCTTTATTGTGGAGCAAAAGGGAAACGCCTGCCACACTGGGGAGAGGACATGCTTCCACAATCTACTATCCAACGAGAAATAGGCGGAACTAGTAATAGTAATCTACAGAAGCACCTTTAAGAGATCAGCTTTTGTTATTATGCCAATAATTTTTCCCTTTTCCGATACTAAAACTGCTGGGTAAACTTCTAGTAGGCTTGAGATTAGTCTAAGCGGCGCGGATTTATCAACTTGAGGGAAGCTTTCATCCATTATAGCCTCAACAGGCATCTGGGATATTTCGGATAAACTTTTCCCAGCGGATAGTTTCTTAAGCAGTGTTTTCTCAGAAATACTTCCTATGACATGTTCTCCATCAAAGATGGGAAGCTGCGAATAGCCATACTCAACCATCAACTTCACAGCTTTGGACACTGGTTCATTCTTTTGAACGCCTACGACTTTATTATGGAGAATGGACGCGGCGCGAATCTCCGCTTTCGCCTCTAACTCCTCAAGGGCATCAAATATTGCCTTAACCTTATCATAGGAGGGACTTATCTTTCGGGATTCCAGCTTTGCAATAAGGGACTGACTGACACCTGCAAGTTTTGCTAACTGCTTCTGTGTTAAGCCAAGCATTTTCCGCTTTCTGGCTATTTCCTCTAATTGTGGAAGCACGATAAAGATTCGGCAGAACTCCCTAAAATTCTTTTTGGAATAAAAAATTCAGAAAAATATTAAAAAGAGAAACAACCATGCAATCAGCAATACGTCATTCAGCATGGAGGAAGAATGCTTGAATAAGCGCACCATAGAAGAAATCAACGAAAAGATAAGGAAGGGGGATGTTCAGGTTTTAACAGCAGAAGAAATGAAAAAGCTTGTTGAAAGCAGCGGCGTCGAAGTAGCTTTTAAGGAAGTTGATGTGGTGACCACTGGAACCTTCGGTGCGATGTGCTCCTCAGGGGCAGTAATAAATCTTGGACACTCCGATCCACCCATAAAGATACAGCATGCATGGATAAATGATGTTCCCGTTTGCCATCCAGGGGCGGCTGTGGACCTTTACATAGGAGCTACAATGATGTCTGAAACCAGGCCCTTCGAATATGGCGGCGGGCACGTCATAGAAGATTTGATAAGCGGAAAAGAGGTTGAACTTAGAGCGACATCCTACGGGACAGACTGCTACCCAAGAACTAGGCTTAGGACAATATTAACAAAGCATGATTTAAACCAGTTCTATCTCGTCAACTTTAGAAACTGTTACCAGCGTTATGTATGCGCCACAAACAGCCGAGACGAAACCATATACACTTACATGGGTAAACTCCTACCAAACTTTGGAAACGCCACATTTTCAGGGGCGGGTGAACTAAACCCGCTAATGAACGACCCGGACTACGAGACAATAGGTGTTGGAACGCGCATATTTTTGGGCGGAGCTCAAGGATACGTAATTGGCGAGGGCACACAACATGATCCAAAAAACCTCTCAGGAACCATCATGGTTCGGGGAGACTGCAAGAAAATGGATCCCAGATTCATTAGAGGGGCAGCCTTTACCCGTTATGGCACAACCCTATATGTTGGAATCGGCATTCCAATACCCATACTTAACATCGGATTGGCAAAGAAAACCGCTATAAGGGATGAAGATATAAAAGTTCCAATAGTGGATTATGGAGTCCCCGTAAGGGATAGACCGAAACTTGGATGGGTCAGCTATAAGGAATTAAAGTCGGGCACAATAACAATAAAAGGTAAAAAAGTTAAGGTTAGCCCTCTTTCAAGCCTAAAGGTCGCGAAGGAAATTGCAGAGACGCTTAAGCGATGGATTGAGGAGGGACTATTCTACTTAACAGCTCCTGTTGAAAGACTTCCAACAGATACGGAGTATAAGCCCATGAAGCAAACCGAAGAAACAGTACTAGTTAGGAGTGTAGTTCATCACGCAGTAACGTGCAGAGAGGATGAATCAATAAAGGACGTTGCCAAACGAATAATAAATCAGTCAGTGAACCATGTTGTCGTTGTAGATGAGCAGGAAAAACTCTTGGGGATAGTGACATCCTGGGACATCACCAAGGCTGTTGCTGAGGGTAAAAACAAGCTTAACGAGATAATCACAAGAAAAGTTATAACCACAACACTGGATGAACCAGTAGAAGTCGCATCAAGGAAAATGGCTCAGCATCAAATATCTGCTCTCCCGGTGATAGACAACGACAGAAGAGTCTTAGGGATAGTTACATCCGAAGATATAGCCAAGCTTTTAGGGAGGCAACGGAATGGCTAGAATCCTCTTGAGATTTCCCGAGAGCATTGTGGACCAACCAATAATATCACAAGTCATATCAGAATACAATATTTCATTAAACATATTGGCTGCACGTGTTAACTCTCAAGGCGGCGAGATCTTAGTAGAAATTCCACCAGAGGACGTAAAGAGAGCAGTTAAATTATTCAGGGATAGGGGGATTACAGTTGCATTTCCAAAACTCATCGAAGTAGACAGGGAAAAATGCCTTCACTGCGGTGCATGCTACTCTTTATGTCCTGCAGGGGCGATAACCATCAACAAGGAAGACTTCTCAGTAATCTTCGATTACGAAAAGTGTATAGGAAGCTCTTGTGCAGCATGTGTAGACGCTTGCCCCGTGAGGGCCATAACTCTTTCCAGGGAGTTAGGGCTTCTGGAGCGGGAAAATGAGGACAAAAAAATTAATCAGGAAAAAGTTCAGTCTTAAGGAAACAAACTGCACTATAATATCGGAATGTGAAACAGCCATTTCAGCAGCCATTTCCGCCATTAAACATAACAGGGAAGAACTTGAGCGATATATCAACAATCATCCTGAGTTTCTGTATACGCTTAGTCCCATCCATGTTGATAAGGGACCTGAAGTTGTTAGAAGGATGTCGAAGATTTCGGAAAGAGCTGGTGTTGGACCAATGGCCGCCGTTGCGGGAGTTTTGGCAGATCTCGCCGTGGAGGAAATGTTACAGACCGGATGCAAAGTTGCAGTTGTCGAAAATGGAGGCGAAGTGTCGGCGGTTTCGGATGTGCCCATTGGCATAGCACTGGTTGCAGGGAATCATCCTCTATCGAAGAGTATTGGCTTTAAACTCGAAGAATTTCCTGTAGGTGTTGCCACAAGCTCAGCTCTTTTCAGCCATGCATTGAGTTTTGGAGAAGCCGAAGCCGTGACAGTATTTGCATCGAACGCCGGATTAGCTGACGCTGTAGCGACGGCCGTTGGGAACATGGTAAAGGGCGACCGCGTTGATTATGTCATTAAAAGGGCAGTGGGAAAGGCCATGAATATAGAAGGCGTCAAAGGCATACTAATAATTTGGAGGAACATCGTGGGTTTAGGTGGGCGAATTCCAAAACTAATTAGCATAAAATGAAACAAATAAGGGCTGTTTATTCCTCATGTAGCCTGAATTCTTCGTGAATAGCCTGCACCGCCGCTTTTGCATCACTTTCCTTTATCACAAAGGATATGTTAAGCTCTGATGACCCCTGCGCGATCATGCGTACATTTATCCCTTTACGGGCAACGGCTGAAAAAAGTTTTGAAGCAATCCCGGGGGTGTTTTTCATGCCGGCTCCAACAGCGGAGATAATGCAGACATCATCCTCAGCAGTTACCTCCCTTATAAGGCCACGGCCAAGCAGTGCCACTTCCAAAGCGTTTACAGCCTTATCCAAGACATTTCGACGTATGGCAATAGATATATTGGCTTCAGAGGCTCCCTGAGAGATCATTAGAATGTTTATTCCACTCTTTCCAAGAACATCAAAGACCTTAGCAGCCGTTCCAGGCGCCCCTATCATGCCAGCCCCACTAACGGTTATCACAGCCGCGTCCCTGAGCAACGTGACAGCCTTAACTGTCTTCCCCGGCTTAATTTTCTGCTCTCTTTTTATTACCGTCTCAGGCCCTTCAGGATTGAAGATATTTTTTATTCGAACAATAGCGTTACTGTCCATTAGCGGCTCAATGGCCCTTGGATGCATAGCTTTGGCGCCGAACACTGCCATCTCCAATGCTTCTTCGAAGGATATTTCTGGTATGGTTCTGGCTGAGGGGACAATTTTGGGGTCGGCAGTCATCAGCCCATTAACATCAGTCCATATCCAAATTTCATCAGCCCCAAGAGCTGAACCAATTATTGTAGCTGTGTAATCTGACCCGCCGCGCCCAAGCGTTGTAATTATCCTATCCTGGGTTGCGGCGATAAACCCTGTCACTATGGGCACTATTCCTTTCTTAAGTAATGGTTCTAAGCGCTCAGCGACTTGATGTCTCGTTACATTTAATAATGGAGAAGCCTCCCCAAAATTCGCATCCGTCACTATTCCAGCTTCTGCGCCTGTCAAAAAGCGCGCTTCAAGTCCCAAGTCTCTAACGGCGCCATAAACAATAGGAGTGGAAAGTCTCTCACCGAAGGATAATATGTAGTCCCTCGATCTTGGAGTTAGTTCTCCAACGTAAATTATACCTGTTAAAACTTTTTCAAGCTCTTCTATGGTTGATGTGACTATTTGATTTATTTCACCCTTCAAAGTTGGGCTTTTTATACCGTTGTTGACAAGTTGTAAGTGCATTTCAAGGAGCTCGCTCTTAAATTGTGATATGAAATTTTTGTCCCGCTTTTCGGCAAGCTCTGAGGCCTCCATGAGCCTTTCAGTCACACCGTCCAGAGCTGAAACTACAGCAACAACTTCATGTCCTTTTCTTACATGCGAAGCTATCGTATCTGCAACACGCCTTACATTCTCTACTCCGGTTACGGATGTTCCGCCAAATTTCATTACAATCCTCATCGAACACTTACACCTCAAACAGCATCCGCGCAGCCAATTTCTGCTTTATGTCAAGTAAGTCCCTTAATATAGCACTGGCGGTCTCAGTTCCTCCGGCCCCCCGACCTATTATCGTCTGTTCCCCAGCAAACTCGGAGACAAAAGTTACTGCATTGAGGGTTCCGCTGACATTTAATGGGTCATTTTTCAGAATTCTGGTGGGCTTAACCTGCAGTCCATCAGGAGAAACTGTTCCTAAAAGCTTTATTACATAGCCCTCTTTTGCAGCTTCCTCTATTTCCTTTATTGTTATGCCCCGTATACCCGTTACACTTACATCTTTTAAGGTAACCCTCCTCCCCATAACCCAGTTTGCGAGGATTACAAGCTTACAAGCAGCGTCAATGCCATCCACGTCCATGGACGGATCTGCCTCAGCACAGCCAAGTTCTTGAGCCATTTTGAGGGCTTGATCAAATTCAACATGTTTTTCAGTCATCTCAGTAAGTATGAAGTTTGTCGTCCCGTTTAAGATGCCCCTTACAGAGAGAATTCTGTCGCCAAAAAGGCAACGCTTCGCAAATTCGAGAATTGGAGTCCCAGCGCCCACCGAAGCGCTAAATCGAAAATAAACTTTATTGTACTCGGCAAGCTCTATTAAGACAGGCAGGGCTAAAGCCAAGGGCCCCTTATTTGCTGTGACAACATGCTTCCCAGATTTAAAGGCGGTTCTAATATGCGACAACGCAGGCTCGCCGTCTTTGACATTTGTTGGCGAGACTTCAACAACAGCCTCAGCCTCCATGGATTCTAAAACCTCAATCGCGGACATTTTTGGCCTGCCAAATTTACTATCAGCTGCCACTGTGCCCTTTCGGCGCTTTACGAGCAACATTCTCTCTAAGTCTAACCCCTTTGGATTTACTGCAGCCCCTCCCCTGTCAACAATGGCAACTACTCTTGGATGGAAGCCGTAATTGTTAATAAGCTCGGTCAGCCTATCTACAAAGAGTTTAGTTAAGCTTTGGCCGACAACGCCGTACCCCACTAGAATTATCCTCATGCCCGAGACCCCGACTTACAATTGAGCCCTTGCTGGCATTAAACCTAATATTTGCTCGATGGATTCAAGGCGCGCATCAACTTCAAAAGGCTTTTCATATGACTTTATAATGATGTCTGGATCCTTAAGCCCGTGTCCCGTTGTAACACAAACAATTATTTCATCTCTGTCTATCACACCATGATCAAACAACTTTTTCAACCCAGCTATGGATGAAGCGCTTGCAGGTTCCACGAATATGCCTTCGTATCTGGCAAGCATTTTTTGGGCTTCTAATATCTCAGCATCTGAGACGGTTTCAGCTGTTCCACCAGATTCCCGTATAGCCTTCAACGCCTTTTTCCAGCTTACGGGGGCACCTATTCTTATTGCACTTGCGACAGTTTCCGGCTTTTCTACTGGAACTATGTAGCTCCTTCCCTCTTTAACCGCCTTTGCTATTGGCGAGGCGCCTTCAGCTTGAATCCCAGTAACCATTGGAAGCCTTTCTATCAAGCCTACATTATAGAATTCTACAAAGCCTTTCCATATAGCACTAATGTTTCCCGCGTTGCCAACGGGCACAATAACCCTATCTGGGACCAGCCCGTTAAGTTGATCACAAATTTCATAGGCTATTGTTTTTTGTCCCTCAAGCCTAAACGGGTTAATAGAGTTTAAGAGGTAAATCGCCTTATGCTCTTCTGATATTTCAACAATCATCTTGAGGGCTTGATCAAAATTTCCCCGGATCTGAATGACTTTCGCCCCATAAGCTATGGCTTGCGCCAACTTTCCATAAGCAACACCGCCTGAGGGGACGAGTATAACACATGAAAGCCCAGCCTTAGCAGCGTAAGCTGCCAAAGACGCCGAGGTGTTTCCTGTCGAAGCGCAGGCGACCATTTTTACTCCAAGTTCCATGGCCTTGCTCACTCCAACGGTCATCCCCCTATCCTTAAACGACCCTGTAGGGTTCTCGCCTTCGTTTTTTACATAGAGATTCTTTACTCCCAGTGCTTGCCCTAGCCTCCGGCAAAAGTAGAGGCTAGTTCCACCTTCGTTTAAGGAGACGACCTTAGAAAAATCGCTAATAGGCATGAAATCTCTGTAGCGCCACACGGATAGGGGCCAATTTCGCCAATCGCTCTTTTTAATCTTCTCCTTTAAAATATTATAATCGTATCTGATTTCAAGAATGTCGCCGCATGAGCGGCAGGGATAGACAATCTCATTAAGATTATATTTTTCTCCGCAATTTATGCAAGCCTGAGAAGACAATTACTCAGCCTCCAACAAACTTACGCCCTTTCCAGGCTTTGTGAAAAATGCCTCTGCTTCTACTCCAGCTTTTTTGAAGCCCTCTCTCATGGCTTTTATAACCTCCGAAGATACTGAATCTTTTTCGTCGACTATGGCAATCATGGATGGGCCTGCCCCGCCTATAGCCACTCCACAAGCACCAGCTTTCATTGCGGCGTCTTTGACAAATTGATATCCAGGAATCATAGAAGCTCTTACAGGTTCAACCACAGCATCACACATTGAACGACCAATAAGTTTTACGTCGCCTAAGGCGAAGCCAACAGCCATGGAGGCTGCGTGGCCAACATTGTGAACCAATTTTTCCAAAGTAACCGCTGTCGGCAAAATGGATCTTGCTTTTTCAGTCTTTTTGGGTGATTTTGGAATCTTAGGGACAGCCACGCAAACACCCATGTTTGGAGGTGTCCTTAAACGTATAACCTCTAGTGGGTTATAGGACCTTATGATAACAAAGTCGCCGCATATAGCTGCTGAAACGTTATCTGCATGCTCAAATCCCGCCGATGCCACTTCTCCCTTTGCTGAAATGCAAATTAACTGTTCATAATCAAGCTTTAGGTCAAACATTTTACTTAGCCCAAACGCCACAGCTGCCGCTGAGGCTGCACTGCTGCCCAAACCCGAACCCGGAGGTATCCCCTTATCTATTCTGATGTAGACTCCTGATTTCAGAGAAAAATTCCTTAAAATGTATTCAGCAACAACACCAGCGGTATTTTTGCTAGGATCCGCAGGGATACCTTCCGATATTCCATTAACTTCAATCCTAATTCCTTCGGAAATTGAGGTTATGGTCACCATGTCGTAGGGATTCTCCAAAGCTAAACCGAATACGTCAAACCCCGGGCCTAAATTGGCTATTGATGCAGGAGCCCTTAAGATGACCTTATGAAATTTTGGCATGCAGCTCACCTTACGCAATGCGAAAATTGTTTATGGTTACATTTAAGTTAAACGAAATTTTACTTTCGGAGGGCGAGGGGCAAAGCCCTTTCAAATATTTTGCTATGATACTCTTGTAGTGACTTTATCGTGAACTTGCTTTCCTTTATGCGCTGGATGGCTCTAACTGCGGCATGGGCGGCAGCAATGGTTGTTATGTAAGGCACCTTGTATTCTACGGCCGCCCTTCTAATCTGAAACTCGTCGTCTTTTGGCCCCTTACCCTTTGGTACATTTATTATTAGATCCACCTTCCCAGATTTTATGTAATCGATAATGTGGGGGCGCCCTTCACTTACTTTCATAACTGTTTCGGTTTTTATGCCCATAGCAATCAAGGCTTCAGCTGTTCCCCGCGTTGCCAGAATATTAAAGCCCAGTTCCGACAATTTTCGTGCTATCGGTACGACACGCATCTTTTCCTCATCTCTGACGCTTATGAACACATTTCCGCTTGTGGGGAGCTTTGTTTCTGCTGCCAACTCAGCCTTGTAATAGGCCATCCCAAAGTCGCTATCTATACCCATAACTTCACCTGTGGATTTCATTTCCGGACCAAGCACTACGTCAACACCAGGAAGCTTCGCAAATGGGAAAACCGCTTCTTTGATGGCTACGTGCCCAAGTTTTGGATGTTCACCTGTAATGCCTAGATCTTTCAGCTTATGCCCAACCATCACCTTAGCAGCTATTTTCGCAAGGGATACACCCGTAGCCTTACTTACAAAGGGCACGGTTCTCGACGCTCGAGGGTTAACTTCGAGCACATATACTGTTCCATTTTTGACTGCAAACTGCACATTTATCAAGCCGACAACCGAAAGCTCCTTAGCAAATCTGCGGGTATATTCTTTCATAGTTTCAATTACTTTGTCGCTGAGACTGAAGGGGGGCAGGACGCACGCAGCATCCCCTGAATGAACACCAGCTTGTTCAATGTGTTCCATAACCCCTCCAATGTAGGTTTCTTCGCCATCGCTTACAGCATCTATTTCCGTTTCAACGGCATCTTCCAAAAATTTATCTATTAGGACTGGATGTTCAGGGGATACCTCTATAGCCTCGCTCATAAATTTCACCAACGTTTCCTCGTCGTAGATTATATCCATCGCCCGTCCGCCTAAAACATATGAGGGCCTGATTAGCACCGGATAACCAAGCTTTCGCGCAACATCTTTCGCCTCCTCAATGCTCATTGCCGTTCCATTTGGAGGTTGTGGAATACCGAGTTTTTCTACGATCTCCGCGAATCTTTTCCTATCTTCCGCCTTGTCTATGCTGTCGGGAGATGTTCCAAGAATCTTTACGCCCTGTTTCTCCAACGGTATAGCCAAGTTCAGGGGGGTTTGTCCACCGAACTGGACTATGACGCCCTCGGGTTTTTCACGCTCAATAATGTTCATTACATCTTCAAAAGTCAAGGGTTCAAAATAGAGCTTATCTGCGATATCAAAGTCGGTGCTCACGGTTTCAGGGTTACAATTCACCATTATAGTCTCATAACCTTCCTCTTTTAATGCTTTAACGGCATGAACACAGCAATAGTCAAACTCTATTCCTTGACCAATTCTGTTAGGCCCTGATCCCAGAATAACAATCTTCTTTTTCCCTGTATCCTTCACTTCATCCTCGTCCTCGTAACATGAGTAGTAGTAGGGAGTCACAGCCTCAAATTCTGCAGCGCATGTATCAACCATTTTGTATGTTGGGATTATCCCCATTTTCTTTCTAAGCTTACGCACCGTGAGTTCATCTGTTCCAAGGAGGTAGGCTATCTGCTTGTCCGAGAAGCCTAACCTTTTTGCTTTCCGAAGCACGTCCCTTGGTATGGTTTCAATGGTGTATTTTGAAAGTTCCTCCTCCATTTGAACTATATTCTTTATCTTGTAAAGGAACCATTTGTCAATCTTTGTTAACTGGTATATTTCATCAATGCTCATACCAATTTTTATTGCCTGTCTCAAGTAAAAGACCCGCTTGTAGGTGGGTATCCTGAAGTAATCCTTCAGCGTCTTTACATCAGGTATCGGTTCGTCCTTTCCATCGGCGCCCAACCCATACCGCCCAATTTCTAAGGATCTAATCGCCTTCTGCAGAGCCTCTTCGAAAGTTCGCCCTATAGCCATAACTTCCCCAACAGACTTCATCTGCGTTGTCAAGGTCTTGTCCGCATCAGGGAACTTGTCAAAGGGCCATCTTGGAACCTTAACTACTACATAGTCTATTGTCGGCTCAAAGGAAGCTGGCGTCTTCTTTGTAATGTCATTTGGTATTTCATCAAGGGTTAAGCCCACGGCAAGCTTCGCAGCGATTTTTGCAATTGGAAAGCCTGTGGCCTTAGAAGCCAATGCGGAGCTTCTGGAAACCCGCGGGTTTATTTCTATAGCCACGAATTTGCCATTCTCCGGGTGAACTGCAAACTGTATATTGGAGCCACCAGTTTCAACGCCCACAGCACGTATAATCTTAATGGCTGCATCCCTTAAAACCTGATACTCTTTATCAGTGAGGGTCTGCGCAGGGGCAACGGTTATACTATCACCAGTGTGAATACCCATGGGATCCATGTTTTCTATGGAGCAAATAATAACCACGTTATCAGCCTTGTCCCGCATGACTTCAAGTTCATATTCCTTCCAGCCAACAACAGACTCCTCGATTAAAACTTGGCCTATGCGGCTATAAGACAAACCTCTTGCAACTATCTGTTTTAGCTCCTCCTTGTTATAGGCGATGCCACCACCAGTCCCGCCCAATGTGAAGGCAGGCCTTATAATTGCTGGATATCCTATCTCCTCAACAAACTTTAATGCCTCCTCGACAGAATACACTGGCGCACTTTTCGGCACAGGTATTCCTATCTTCTCCATGGTTTCCTTGAATAGGAGTCTGTCTTCACCTCTTCTTATGGCGTCAAGTTTAGCTCCAATAAGTTCCACACCATACTTGTCCAATATTCCCCTTTCCGCAAGCTCAGCGGCCAAGTTTAACCCTGTTTGACCACCGAGGGTTGGCAGGAGCGCATCAGGACGCTCTCTTTTAATTATCTCTGTTAAAACTTCAACTGTTAGTGGTTCAATATATATTCTATCAGCCATTTCTGGATCTGTCATGATTGTAGCCGGGTTCGAGTTTACAAGAACAACTTCGTATCCCTCTTCTTTAAGCGCCTTACAAGCCTGGCTTCCGGAATAATCAAACTCACACGCTTGACCGATAATTATTGGCCCTGAACCTATGATAAGGATTTTGCGGATATCGGTCCTCTTCGGCATTTCAAGTGTACTCCTTTAATGTTTTTTCAAAGTCTTCAAAGAAGAAGAATGTATCATGGGGGCCGGGACCTGCTTCCGGATGATACTGAACCGCCTTTATCGGCAGTTCCTTGTGCTTCACCCCTTCCACAGTATGGTCGTTTAAATTGACCTGGGTGATTATTAACCCTGCTTTATCCACGGTTTTTTCGTCAACGGCGAATCCGTGATTCTGCGTTGATATAAAAACTCTTCCTGTTTCAAAATCCTTTACAGGCTGGTTTGCGCCTCTATGTCCAAATTTAAGCTTGAAGGTTTTAGCTCCTAGGGCCAAAGATATTATTTGGTGCCCTAGACATATTCCATAAAGGACTACCTTGCCGGCAAGTTCTCTAGCAGTCATTATGGTTTCTTTAACGCGCACAGGATCTCCTGGTCCGTTGGAAATAAGCACACCGTCAGGATCATATTCAAGAATTTCCTTTGCGGACATGTTATATGGGACTATTATTATGTTTGCGAAGGTTTGTAACAGCCTCAGTATGCTCCATTTTACGCCGCAGTCGATTAGAACGACATCCAAGTCAGAGCCTGTTTCTATAATTTTAGGTTCCTTGGCTGCAACCTTTGGAACCAAGTCAACTTCGGTTATTGAAGGCTGAGCTTTTGTTTTTCCAATTAATTCTTGGATGTTAGGCTCATTCCCATTCTCGTATACTACAAGGGTGCTCTTCATTGTCCCATAAATCCTGATTTTCTTTGAGAGCATTCTCGTGTCAATGCCTTGTATTCCAGGGATTTCATACTCTTCTAGAAAATCCAGCAGGGATTCTTCCGAGCGCCAGTTGCTTGGAGTGTTGCAGAGCTCTCGGACTACAAAGCCTTCCACTTTTATTCCGTCCGACTCAAAATCTTCTTTGCATACGCCATAGTTTCCAATGAGCGGGTAGGTCATCATAAGAATCTGCCCGGCATAGGAGGGATCTGTTAGCGCTTCCACATAGCCGGTCATACTAGTGTTGAAAACCAGCTCGCCTTGAGCCTCGCCGAGAGCGCCGAAGCCTTCGCCGAAAAAGAAGGAGCCATCCTCTAAAACCAGCACAGCCTTTTTCTGGTTACTAAGGCCCAAGAGAGTCCAAACCCTCTCCACCTACAAATTCTAATCTTTTAAGCATTTCGGAGACTCATCACTTGAATTCATATAGGATTTAATTATTATCCGCAGTTTTCTATGCGCGTTTCTAATTTTACTACGCATCTCAGAAGTTCTAGTCCGGATAGAGGCAACGTTTTCAATCCGCGCCTTTAACATTCTTCCAACTTCTGAAGGAGAAGGTCCACCTCGGGCATTATGCCATTTAACGACCTTCTCAAGGTCTGTCGCCATTTTTATATCCTCGTCTTTAACCTTCAATGATAAGCCAAAAGACCCCGCGACATTATTAAGAAGCCCAGCCGACAAGTCCTTGAAGGTTAGCCCTTTGCCCGTCAGCTCCCTGACAACAGCACCTACAATTTTGTGGGCGTCTCTAAAGGGAACTCTATGCTTTTTGACAAGCATGTTCGCCAGCTCCGTTGCTGCAAGGAAACTGAAATGAGGCTTTTGAATAGAGCTTTCATTCACTTTTACATTCGTGATAAGCCCTATAAGCATTTCCAACGAAGTCTTCATAACCTCTATTGACTCCCACAGGCAGGGGGTTACTTCTTGAAAGTCCAAGTTATAGCCAGATGGAAGGGTTCTCAACATCGAAAAAGCAGCCGCAAAATTGCCGAAAACCTTGCCCATCCTGGCACGTATAATTTCTAATACATCCGGGTTCTTTTTTTGGGGCATGATGCTGCTTGTCGATGAAAATTCATCTGGAAGCTCTATAAGGCCAAAGTCCAATGAGCCCCAAAGGATTAGATCCTGAGCCAACCTGCTTATGTTTATAGATGCGATCGCTAGGGCGGACATTGTTTCTAAAATGAAATCTCGACTGCCCACAGCGTCGAGGGAATTCTCAACTATTCCATCGAAGCCCAATAGTTCAGCCACCCTCGCCCTATTTATCGGGAAACTTGAGGTTGCAAGAGCCCCTGCCCCCATAGGACACAGGTTGACTCGGTTGTAGGCTTCTTCTAATCTTTGGATGTCACGGTTCAAGCAGTCGATAATGGAAATAAGATAATGGGCGAAAGTTATGGGCTGGGCTGGTTGTGTGTGCGTGTAGCCAGGGAAAATTGTATTTTGATATTCCTGAGCTGCCTTCAGAAGAGCCTCCTGAAGCCTTGTAAATCCCTCTATTAGGTTAAGGATCTCCTCGCGGAGCTCCATACGAAGGGCCGTGGCAACTTGGTCGTTTCTACTCTTTGCTATATGGAGGTTTCCTCCGACCTCTGGACCGCAGAGTTCGAATACCTTCTCTTCAACAAGCATATGAATGTCTTCGATCATGTCCTTGGGGTTTAGGACGGACTTTAGCTTGCATAGTGCCTCTAGAAGTTTACTACCATCAGTCCACTGGATTATTTTCTGCTCCATTAGCATTATGACATGAGCTTGATTAATTCTTATGACCGCCTCCGCCAGCTTCTTATCGCTTTGAATTGAAGAGGTAAACTTGACAACGTCCTCTCTTACCTTGGAGATTCTTCCCCCTTGGAGAAGTTTAGACATGCTGGCCGCCTTCTGTGATTTGGCCTTTTCCCGCCAGGTTCAAGCTGTTTTTTAAGGCATTATACACAACGGTGGGCAGACCCCAGAGTTCAATAAAACCTTCCGCATAAGCCTGATTAAAGCTTGTTTTAATGTTATAATCTATTAGGCTCTGTCTGTATATAGAGAACCTTGAAGAACGACGGACTACGCGTATTCCACCCTTATATAATTTGAGGCATACCCTTCCAGTTACACGTTCCTGCGTCTTGTTTATGAAGGCCTCCAAGTCTTCCTTGAGTGGGTCAAGCCACAATCCCGTGTACGCAAGAAGCGCCCACTGATGGTCCACGTATTCCTTGAACATGATTTCATGTCTGGTCAAAACCATTTTTTCCAAGTCTTTGTGGGCCTCCAAAATGACGGTTGACGCTGGGCATTCGTAAACCTCTCTAGATTTGATTCCTACAAGCCTATCTTCGATATGATCTATTCGGCCTACACCATGTTTTCCAGCAATTTTGTTGGCTTTCTCAATCAACAACACAGGGTCAAGCTCTTCGCCATTTAAGGCTATCGGGACACCATTCTCGAAGTCTATGGTAAGATATTCTGGCTTATCTGGCGCCTTTTCAGGTGGCACGGTCCACTCAAAGACCTCCTCAGGCGGTTCGGTATTCGGATCATCTAGGGGACCACATTCTATGGCTCTTCCCCAAAGGTTCTGATCTATACTGTAAGGTTTGGTTGAAACACTTACTGGGATCCCCCTCTCCTCTGCGTATTTTATTTCCTCCTCCCTTGTTAGACCCCATTCCCTAACAGGGGCGATTATTTTCAGGTCAGGAGCCAAGGATTTTATGGTGACATCGAAGCGGACTTGGTCGTTCCCGCGGCCAGTGCACCCATGGGCTACGGCACTTGCACCCTCTTTCTTTGCAACCTCAACGAGTTTTGACGCTATCAGTGGACGGGACAACGCGCTACTAAGCGGGTATTTACCTTCATAGAGGGCGTTGGCTTTTATAGCTGGGAAAACATAATTAACCACAAACTCCTTTCTTGCGTCAATAGAGTAATGCTTTATAGCTCCAACGGCCTTTGCCCGTTTCTCGATTTCCCTTAAATCGTCAAGCTGCCCGACGTCAACAGTGACTGTTATCACCTTTGCATTGTATTTTTCCTGTATCCACTTGACCATCACTGATGTATCAAGCCCACCGGAGTACGCCAAAACCACGGTTTCAGCTATTTTTCATACCCCCAACTTTCCCTAGAACGGATTTTCAGCTTCCTTTTAAGCTTTATGACTAAAATGTTACAGAATAAGCTTTAAATGTTCAAAATGGTACAGCCAGACAGGGGCAGCCATTGACCGTAGCCAAAGAGGTAAGGGAATACTTAAAGAACAGACCCTATATTCTTGAAGCCCTAGAAAAGGGCATAGTAAATCTAAGCGAGCTCTCCAGACAAATTCAAAAAGAATTGAAAATAGGCAGCTTGCCTGCCATAAAGGCTGCCCTGAGAAGATTTTCAGAAGAGGCCAAAAAGCACAGGCACAAGCGCGAGGAAAAAGTTCTGAAGTTATTGAAGGAAAGCAGCATAACAATTCACGATGGGAAAGCTGTTGCCGTGACAACCATGCCTGCGGAAGTAGAGGATAAAATAAAAGTGAGTTTGGGAAACAGATTTGTCTACTTAACAGATAAAAACGTTCTAACTAAAATGCCCGGGATTCTTCAGAAACACGAAGACTGTGTCATGATAGTCATACATTCGCCAGCCGAGCTTGAAGCCACACCAGGAGTTGTAGCCTTCCTCACAACTCTTCTGGCTGAACAGAACATAAACATTATAGAATTCATTTCCTGCTGGACAGACACCATAATTATTGTTGACAGAAAGGACAGCCTCAAAGCCTATGAAGTTTTATCCAGTGTTGTTGGTTAAAATGTAAACTGTCAACTTGGCTTCTCTGCGTGGAGTCCTATTAAATTGCTGACAGCCCTTTTAATGATTTCTATTCCATCTAAGTATTCCTGCACGTGTATATGCTCATTTTCCGTGTGACTCAATGTAGCATCGCCAGGACCGTAAGTTACCACCGGAACGCTCATAGCTTTGCCGAAAATGTTCATGTCGCCTGTTCCCGTCTTTCTCAACAACACCGGAGTTTTACGTCTAACTTCTCTTATGGCGTGGGATAAAGCTTGAACAAGAGGGGAACGCGGGTTAGTTTCAAAGGGTTCCACTGAATCTTCAACTATGAGGTTCGCAGACACCTTCGGGTTCATCTTCTGGTACTCAATTAGCGATTTACGGATTTCTTCAAGAACTTGGGCGGTTGACAATGGAGGGGGGATTCGGACATCGATGTTTATTTGGCATTTTGAAGGCACTATGGAGCCGCCTGATCCGCCACTAATCTTGGTCATGCAATAATCCACACTGTAAAAGCGACTATCCTTCTTTTCGGATGGAAAATTAATTTTTTTGATTCCCTGCCACAATTCAAGGGCTTTTTCTATAGCATTTTCGTAGAGCCAATGGGCAGCGGAATGCCCGCCCGCTGTTTTGCAAGTTATTCTCAAGCGCAAGTTTCCTCTGTAACCAATAGTTATTTTATCTACACCGCTTGGCTCTCCAAAAATCGCATAATCCACTTGGATCCCCTCTTCGACGAGATTTTTTACCCCCTTGCTTGTCCCCTCCTCATCTACAACCCCGGCAACTATTATTCTGCCTGAATTTTCTTTATTTGCAAATGCAGAAGCTGCAACAATCATGGCCGCCATTGGAGCTTTAGCATCTGAAGCACCTCTACCATAGAGCCTGTTATCCTCAAGTTTCACCGGCAAGAACCCAGTAACGGTATCCATATGCCCACAAAGCAGGATTGCAGGGCGACCATGACCAATCTCGCCTATAACGTTGCCCACTCTATCCTTCCTTACTTTAAAACCAAGACCTTCCATTTCTTTAGCGATAAAATTTGCTATAGCCCCTTCTTTCCCTGAAGGACTATAGATTTCAAGCATTCTGGTTAGTAGGCGAACTGCGTATTCTTTCATTTTCTTCTTTCTCCAAGATCATATCAAGAATTGAGATTACCTTATCTATGTGCTCTTTTTCAATCACCAACGGCGGCAAGAACCTGAGAACATTTTTCCCAGCGTCGAGAATTATTACACCGTTTTCCAGAGCCCTCGTAAGGACGGATAGAACATCAAACCGAAGTTCAACTCCAAGCATAAGACCTAAACCGCGAACTTCGCGGATTATCCAATGCCTAGAATGGAGATCCTCAAGTTTTTCCTTAAAGTATTTGCCCAGAATAGCGGCTCTTTCAGGCAAATTTTCTTCAATAAGTACGTCAATTGCAGCAGATGCGGCGGCACATACAACAGGGTTACCGCCAAAAGTTGTGGTGTGTTCTCCAACTTTCAATGAGGCCATAACATGTTCCTTGGCCAGAGTTACTCCGATGGGAAGCCCACCAGCTACAGATTTAGCAAGACATAAAATGTCAGGGATCACTCCCCAATGTTCATAGGCAAAGATTCTTCCTGTTCTGCCAAAACCAGTTTGCACTTCATCAAAAATAAGCAGGATGCCCTTTTCCTCGCATGTTTCCCTCAATCCCTCCAGGAATCCGGGTGGAGGAAGCCTGACTCCGCCTTCGCCTCTTATAGGCTCCACTATGATGGCAGCTGTCCTATCGGAAATAGCCTCCCTGACTTTTTCAAGGTTGTCCGGTGGGGCATGCTTAAACTCTGGAACAAGGGGCTTGAATGGATCGCGATACTTACGATCCCACGTAGCAGATAAGGCACCCATAGTCTTTCCATGAAACGCGCCTATCATAGCAATTATCTCTGGTTTTCCCGTGTATTTTCTAGCCAATTTTATGGCACATTCCACGGCTTCGGCTCCGCTGTTCGAAAGAAAAACTTTATTCAATTCTTTAGGTGCGATTTGCATAATTTTCTTCAAAAGGGTTGATCGTGCATCATTATAGAGGGAGCCGTGACATGAGATGAGACGTTCAGCTTGTCTCTTTATGGCTTCTACAACTTTTGGGTGACAGTGACCGACAATACATGTCCCATAACTGCCACCACAGTCAACGTACTCCCTACCGTTTATGTCCCAGACAAGCGCACCCTTTCCTTTAACGACAACTATAGGACGTTTAGCATAAACATTTGCCATTAGCCTATCTTCAATTTCCATTATTTCCTGCTCATTCACCAAATATTACCGTCCCACACTCATGCGTTATAGCCGAGGACACAGGAGACCTTATTAGTCCAGAGGAAATTATAGCCTCGGGAACTCCCATTTTAATGGCTTCCATTGCCGCGTAAACTTTGGTAATCATGCCTGGACCAATTTTTTGGAGAGTCTTTTCAACCTCTGAAACCGGCAGCTTTGGCACAACCTTGCCCTCCAACATCAAGCCTTCAACATCTGTCAGGAGCACTAGCTTATCCGCTTTAAGGAAACCTGCCACGTAGGCAGCCGCCCGATCTGCATCGACATTAAGCGGCTCAAATTCCTCGCTGATGGCAACAGGAGCTATGACTGGCACATACTTATTATCCAACAAAAGTTTAATAACGTGCGGATTAACTTGGTCTATCTTCCCGGTGTATCCGCCATCGATTACCCTCTTTCGACCCTTTTCGTCAATTATGACTATCTTCTTCTTCCTATTTGCCCTTATAATCGAACCATCTAAACCTGAAAGCCCTACAGCGGGAACCCCGCAACTTTGGAGGGCTAAGACCACTCGCTTATTAATTTTCCCAGCGAGGACCATCATGAAAATTTCAACAGTTTCCTTGTCGGTATATCTACTCCGGAATCCCTCAGGTGAGATTACAAAAATTTGCTCCTTTCCAAGCTTAGCGGCCATTTCTGTAACTTCGTCGCCCCCACCATGAACAAGGACTAGGCTGTTCTCTAGAGCAAGATTCTTTATGTCTTGGGCAAGATCCGAGGCTGTGATGTCCTTAGCTATGTCGCCTCCAATCTTAACTACAATTAACATCTCCATCACACCGGATGAAATCCTGGGCTTTCCAGTCCGGTCTTTTCATTAATTCCTAACATTATGTTGAGGCATTGAACACCTTGGCCCGCAGCGCCCTTCATCAAATTATCTATAGCGGAAAATATGACAAGCCTTCTGGTTCTAGGATCAATCTCGAAGCCAATGTCGCAGAAATTCGTTCCTATAACAACTTTGGGATCAGGTAGTTGATATAACCCCTTGCGATACTTAACAATCCGTATGAACGGTTCCTTCTCATAAAGCGAGCGATATATTTTCCAAACCTCACTAAGGACCACATCTCTATTTAGGAAAACGTGAATTGAAGCCAGGATGCCCCGAACCATGTTTACAGCATGCGGCGTAAACGCCACAGTTAATGGATCCCCTGAAAGAAGGCTAAGCTCTTGTTCAACCTCCGCGATATGCCTGTGGTTTACGACATTGTACGGGCGGACCCCTCCGAAGCGTTCCGGATGATGCGATGCCAAAGACGGTCGAACCCCCGCCCCTGAGGATCCAATTTTCACATCGGCAACTATTCGCCCCTTTTCTATGACCCCTGCCTTAACCACTGGGGCTAAGCCCAATATCACGGCTGTCGCCATACAGCCTGGACACGCCACCAGTTTCGCATTTTTGATTTCTTCTCTATGTAATTCCGCGAGGCCGTATACCGCCTCCTTGAGAAGCTCCGGGTTGGGATGCTTCCAGCCGTACCACTTATCGTAATCCTCAGGGTTTTTCAGTCTAAAATCCGCGCTCATGTCGATCACCTTCAATCCAGCCTCAAGGATTTTGGGAACCAGGTTTACGGCGCTCCCATGGGGTGTCGCTGTGAACACTATGTCGCAGTTTTTAACAATTTCTTGGAGGTTCATGGGTGAAAATTTTAGCTGCGTTAATCCACGCAAGTTTGGATGAACTGTGAAAACATATTCCCCAGCGTACTTGTCTGATGTTGCTATTGTGACTTCTACCTTTGGATGGAAGATCAGCAATCGTAGCAGTTCCCCGCCGACATATCCTGAGCCGCCAATTATTCCAACTCTCAATAAACCAGCCTCCTAGTCTATCATGCTTCTGGCACATGCAAGCAAGTATTCTGCCAAGTTAGCCCCCGTAGCGAGCCTGGTTTGCTCCCAAAACTCGGGGCATGAATTTGCCTCGTGGAACAATACATTATCTTTATTCATCTCCACACTCTCATTAATAATTCTCCTTACATTTTCATATGCTTGGATGCTCTTATACTTCTGAAAAGACTCCTCGAGTTTTTTGTTCCAACCGGCAAAGTCCTTCTTTTTGGATGCGGCGGTTTTTACAGCTTTAACTTCCTTAAAAGCCCTTGCAAGTTTTTTCAATTCGCCAGTTACATAGTTGTCATCTGCGTTTTTGTTATCACAAACCGGGATCATAGCGTCTAAAGCCAACAGCCATGCTTCACAATTTCCTGCAATAATCATGCCACATTTTGAGGCTAAATCTCTAATAGTAACGGGTAAGTCCACGTCGAGGACAAAATTTCCAAGGGCCGTGTTCGTTCTGAAGTCTTTGAATCCAGCCCTAGCCATAGCTTTTGGATGGCAGTAAGGTTCTTTTCCCTTTTCCTTGACAACAATTATTCTAAGATCATAGAACCATTTTGGAACAAACTCCTGAGCTAAGACGCCAACAGGATTTATTATAGAGGGTCTTGTTTTTCTGAGTACTTTCAAAAGTTCAGACCTATTTTTGGCTAGTACAACCCCACGACCATGAGTACCTGCATCAGGCTTGACAACAACGATGCCTTCGCCTAATCCTTGAAGTATCAGATCCGCTATTTCTTCTTCATTATTTATTCTATTCCCGTCCTTTGTCTTTTCTTGGACATCACATGGGACAAAGACTGTTTTGGGCGTCTTGATGCCATTTCCACTTATATGTAGAAGTGTTCTGAATTTGCTAAAGCACAGGAACTCCACGGATAGCGGGTTTATAGCAATTTTTCCTATAGCATCCAAAAAAGTGGCAGCCATCATCCTACGATTCTTACTTTGAACCCGGTTCAAGACAACCTTCACATTTTGTAAAACCTTAGTATAATCCATTCCTTTACTTTTCAAATCATATCCACACGAGTCTATGCTTATTGAAATTTTACGGAAGGGAATATATGTTAAATCCACACCCAATCTCTCGGCTGTTAGCTTAATGCCCATTTCATCCGTTTCTAAGTAATCGCATAAAAGGCCAATGCTCATTTTTCAACCTTCTAAGGTTATCTCAAAGGACAATTGGGAAAATAGGAGGGTAAATGGAGGTCGGGGTTACTCGCCCCAATCCTCACCCTCAATCACAAGCTCTCTAACTTCTACGGAATCTCCGTTTATTTCGACTATTTCAAGCTCTAAACCGCAGCAGGGGCAGCTTAAGATTTCCCCGCGTATAACCTCGTCTGAGACATCCAGCTCTGAATCGCAGTCAGGGCATCTCGCTGTTTTCATTTTCATATTCACCTTAAATTGAGGTCCTGTTAGCGACAAGCTAACTTTTAACCTTTACGGCTTAACTGTTACAAAGAGAAACTTTTCATGTTCCAAATGGTACATTAATATATAAAGACGAAGAGCCCATGTGAAGACACGCTTATATATAAGGGCGGGACGTGTTTTACCCTAATCTCAACAACCTCCCCAACAAGTAGCGTAGAAGTGAATGGAGAATGGCCACAGCAGCCGAGAAAATGCTCGCTAGAGCCTCAAATGTCAAACATGTTGATCCTGGCGAATTTGTAGTGGCAAACGTTGATTTCGTATTTGCCCATGATGGGACAGCCCCGCTGATGATAGATGTTATCAACGAGTTTCAGGTCAAAACTCTCAAACTCGCCGGTAAAAGCGCCCTTTTCATTGACCATGCGGCACCAAGCCCCTCAGTGCAGTCTTCAATTTTACACAAGAAAATGCGGGAATTCGCAGCAAAACATGGCATTAGGCTTTTTGAAGCTGGGGAGGGCATCTGCCATCAGGTGGTTATGGATCATGGATTTGCTAAGCCTGGCGATATTATAGTCGGCGCAGACTCCCATACAACCATTCATGGGGCAGTAGGCGCATTTGCCGTAGGCGTTGGAAGTACAGACGCAGCTTTCGCCTTAGCATCTGGGAAGCTCTGGTTCAAGGTGCCGGAAAGCATTAAGATAACCTTAAAAGGCAGACTTGCACCGGGAGTTCTGTCAAAGGATATAGCCCTAGCTCTACTCAAAGAATTGGGCACGGATGGAGCCAACTACATGGCCATAGAATATCATGATAAACTCTCGCCTAAACTCTCTACGTCTTCAAGGGCAACAATCTCCAACCTCTCCGCCGAAATGGGGGCGAAGGCAGGAATCTTCCCAGCAGAACCATTTACCCCTGATGATGACGCAAATTACATTAAAGAGATCGAATTAGACTGTGGCACCCTTGAACCCCTAATAGCGAAGCCTCCATTACCCTCTAACGTTGTACCCATCTCAGAGATTGAGGGCATGGAAGTGGATGAGGTATTTATAGGAAGTTGCACTAACGGCAGGTTAGAGGATTTAGAGATCGCGGCAAGTATATTGAAGGGAAAGAAGGTTAAAGAAGGAGTGCGGTGCATTGTGATACCTGCCTCCAAAAATGTCTACATAAGGGCTTTAGAAAAGGGAATAATAGAAACTTTAGCCAGAGCGGGCTGCACGATAGGACCGCCTACATGTGGACCATGTGTGGGCGCCCATATGGGGCTCCTAGGCCCAGAAGAGGTGGCCGTTTCAACAGCCAATAGAAACTTTACAGGGAGAATGGGAGATCCAACCGCTAAGATATTTTTAGCCAGTCCAGCGACAGCTGCCGCTACCGCCTTGGAGGGGCGTGTTGCTGACCCTAGAAGGTATATGGAGGGATGAGTGCTTGAAGGGAAAAGCCATCAAGCTTGGAGATGACATAAACACAGATCTTGTAATAGCGGGCAGATACAAGTTCCGCTCTGTAACTATTGAGGATATGGCAAAACATATTTTCGAGGACCTAGATCCAACACTGGCCGCCAGAATTAAACCGGGCGATATAATTGTTGCAGGCAAAAACTTTGGATGCGGGTCTAGCAGAGAACAAGCTCCAAGGGTGATGGTTACAGCAGGCATATCGGCTGTCATAGCCAAGTCCTTTGCCAGAATCTTCTTCAGAAACTCAATAAATGTGGGCTTACCAGCCATAGCTGTTGATCCGACATTCGTAGACTCAACATCGGACGGTGACTTTCTGGAAATAAACCTTAAGGAAAGCACCGTAAAAAACGTCACAAAGGGATTGGTAATGAATTTTAAACCATTCCCACTCCAGCTTATGGAAATAATAAAGGCAGGAGGACTAGTGCCCTACGTAAAAAAGAAGGGCACACTCCTATAAATCGGCTGAATGATTAAAAGAATAATAGACGATACGGCTCTCCGTGTTTATATTTGATCCTCCTTGGCAACCCCATGCTATGTTATCTTCGAAGTTGAAATCTGACAAAAAGACATTTTATAACAAGTAACATTTACCCCTCAAAAATATCATTTTTATACGTTATAGCGTCTTTTGCTAGCGAGGGGAGAAAGGAGAAATGGAAAGTAGCACCTTTAAGGTATTGCTTGTTATCACAGTCTTAACGGCAGACTCGATTATGCTCTACAACAACATACAATCATACATGGAGGAGCTAAATCATCAATTCAACAACATTATGACGCAAACAATAGGCTTCTTAGATAACGCATGGGAAACAGCCAAAAAATTCAAAGACCCAAACTACAATTATAACGCATCAGAACTGGGAAACTTTACAACACCAGAACTACATGTAATAAACCCCACCGAAACAAATTCCACGAGCAACCCATAGAATATTAAAAATAGGACACGCGCCGATTTTCCTAACCTTTGCTTTGCTACCGTCAGGCAGATTATTATAACTGAGATTATGCACAACCAATAATTTAATGACTCATGAGTATAGCGCCGGGGAGGGGATTCGAACCCCTGCGGGCCCGAGGGCCCACTGGCTATCTTGTCTCTTTTCCAGCCCCATCACAGATTGCTAGCCATGATCTCGATACTGGTCCTCACACGTTGATTGTAAGGAAGGCCAGCGCATTAACCACTCTGCCACCCCGGCTATTCAAGGAAACTACTTCATACCCTAAAAAGGATTTCCACTTTCCAAAGGAGGAGCCCAAATCACTTCTTAAACTCTATCGTCTCTTCAACTGCAGGCTATAGAATCACTGGGTTAATATAATCTAACTAAATCAGCAATATCCACGCTATGTTCGTATATCTGCATTAAAGCGGACATCGCTGCAAGAAGATGTGGAACTACGTCTGGGCTCTGCACACGGGCATTAGTCTCTATTGTTTCGTAAACTTTTGCTATTTTTCCACGCATATCGCCTACGCTGACAGCTAAAGCGATATCACCGGACAAAAATGCCCTTACAGCATTCTCATGGGCCTCAAAGCAAAGCTTATGAAATTCAAGAAGGGCCACTTTTAAGGAATCAGTCAATTTTACCCCCATTAGATTTTCAACCTTGTATGCAGCGCGCACACATTCATCACCAATATTCTCTACAAGGCTTGCTGCCAAACGAAAGTCCAGACACTCAATAGGTTTAACGCCAAGCCTTTCGCTTAAGCTGGGATTCTGAATAATCGTCCTTAAGATGCGTATTAGAAGGAAATATAGCCTATTAACCTCCTCATCCCGAGCAATAACACTTTTCGCCAGATTAACATCTTCATTAACTATTGCATTAACAACATCGCGGTGCATGCCAGCTGCAAGGGCATAAGCCCTCTTAAGAATTTTGTCAGGCGGAAAACCGGAAGGCTCTAGTAAGCACTGCAACACAATCTTTGAATAATCCTCCTCAATAATTTCAAGGCCAACTAAGCGACTAGCCGTCCTTTTAACATCTTCCCGAACTTCCAAACCAATACCATCTTTTCCCTCAACCCGTATAATATCGAAGCCCAAAAGATACTTACCAGTGATCTCACGACTTAAATATGGCCCTGGCTTCAGAACAGCAACACGCGGAGAAGGTGTGCTCCCATATTCAGCATCGACAAGAAGTTTACCGTCACTAGTCTCACTCAAAACAACGGTTGACCCCTTCTTTAAACCATGGCGTTCAGCCCAATCCTTAGGAAGACATACGAAAAAAGTACCGCTTGGAGTTTTTTGGACTTTACGAATCTCTCCCAACCCTATACACCACAACTAGGGGAAATATTAACAGATTTAAACAAAAGATCAAAATATATAAACTTAAACTTTAGGTGTTATTAGTGAACAACGATTATATAGCGGGCATAGATCTGGCTGGAAAAGAAAAGAATCCAACTGGAATAGCGTTATGGATTGGTAAAAAGGTTGAAACGTCCATAATTTACACAGACAAAGAAATTATGAAACTAATAATGGAAAATAAGCCAAAAAATGTTGCAATCGACGCTCCTCTTAAACTTCCTGAAAGAGGGTTTTTTAGAAAAGCCGACAGGGAAATGGTGAAAAGGGGATTTAGGGTTTTTCCACCGGGCTTACCCGGCATGAGAACCCTTACATTACGGGCAATCAAACTAAATAAGTTAATAGCCAAAGAAGGAATAAAGACTATAGAAGTTCACCCAGCCTCAACACGCAGGGCTCTAAGCATGCCAGTAAAAAATTGGGTTGAAATCCAGAAAGTCCTTAGCGCCATGGGCATAGAGGGAAGCCCGAAAACTCGCACCTTGACACCACATGAAATCGACGCTATAACCGCCGCCCTAACGGCTTATCTCCATGAACGCAATTTAACAGAAGCCCTAGGTGATGAAAAGGAAGGATATATCATAATTCCAAAAAAACAGGACTGGAGAAACATTATACTATGAAGGCTACAGAGAAACTTCAAAAAGCCGTTGAGCTCACAATTTCAGCAGGATTCCAGCTAGACAGGGAGGCATTCGAATTTTTAAACTTAGCAGCCTCAACAGCAGATCCCATTGAAATAGTAAGTAAGACTCTTGAAAAAGTTGGGAAAATGAAAGATAAACCACTGTTCATCAAAAGGCAGCTCTTAGAAGAAACTGTGGAAACCCATTATAGAAACCGGGAAACCTTAACAATGTTAGAAATCAAACAACAGCAAGAATCTCAAATTTTAGAGGGGAGGAAAACCTTTCATCCATCCGCAAAAGAAATTGAGACGGAGATTAATGTCATAGAAGACCCAGGTAGCAAATCATGCACGGACGGGACGATTGAAGATTACATCGAATACTTCAGAGACAGGTTCAAGAAGATGGAAAAAATTCTTAGGCAAAGGATCGACGTCAGAGATGCTGTCTCAATCCTTGACGCATTAAATGCAGCGCCGAACACCAAACATAAGATAATTTGCATGATAACAGAAAAAAGGGAAACAAAGCAAAAAATAATACTTACCGTTGAAGATCTCCAAGTCAGCGCCACGGTACTTATACCACAAAACGCGCCTCACGAACTCTTAACAAAAGCAAGCAAAATTTTGCTGGATCAAGTGGTCTGCATTAGTGTATTAAAAACGAGGGGCAATCTGCTAATTGCTGAAGACATAATTTTTCCTGACGTAGCCAAAAAAACTCAAAATAGGGCGGCAGTTCCGGTATATGCAGCATTAACCTCCGACATGCATGTAGGCAGTAAAATGTTCCAGAAAGAAGCCTTTAACAGATTTATCCTATGGCTTAATGGCAAATATGGAAATGAAAAAATGCGAGAAATTGCCGGTCACGTGAAGTACGTTTTGATCGCAGGAGACATTATCGATGGAATTGGAGTTTATCCAAATCAAATTAAAGAATTATCGGTAAGGGACGTCTACGCACAGTACAGACTTGCTGCAAAGCTTATTGAGCAAATTCCAGACTATATAGAAGTAATAATTATACCTGGGAATCACGACACACCGAGAAAAGCCCTTCCCCAACCTCCAATATCCGGGGAGTATCTCGAGCAGCTACAAGAGTCAAGAAAGGTTTACTCTTTTGGGAACCCAAGCTTGTTTAGCCTACATAAAGTTGAGGTATTAATGTATCATGGACGTAGCCTCGATGATGTTGTCTCAACGGTCCCGGGGATGGAATATAATCACCCAGAAAAAGCCATGTCGCTCCTACTACAATACCGCCATTTGGCACCAGTTTACGGAGCTAAGACGCCAATATCACCCGAACGCAGAGACTTCTTGGTTGTGGAGCGCCTACCTGACATATTTCACTCAGGCCACATTCACACTTTAGGACATACAAACTACAGAGGAATTCTTACAATCAATTCTGGCTGCTGGCAAGCGCAGACAGATTATATGCGAAGACTTGGAATAACACCCATGCCGAACCTTGTCCCAATTGTAAACCTGCAGACCTTTGATGTTGAAGTTTTATCTTTTAATTAGGATACCCCTCTGGCAATTAAGCGTGCAACCCTTAAAGGTTCAGGAATTCTGAAGACAGAAAAAGCCTTCACAAGACCCTCAGCCCATTTAACACTTTGTCCTATGCTTTCAATGTAAAGTGGTGGCTCATTAATCATAACATTCACCTTATTTATTGACCCAAGCTTCTCAAAAGTTCGCCATCGAATCTTCCAGTCCTTAAAATGTTTCTTAAGGGCTCTTTTAACAGCCGTATTATTTGGTTTCACTCTAGAAACAACCACTACTGGCTTACAAAATTTTTCAAAAAGACGGAAAGGATCAATGATGTTAAAACCTGCAAACGAAACCCCAGCAAGCATGACCGCATCAAACGTCCACTTAGTTAAGGCTTTTACAACTTTTGGCGTTGCATCTAAGCCATCAACTTTTACTTCTACAAATTTTAAGTCAACAATTTTTAGGCCATCAAAAAGAACCAAAGCCAAGAGCGTGCTCTTTGAAATGCCCCTCTCAAAGCTACCATCCTCGATTCCTATTACGCGAAGCTTCCGCAAGACATTTAGGCTCATAATCAATCAAACGTCCAAGCCTAGGATCATTAGCGAATGCCTCTTTAATAAGGGTGCGTGTAACCTCCAATCTAATTTTCTTGGTCCTTCCATATCGTCCCATATTAACAATTTGTGCATTTAAAAGCCCCAAAGCGTCAAGCTCGTTTATGAGGGTGCTTACACGCCGCTGGGTTAATGGAGTTATTGACAACTCTCTACATAATTCGCTATAAACCTCGAAAATATCGCCTGTAATGGCCTTATAGCCATTTGCCTTGGCAAGTTGAAAAACACTTAAAACAACAAGCTTTGAATGGAGTGTTAAATTTGCCAAAGCTTCAAGAACCCGATTATGTTCAATAATCTTCTCAGCCTCCCTAATGTCATCCTCAGTAATGACACTTGAACCCTTGCGCTCTGCAACTTCTCCAGCAACTCTAAGCAGGTCCAAGGCTCTG
>CAZZKO010000121.1:0-12059 GCA_964654925.1 uncultured Candidatus Bathyarchaeia archaeon
ATGCACAAACAGACGCTGAGGTTGCCGTTGTCTCGGAGAATAGAGAGAAAATTGAGGCGAACGTTTTCCTACCATCTAAGAGAACCGTGAAAATATGCCAGGACAAGCTTGAATCAGCGAAAATCTGGATGAAGAAGGGGGTGCCTGTTGCCAAAACACTAGAGATAAGCAGCGAACGGGACTTAGACAGGGCTTTTGAAGAGCTTGGAAGCCCAATTTGGATAAGGGCTAGGCATGGAGCCGGCGGAAGGGGCAGCACGCCAGCCTATAATAAGGAGACAGCCCTTTCATGGATTAGCTACTGGAAAGCTCGGGGCATGAAATGGGACTTCATAGCACAAGAACATTTGCCTGGAAGAAACATCGGCTTCCACAGTCTATGGAAAGATGGGGAGCTTGTAACATCCATGACTAGGGAACGCCTAGAATACATATATCCCCATTTGGCTCCCTCCGGGATAACTGGTACGCCAGCAGTTCAAAGAACAATACATGATAAAAACGTGAACAGAATCGCCACAGAAGCCGTCCTCGCAATAGACCCGAATTTCAATGGAATTGCATGCGTGGACCTCAAAGAGAACCCGGAGGGCGTTCCATGCGTTACCGAGATTAATGCCGCCAGAATGTTCACAACATCCTACTTCTTCTCCTACGCCAGTAAGGTTATACGTGGAGATTACTATGCGAACATTCCATACTTATATGTGAAACTTGCCTTTAAGGAAAACATTCCAGAAATGCCAAAATACAACATCCTACCGGAAAACATTTATTGGATACGCCACATAGACGCACCGGCAAAACTTGTAAAAGACGGCCGAATTATCGGCGAAATGTACCGTTGGTGTGAATGATGCGAGTATGGTATGATGCTTGTACTGGTAAACATGTGCGGTATGGTGTTGCCATAGCGAAAAGGCTTAGAGAGCTTGGATATGAGGTTATATTGACCACCCGTAAACATCCAGATACCGTGCCCCTTGCAAGACTTTTAAACGAAAACTTCATTGTTGTAGGAAAATATAACCCAAAATCATTGTTGACCAGACTTAGGGAAAGCCTCCGGCGTCAATTGGCTTTTTCCAAGATTTTTGGAGAGGCTGTTCCAGATGCTGCCATTTCACATGGTTCTGTGGATCAGATGCGTACGGCTTTTGGTTTAGCTGTTCCGACGATAACAACGGTTGATACGCCCTATGCTGATGCTGTGCATAGGCTTACTTTACCCCTTGCAAATTATATCGTTGCTTCTAAAGCAATCCCAAAAGAGACGTTGCAAAGATATAATGTTAAGGGTAATATGGTCCAGTTTGATGGGGTGGACGAGGTTGCATGGATTAAGGGTTTTAAGCCTCTGGTGAAATATGATTTTGGAAGGCCGCTTATTGTCGTGAGGGAATTAGAGGAGAAAGCTGTTTATACCGAAAAGAGTTTTTCTTCTGTTACACTTGCGAAAAAATTGACACGTTTAGGGAATGTTGTTTTTCTCCCTAGATATCGCCATAGACCCATTAAAGGTTTGATTGTTCCCGAGGGTTTTGTGGACTCCGCAAGTTTGGTGGCACAAGCAGACCTTTTCGTTGGAGCTGGCGGAACCATAACAAGGGAGGCTGCACTGCAGGGAACACCCGCCATAGTAGTTAACGTGTTCCAAGAACAGCATGTTAATAATTATTTGGCTGAAAGGGGCTTTCCAATTTTTAAAACAGAATTAGCGTCTGTTTTGGGGTTAGCTGAAAGGGTTTTAGGCTGTAGGGCAGATGTGGGCAATTTGTTGACTAGGCTTGAAAATCCTGTTGATGTAATAGTCAGCATTGTTAAGGAAATCCGTAGTTAATAACATGTTTTGGGTGGTATTACTTTGTTCCGCTGCCATGTTTTCATATACTTGGCTATTTTTATTTAAGCAACTCTACTTAACAGTTATTCGTCAGCTGTGTAGAATAGGGCTTTTAGGAGATTAGCTAATGCTCAAGTAGCTTGTATCCTACACTATTATGTTATATTTACATGCTATTTTATGATTTCATCTTTTAATTGATCCTAAGTTTCCAATACTCAAAACCACACTTGTTTAATGAACGATGATGTCTGCAAGTTCTTTTTCCGAGTATACTTCACCGTATTTTAGAGCGTTTAGCACTCATGCTCAAGCATGTTGAACCACTGTGGCTATTCTTCCTGAGATATATTCGTCTCGGAGCTTTAGTACTTACTCGTTATATTTTTCCTCAAGATACCGTTTTGCTATTACACTGGCATCTAAAACCACCTTTTCAGGCGCCATTCCTTAATCACCTTTGAATTATCCCTCTGAAGCAGCTTTCTGAGTCTTTCGCTGAGTAAAACAGCCTCTGCTATGTTGCGGCCGTCTTCCTCCTCAATTTTCTTTCTAATAGATATTCTCTTATAACCTCGCTCCAGTTGACATGCCTTAACTTCTTCATGCGCTCACGAAGTTCTTCGTCTACTTTAACCGCTATGGTCTTCGTCTTCATCATCTGATAATATAAATAGTATTTCGTATACGCTTTTATTAATTAGAAATTAGAACATAATTTGTTGTAGGAGGGGTAAAGGAGTTAATAACCAGGCATTTGGACAAAAGGAAAACTTAGAGGTTTAATTTTTTCTTTGTTTCAATAAATGCTTTTCTTTTATTCTCATATTCTTGTTTTGTCATCATCAGTTTTGCCGGTATCCCCTTAACTACCGTGTTTGGCGGCACATCTTTTGTTACTACACTTCCTGCGGCTATTACGGAGTTTTCGTATACTGTGACGTTTGGGAGTATTGTTACGCATCCGCCTATTACGACGTTGTCCTTTATTATGGATGGGGTTAGGCATTTGCTATGAGGAAATTTATCATTTAAAAGGCTCGTGTTTGGCCCTATGAAAACGTTGTCGCCGACCTGGCATTCATTGGATATTGTGACGTGGGCCTGTATTATGCAATTCTTGCCTATTATTACATTTCTACCTATGTCACAGAAGCTTCCTATTCGGGTTCCATCGCCTACACTTGTATTGTCGCCTATAACAACGTAGTTCCAGATTACAACGTCCTTGCCGAATTGGACATTTTTGCCTATTATAACTCCTTTTCCCGTCTTAGGCTTGGACATTGTTTGATCCTCTTCTGGTGTTATATGATGTGAGGTTTAAATACTTTGACGATTCTAGTTTGTCTTTCTGGTAAAGGTTGGTTCGGTATGGCTAAAGAGAAGGTTTTGGTTGTGGGCTTGGGCGAGGTTGGCCGCCCGTTATTCGAGCTTTTAAAGGAGAGTGGAAACTTTGAGGTTTACGGTTTTGACTTGGATGCGAATAAAATGCGGGATGCCGGGCAGTCTGAGGATGTTTTGCCTTACACAGTGGACGTTATGCATGTTTGCATTCCATGTGTTGATAAAGAGGATTTTGTGAACAGCGTTGTGGGTTATGTGGGGCGTTTTAAGCCTAAACTTGTAATCGTTGATAGCACTGTTGCGCCGGGAACAACCGCGGAAATCTATAAGCGTATTGGCAGCTCATGTCTTGTGGCGCATTCACCTGTGCGGGGTGTTCACAAAGGCGTGGATTATATGAAGTGGGAGTTGAAGCGTTGGACAAAGTATGTTGGCGGTGTAAATGAGGAGTCAGCGGAAAAAGCCAAAGAGCATTTTGAGAAGCTTGGGTTGAAAACCAAGGTTGTGAGGGGTTGCATAGAAACGGAGTTGGCTAAGCTTTTTGAAACCACTTATAGGGCTTGGATGATTGTGTGTTTCCAAGAAATGCATAGGATTAGTAGGTATTTTGGAGCTGATTTTGACAGCTTAGTGGATTTTATAGAAGACACGCACCTTGCGAGACTGGATAGGCCTGTTATGTTTCCAGGTGTTATTGGTGGGCATTGCATCATTCCTAATGCTAAGTTGCTTTTGAAAGCTTATGATTCGGAGTTCCTTCGTTTAATTTTAAAATCTAACGAGAAGAGAAAAAAGGAGATTATGGACGAAGAAATTAGAGGTGACGTGGAAAAAATTAAGAAAAGAGTGGAAAATTTAGAGAGGTTATTAAAAGGTGTCTTGGGCTAAAGATTCTTTGTTTTCTATATTTGCGTTGCTGTTCTTGTAGTTCTTACCTATAGTTGCTATATACTTCGGAAAACAGAATCGGATAAGCTATTACCTGTATTACATTAATTTTCCTAAACTTTTAACTTTGAGATGCTTAATTCAATTTAGAAAGGCGATGCCATGCAAGGTAAGGTTTTAGTAACTGACGGTGAGTATCGTCATACTTTAGCGCTGATAAGGGCCATTAGTGGGGATTATGAAGTTCATGTGGGTTCAGAGGGGCACAGGGCTTGCTGTTTTTATTCTAGATTTGTAAGTGGGAGAATGCTTTACAGTCTTAAATCTCCAGAAAGTTTTGCATTGTCTATCAATAAATATATACATAATGCAAAGATTGATACACTTATTCCGGTGGGTGATACTTGCTGTTTTTTTGCTTCTTTACTCAAGGAGAAAATCGATGCATTGGTTCCGGTTGCCGATATTGAAAGTATGCGTATTGCCAGAAATAAAGTTGAAATGCATGATAGAGCTCGTAAAGTTGGATTTAAAGTCCCTAAAATTCTGGATACTCCAGATTGCTTCCCTGTTGTGTTGAGACCAGTAAGCGGTAGAGGAAATTTAAGGTTTGTCAATAACAAAAAGGAATTTGAGGAAGCCAAAAAATTCTTTGTTTCAAAAAAAATTCCATTTTTTGTAACCGAATATATCGACGGTGAAGAAAACTACTCTTTTGCAGGGCTCTTTAAGGAGGGTAAGTTAAAAGTCTTTTTTATGTATCGAGAAATTCGGGAGTATCCAATAACTGGTGGCTCAGCAACCTACGCGATTAGTACGTATGATGCTGAAATAAAGAATCGCTGCCAAAAACTTCTTGAAGACTTGAAATGGCATGGCGTTGCGATGGTTGAGTTTAAAATTAACTCAAAGGGACGATTGTATTTTATGGAGATTAATCCAAAGTTTTGGGCCAGTTTAGAGTTGGCAATTGCTTGCGGAGTAAACTTCCCCCTTCTTCTTTTAAAAATGTATAAAGATGAAATAGAACAGCCAAAATATCCGGTAGGTGTACGATTCCGCTGGCTTTTGGAAGACTTCCTTAATTTTCTATCAAAACCAAACATGGAGTTCATAAAATGCTTCTTTGAAAAAAATATTGTTGATATCCATCCAGACGATTTACCAGCACACGTTTTTAGGGTCTTCCGAAATTTTCAACGTATTTATAAAGCGAAAAAGCGGTTAAAAAAGCAATTTATACTAGGGTATCCCTATGGCGTACCAGCTAAAAAGTGACGATTGGAGCTTAATTTGGGATAAATATCTTAACCGTTACATTCAGTCTGAACCTAAAAGGGCAAAAAACGTTGAGAAATTAATTGAAGCACTTGGAGCTGAAGTCAAGACTATTATTGAACTTGGCTGCGGATCTTTACGGGATGGTGGCTATTTGTCTCAAAAATTTGAAGTCTTTGGTCTTGACATTAACAAAAAAGTGCTTGTGAAGACAAAAGGCATTTATCCCAAATGCCATCGTATAGTTGCGTCTGCAATTAGCCTACCTTTTAAGGATAAGTCGGTTGATGTCAGTTTCCACTCTGGATTGTTGATATACTTCAACAATAAGGATGTGCTAAAAATAGTTAGGGAACAGGTTAGAATTACAAGAAAACTTGCTTTATTTTTTGTTCATAACAAAACAAATCTTTGGGAAATTCCTACGGTCAAGATTCGGAGCATAAGGGATAAGCTCTATCGTTTTAGAAGATTCAGTAGAAAGGAGCTTTTTAAACTGTTAAGGGATTTTAAAAAAGTGAGGATAGTTCCTTTTGGGACAACTCATCCTTTCTATTTATTGTCATGGAACCGCTACCTTTATGCTATTTTTAAAAAATTTGGTTTCGATAAAAAGCTTAAAAGAATACATTGTACAACTGAATGGTGTGTTATAATTGACTTACGGGAGGAGTAGGTATTGGAAGTGCTGATTGTTCATGATTTTGATGATCCACTCTATACTAGGCGGACGTGTTTTCGAAGAGCTTTCTGGCTGATAGTTTATGCCTTATTCGGTTGGTCTCAACGCATAAGAAATAAAATCCCGAGATGGTTAATGTATGAAAAGTACAGCCTAGCAAAGGCTTTGGCTTTGTTAGATAAGATGTTGGGTGTTGACGCTGTCTTCGCCTTTAGAGAGGAGGTAAATAAAACGTTTCCAACATTAAAAGAAGAAATAGAACGGTTAGGTTTTCAGGTGGTTAATCATTGGCATTTAAAAGAGCCTAGAAAAGGGTTTAACGAGTGGAGGGCACGTGGTGCATGGGATAGAATAGTGGATTATGCTAGAACTTATATGAATTATGATAGACATTATGTTATGTTAAACGAGAAAGTTATGCCCGAAAAAGGAACAAACGTTGTATGGCATGTTGACCACATGCCCTATAACCTATATTACTATTTAGAATTCCTTACCCTCATAAAAGAAAAACCAAGTAAAATCGCTACGCTTTAAAACGTTATCCAGATGGAGTTTTAAATCGCTGACGTACAGACTTCACCATCACTTTATGAGCCCTCGACCTACAGAGATTTTATGCAAAGACCTGGTTATATGTTAGCATTTGAGATGTGCGCGGAAGACATAAAGAAATTCCTCTTGCAAAATAAACTTCAAAGTTGACAATCTAATAAATCATGATGACCTACTCAAGATGTTTGACTAGACATCACAAAATAAGTTACAAAATTTTTATATTTAGACACTTTTTAACACAATCGATGTAAATAATCAATATTTGAACCAAAGAAATAGAGCAAAATGAAAACCAATGGAGAAGTTCTTATGGTCAAAGGTTTAGTGTTGAACAAAAGCATTTCATTACTTAACAAAATCTACGCGATAGTTTTAGACCAGCTAGATACAGTTAATAATCTCTACCATAGAAAACATAGGATTTACTATGAACGCCCAGTTTTATCACCTGCCCGAGATGTTCTCGCACGCAATTTGGTGGAAACATAGATTTTGGAGGTTTAACCCATGAAGCTCGTGATGATCAATGATTGCGCCCATGTTGGTGAAACGATTTTAAAGTTTCTACCAATGGATATTGAGAAATTTCATGTCAAGAGGAGCAGGGGCCTTTGGAGTAAGACCTTTGGAATAGCATACAAAATTTTTAGATCAAAGGGTGACGTGTATCATGTTAACTATCTCTTGCAAGACTGCTATATTGCCTCAAAATTGGGTAAAAAGCCTTTAATAGGATATGCGCTCGGCAGCGACTTAAGAGCCGGATTAAAACATTTTCTTTGGAAACGGATAGTTCGCCACAACCTTAGGCATTGTAACAAAGTATTAGTGAGCACGCCGGATATACTTGAACTGGCAAAGCAGTACGGTGAAGACGCGGAGTACCTCCCCACCCCTGTTGATACGCAAATCTTCTATCCTAAGCCGATGCCTGACTATAACGGAAAGTTAAAAGTGCTGATTGCGAGCAACTCCAACTGGAACGTTAAAGGTACGGACATAGCAGTGAAGGCCCTAAGCAAGATTAAAGATAAAGTTGATGTTTCAATAATCCGTTACGGCAAAGATTTTGATAGAACTGTTGAGTTGGCAAAATCCCTTGGCTTAACTTTACACGCGCTAAAAGAGGTGCCTCACGAAAAAATAAGTGAATACTACTGGAGTTCACATGTGGTTGTGGACCAGTTTAAGGTGGGCTCGCCCGGCATGGTTACATTAGAGGCAATAGCCTGCGGAAGACCTGCCATCACCTTTGTTTCATCAAAATACCCGGAATACAAGGACTTTCCATTAAAAGACGTGAACACGGAGGAAAAAGTTGCAGAGGCTATAATCAACGCAACATCTAACTTATGGGAAAAGCAGTATGCTTATTTAAAGGAAAACCATGATCCGTACAGAATTGCCAATCGAATGAAAGAAATCTATAGGAAGTTAAAGAGCTAGAGAACTCTGAATCGTCGTTTGAAAACTGGATGGCTTTATTCTGTTGATAAACCAACCTAATTCCCTTGATTTTTCATGAAAAATGCACGCACGTAAAATAGGAAAGGACTTAATAATAAGATAAAGAACTAAAATCTCTGCAACTATTCTTCACTTTGATTTAATTTGAAATGTCGCTTTCAAAAAGTTGTCCGAAAAAGCTATGATAAAACACGCGAATCTCTCATAATATTCCAGCTTTATCTTCTAGATTCGTTATTCTCTTTATACTTTCGTTTTTTTCCTTGAACCACTCAATCGTTAGTTTGATGCCTTTCTCGAAACTTATCTTAGGGGCATAGTTGATCAGCTCCTTTGCTAAGGTGATGTCAGCACAAAGCCTTCTAACATCGGCGGGGCGGGGTGGTCTATATTCTACTTTTTCGAAGGGAAAATCCATTTCCTTACAAATCATCGATATAACATCTCTAATAGTTGTCTCTTTCCCCTGACCTATATTTACAACTCTCCCCAACGCTTCATCGCATTCCAAGAGGTCTAAAGCGGCATCGACAACATCTTGCACATAAGTAAAATCACGGGTTTGAAGTCCATCTCCTTCTATGAATGGGGTTTCACCTTGAAGTATTCTCCAAATGGTTGTCGGAATCACTGCTGCGTAAGCTTCCATGTTTTGACGACCACCATACACGTTAAAGGGGCGAATTATGCTAATCTCTAAATTGAATAGTTTATGATACGAGAGTAGCAAAAGATCTGCTGCCGCTTTTCCTGCGCCGTAGGGTGTCGTTGGATTTAACGGGTGCTCCTCATTCATCGGAACTTTAATCGCGCTCCCGTAGGCCTCAGAACTTGAAAAATGTAAAAGCCGTTCGTATCGTTTTTTCCGTAACAGATTCACTAAATTTTGTGCTATTTCAACTCCGGTCATAAAAGAGCCTTCCGGATCCACAAATCCATAGGGTAAACATTTGACTGCCAAATTGAATACCACTTCGGGTTTTTCACGTTCAATTATGTTTTCCAATGCTGTTATATATCGCGCATCTTCCTTGTACACGGTAACATTTCCATTTCTCAGCGCCCATCTAAGGTTCTCCATTTTACCTAAAAACATATTATCGATCACTATAACTTTCTCAGCATTACGCCTAACTAGCGCATCAACAATATGACTCCCGATAAATCCAGCTCCTCCCGCCACCAGAAATCTTTTGTACATCACTTCATGCTATTCTCCTAATCTTTGTTTGGTACTTTATAAGTGGATGAACAATAGTATTCGGCGGTATGGATTTATCTATATAACTTAAGGCTCCAATCACAGCATAATCCCCTATTTCAATATTAGGTGATTTTTTGCTTACACATATGACCGCCCCAGACCCTATATAAGCTCCTTCCCCGATTCTAATGCTTCCACGAATAATTTGCCGCTCTTCTTCAGGTTTTGACTCACACATATACTTTGCAGCGGGGCTATCAGTTGCAGGAATAAGCACAGCGTTAAAGCCTATAACCGAAAACTTTCCAAGATATACTTCCCCACCTCCACTTATTATTGCATGAGGGTTTATTTGAGAACCATCTTCCATAACAAGCTTTCTAGCAGCTACGAAAGCAAAATCACCAATAAAACAATTTCGCCCAATTATGATCTCACGTCCTTCCTCAACAATTTTAGCGGTCGGGTAAATTCTGCTTCCATCTCCTATTATTATCATTAGCAAATCTCCTTGAAAACCTTCAACAATTCATCTATTTCATCCTTGGTTCTTGGGTATCTATGCCAATCTATCCAAATAGTATTACGCACGAGATATTCAGACATAGGCAATGCTCTGCGAAAACGCGCATAAAATTTTACATCCGAAACTAGCTTTTCGTATCCTTTTCCAACATTCTTTCTTGGTAAGCCACCTTCATAACCTTTTTCTTTAACTTTGTCAAGAAAAGCGTCACGGGACATTCCAGTTTTTTCCGTGGAAAAGTGGCATCCGATAATGTAATGAACATTTTTAACATAAGGAGGTGGTTTTGGAACTTCTAAATATTCTGGTAGATTTTCAATTAAATATTCTGCGTTTTTAACTTGCCATTCTATTAAAAATTGAAGCTTTTTCATCTGAAGAAGCCCGATCAATGCATTTAATTCTGACATTCTAAAGTTGAAACATAGATAATCACAATCTGTCACTCGATCTCCATGATTCCTTATGTTTTTGCATTTCTCAGCCAGATGATCGTCGTTAACAACTATCATTCCTCCTTCTCCGGTTCCAATGGTTTTAGTTCGACCTCCACCTATACTAAAACAACCTATGTCCCCTAGCACGCCAACTTTTTTCCCTTTATACTCGGCGCCTAATGCGTGAGAGGCATCCTCAATAATGAATGCATTTTCTGACGCTTCTTTAATTTCGTCCATGTTGCACGGCATTCCGAGTTGATGAACTACTATCACCGCTTTAACTTTCATTACAGAAACAACTTTACGTAAATCTTCTGGATCCATATTACCATATTTATTAACATCAATGAATAGTGGTTTAGCTCCGGCTAATAAAATCGGCGCTACAGAGCCTACATGCGTATATGCCGGAACAGCTACAAAATCATTTTCACCGACCCCAACAGCTTTTAAAGCGACGTAAATAGATGCAGAACCTGAAGAAACTGCAAAAGCATATTTGGCTCCTAGAAACTCTGCAAATTTCTTTTGAAACTCTTGCAGATATGGGCCTCCATCGCGGGATTTAAACCAGCCAGAGATATCTTTTTTAAGCAGTTCGTTAATTTGATGGATATCTTCATCGCTCAAAATTGACATTTGCTTCCTCTCATTTAGAAACAAAATATTAAATACGTGTTTTTAGGTTTTTCCATTAAATATTACGCTATTTCGGTTTAACTTTGATATATTTTCCAAATTTTCCTAACAACATTTTCGGGTCTATGTTCTATTGGTAATCCTTTAACTAACCTTCCGTCCCAACGGATAACCTTCAGACCACATGCTAATGCTTCTAATGCGGTTTTACTTAAAGCAGGAATTTCTGTCTTGTCAATGTAATATTCTTATTGGGCCCGCAAGAGTAGGGCGTAGGGTTTAACGTTAACGATGTGTTAGCCTACTTCACCATACTTGCAGGGATAATGCCCTTCTGGGCTATGCGCTTCGTGGCAAGAAACGAAAAAGTCAAACGTCACAAAGACACGTGCACATAAGCATATCGCAACATTTATTAGATCGTAAGATACGGATTTATTCGGTGAATCAGAAAAATGCAAAAAAGTCGAGTTGGCTCGAAGGGAGAGCTTTTTCCTCCGAAAGAAATAAGGGAAAAACTAGGCCTTAAGGCTTATACAAGGGTGATATATAAAGTTGAAGATGGAAGACTTATAGTTGAGCCCGTGCCAAGCATCGAAGAAATTTTGAATGAACCCACCTTCGTTGAAGTAAACCTAGAAGAGTTCCATAAATTTAGAAAAGAACTATCCCAGAAGGCTGAAACTTGAAGTTGCTATTAGACACCACGTATTTCCTGCCCGTAATAGGCATTTCTGTCAAGAATTTACCGAAAGACGCTCCAACCAAATTAATGCATAAAAAACACCAAATTTTCATAAGCGACATAACCATATTCGAACTTTCAGCGGAAGGCGCTAAATACGCCGCCTCGGGATTAATACCGCCTGAAAGAATTTCCAGAGGCATTAGAGCCCTAATATACAACGAAACAATAAAAATCCTCCCAATACATGAAAGCACAATCCTACACATGGCTTTTAAACTTAGAAACATACTTAGCGACTTTATAGACTGCCTCATCCTCTCATCCGCCATAAACAACTGCGACGCCCTAATAACAGAAGACAACGACATACAAAACATAAAAAAAGACAAAAACCTCCAAGAAATTGTAACCACAAAAAACCCAAAATTCCAAGTGCTCAAACTAACAGAGATACTATAACTATAACTATAACAAAAGACTTCAAGTTTAAAATATGCTT
>CAZZKO010000122.1:0-24494 GCA_964654925.1 uncultured Candidatus Bathyarchaeia archaeon
GAGATTTCCAGAATTCTAAACCTTACAAGGGGCGCTGACGGCTTCTTTATGGAAAGTCATCCTAAGCTTAAACCCTTAGACTCTCCCACGGATGGAATATTCTTGGCTGGTGCCTGCCAGGGGCCAAAGGATATTCCCTACAGCGTTTCCCAGGGAAGTGGTGCAGCTGCCCGTGCGGCAACGGTGCTTTCAAAACAGAAATGGAAAATTGAGCCGATTATTGCCGTCGTTGATCCAAGCAGATGCAGGAATGTAACAACGAAGTGTGGAATATGTGCTGAGCGTTGCCCATATGGGGCCATTAAGATTACTGAAAAGCAGGCTGCAGAAGTTATTACAGCGATGTGTCACGGCTGTGGAACATGCGCTGCAGAGTGTCCAGCGGACGCCATAACCCAGATGCACTTTACAGACGCCCAAATATTAGCTCAGCTTAGAACAGCCCTTGAAAGGGATCCTGAAGACAAGATACTGGCTTTCCTGTGTAACTGGTGTAGCTACGCTGGCGCGGACCTGGCTGGGACAAGCCGCTTTGAGTATCCGCCCACTATACGCCCAATAAGGGTTATGTGCTCCGGAAGGGTTGACAGGGATTTTGTCCTAGAGGCTTTCAGGCTTGGGGCGGGTATGGTTCTGGTGGCTGCATGCCACCTGCCCTATGATTGCCATTATATCAGTGGAAACTGGAAAATGAAGGCAAGGATGGATGCGCTGGCACCCATGCTGCATAAGCTTGGCCTAAGCCCGGAAAGATTCAGAGTGGAGTATATCTCCGCGGCTGAAGGCGTGAAGTTTGCAGAGTTAATTAAAGAAATGACTGAGCAGATGCGGGCACTTGGCAAGGATCGAATTAGGGCCGAGAATGAAAAACTCCGTCCCGTGCTCGAGAATATGCTCAAGCGTAAAGAGAAAAGATAGGCAGAAAATTTTTATGAGTGTTAGTTTATTTGTAGGCTATGGTTGGACAGAGGCTTATACACCTACTTTACGAGTTGATGAAGGATTCCAAAAGAAGTGATAGGGAGCTTGCAAAAGCAATAGGTGTTTCCCAACCGACCATCACAAGAATGAGAGAAACCCTTGAAAATCTTGAGTAGATCCGCGAGTACACCGTGATACCTGCCCTTGAAAAAATCGGCTTTGAAATACTTGCCCTGAACTTTCTGTCGGCAGATCTAACTCCTGAACTTAAAGACTGGATTTCTAAAAACCCCAAAATAATATTCGCAGGCACCGGCGAGGGCGCAGAGGGCTACACTTTACTTTTGGCTTCAATTCACAGGAATTTTACGGATTTATCAGAGTTCATCAGTGAAATCAAAAAACTTTTCGCTTCGGATGTCCACAACCTTAAAAGTTTTATCTCCTCTCTAAAGGTGGACGTTGTTAAGCCTTTCTCCTTAAGAGATTTAGAGCGAATTCAACCTAAATCTTCTGAGTAGGCGATGTGCAATGGCGCCAGCAGCTAATGTTAATCCTCCCATCGCAAAAGCATGAGGCGAAGCAAGGACCGTGAAAACTAAAAGTATCATGCATGTGACTGCTCCAAAAACAGACACTATTGGCGTATATCTTCTTTTTTCGATTTTTAACTTTAGGGCAGCGACATTGGCCAATGTATAATAGAAGAGCAATGCAAAATTGCTAACCGCTACAACACTTGCTATATCAATCAGAAGGACGAGCAGAATAATAATGCCGCCAAAAATTCCAATGGAATAATGTGGCGTGTTATATTTTGAATGTAGTTTCCCCAAGACTTGTGGTAAATCTCCCCTCCTCGCCATGGCGTACGCCATTCTGGATATCCCCAAGATTGTTGTGAGCAACACACTGGCTGTGGCGATGAGCCCTCCAGCGGAGACAATATGGGCCGCTAATGGATTTTTGGAAGCCCTAATAGCCTCCATGAGGGGCGATTTTGTCTCTGCAAGTTTATCAGCGCCTATGAGGCCCACTGACACAAGACCCACAAGAATATAAATGATGGTGGAAATGGTCAAAGAAATTAGTATGGCCCTGGGCACGTTTCTTCTCGCATCTTTAACTTCTTCAGCTATGACAGCGACCCTTGCAAGACCTCCATAGGCAAAGAAGATGTAGAAAGCTCCGGAGAGAACTCCCCATTGAAAGGGATTGAAGGGGATGAAATTTGAAAAATCAACATATAACATCCCATAAATTACAAAGAAGCCAAGTATCCCTAACTTTGCAGTCACTAGAATGTTATTCAAAAAAGCGGATTCGCGAACTCCCAAAAAGTTAAGAATAGTAAATGAGGCACAGAGGAACGCTGCAATCCAATTTGGAGGAGGCAGCGGAAATATGGAGCAAAAATAATGGGCAAAGCCCAAAGCCACAGCTGAACCTGCAAATGTATTGGATACGATCCACATCCAACCTGTTAAAAATCCTACAAATGGTGAGATAAGCTGGTAGGCATACTCGTAGATGCTTCCCTCGCGGGGCTGCCATGAGACTAGTTCTGAAAAACTAAACGCTGTAAAAAGAGAGATCGCAGCGGCTATTAACATAGATAACGCCAGGGCTGAACCGGCATGACCAGAAGCTATACCCGTGACGACAAATATTCCTGCACCTACTATGGCGCCAACATTTATAGCCACGGCATCCCATAGCCTCAAAGTAGGTTTTAACCTGTTTTGTTGCCTATTCTTGCTTGAACTCATTTTGTGAGGACGACCCTTCGAAATTTTCCAAATTATACTATGTAATTCCTATCGGTTCTTTCAAAGTCCTTAACTATTTCCATAATCCTATTAGATGTACCCTCATGGTTTAAAGGTAAGCCCTCAAGAAACAGCATAATTCCGGCTCTGCGCCTTTTCAAAGTATGCCGCACCGAATCTTTTGCAACTTACTATATTTCACCGTAACTTGAAGCCCTTTTCAAGTTTTATGCCCACATGCTTTTGGGGTTTTGTGGGTCTAGAAGCTCATCTTCCATGGTTTTATGCCTTTTTTTAGTGTGAAGTTATGTTTTGGTTTTGTTTGCTAGGTGTTGGATGGCGATTACTAGGCATCCCAACCATGCTATTACTGTAAAGACGAATAGGAGTAGCCATATGAATTCTAGGCCGTAGCCTGTTGGGATTTTTATGCCTAGAATTGTTAGGATGGTTAGGGCTATTGTTATGATCAGCCATCTTTTGGGTGTTATGTCTATGGTTATGGTGTCTTCAGGCATAGTTTTAGCTCTCCTTTTGATGGGTTTTGTAGTAGTTTATGAGGTAGGCTATTATTTTGTCGAAGGTTAGGTTTGGATCTCTCAGTTTTGGTGTTAGCTCTATTTTCATTTCTTCTAGGAGCTTGTGGGTTTCAGGTGTGATTTTCATGTTTTTCCATTTTTGCATTTATTTATCTCCTTGTAGTGTATTTGGTAAGAGTTGTTAATAAGTTTTCTTATTTGGTGGTAATGCTTAAATATTGCTTTGTGCCCTTATTCTTACTTGGTGGTTATAGTGGCTAAAGACGTAGTGCGCATTGAAAGGCTTTACATGGAAAGCGTGGGCCTAGATCCACATGATGATCTTAGGCTTTGATGAGGAGAGCAGCCTTGTCCACGGCGTTGGGTTGAACCTTCAGCCTAGGCAAGTGTTTGAGCTTATGGAAGCCTAGAGGGCCATGTTTCAAAGCTGATCAGGGAGAAGGCTTGTGTTACATGTGTAAACTATGATGACATGTGTAAGCTGCCGGCAACTCGGAGGTTGGAGTGCAACAAAAACGGTAAAAGCCTCTATGCTCAGCATATCCGACGGCCTAAACTCCCCCTTTTCTCTGGTTGGTGAAGTTGTGGTTTGTTTATGAGTTTTTGATGAGGGTTTTGTTTGGGTTGGCGTAATGTTTTTAGGCTTTGGCGGAAATATCTTCACGGTACGATGATGACATCGAGGTACGCTGAATTGATGATTGCTTTTTCCGCTCCTGAGTCCAGAATAAAAGCCTAGCTAGATACTGGTAAAAAGGATGAAGGGCGCGTTTGCCTATACTTTTTCAGAAGATCCTGTGAAATATGCCCATATGCTTACTACGATTAGCGATAGGAAGGCGCCCGCGAGTCCTGAAATGAGATACTTGGCGCTCAAGAATGCTGGCAGTAGTGCTATGAGTGCTGGAACCACATAGTCGGCTGTAAGCTGAGCTATGACTCCTGCTATGAAGCCTAAGAGCGCGACAAATCCAAATATCTTAAGCCTTTCGCCCATTTTACCACCTGGCTTAGACATATTTTTAAGCTTCTTTTTAGTCTAACTTACACATTTCTGTCTATTCGCTCAAAAACAACAAGCATATGTTTTCGTTAAAAAATTAAAGCCTAAAGGTATTCCGTCTACAGCATATATCTCCATGTATATAGGCCAATATTGCCAGCATATTAACAACGTATAAAATTCTGCTTTGGCTTCTAGCCCTAAAAGGAGGAGTAGGAATTGTCAGAGAGATTCGCTAAACGTTGGGAAGAAAAGGAAATTAATCAACCGTTCACCGAACGCATTAAAGAGGCTGTGAGACCTCCAGGTCCATTAAAGCCAAGGCTTGACATGGCCATCAGACGCATAGAGTTGCAGATCCAAAAATTGGACCAAGCAAGCGAAAGATTCAGCCAGAGAGATAAGTCAATATTTGCAAGGATTGTTGATGCCTACACAAAGCATGACATGGCCAGGGCCAATGTTTTTGCCAATGAGCTGGCGGAAATAAGGAAAATGGAAAAAATGATAATGCATGCCAGGCTTGCTCTTGAACAAATAGTCTTACGGTTACGCACAGTTACAGAACTTGGTGATGTGGTTTCAACTCTAGGCCCAGCCATTAGCGTGCTCAGAGCTGTACAGGTTGGAATGGCTAACGTGTTTCCAGAAGCAGAGAAGGAGCTTGGACAAATAAACAATTTATTGAGCGGTATAATTGTAGAAGCTGGACAGAGCACTGGTTTATCCATAAACTTTGAGGCTGCCAATGAGGATGCCCAGAAAATCCTAAGCGAAGCTGCAGCCGTAGCAGAGCAAAGAATTAAGGATAAGCTTCCAGAGCTTCCGACCGGGATACCATCAGTTACGTTGGGTGAAAAATCCACAACTGAAACTTCATAGGCGAGGTGACGATTATGCGTCAAAGTTCCAACCCCTTTTTTATTCTTGGCAAAGAAGTAAAAGATGAATATGGTCATGTACTCGGCGAGGTTGTATCCTTCTCTGTGAAACCTAACGGAGTAGTGGAATCTGTTTACATTAAACATAACAGCGGAAAAATTATAAAGCATCCTATTGAGAACATTAAATCCGACGGTCAAGAGGTCATTTTAATATCCAGTATAAAATTAGAAACAGAAAACTTGTGTGACAAAATTCCATTAATTTGGCGGAAGGACCAAGCCCTCAAAGAGCTCGTTGAAAGGAATAAAATATCTCCCGAGGTTTACGAGGACCTCCATGCCAGTTTTGAGGGTGCCCTAAATCAGCTGAAAAGTGAGGCCCAGGCGCTGCTTGAAAAAATAAAGATCGAGATTGAACGGTGCAACAACGAAATTAGAGAATTGAATTACGCCCTCGTTCATCTGGAAGTCGAACATGAAATAGGCGAAATTCCAGACCCTTACTACAGCAAGACTCTTTCGATGATACAGGAATGCATAAAAAGGGTTAATGCGGAGAAAGCCGATCTTGAAGCTTTAAGAAGCAACCTTTCAAATATCCTTCTAGGCGAGACTCCCTGCAAACCGAGTGCTGAAATATCTGATATAAAGACAGTGGCTCCAAGTCTACCTGAACCTCCAACTATGGTTTATGCGAAGGATGTCGGCGGATAAAAACAGTCCTTGACGACCAGCAAGAGGAGGGAGTGAAAATTAAAAATCCTTTTACTTCTTCTCCCCCTCTGCAGGAAATTATTGACGTTTCAATGCGAAAATTGAAAGTTCAGCAGTATAAGATATCCCAGGCCTCTTTTAGATTGAAGGAAAGAGATAAACTGCTTTTCCAAAATTGCGTAACCGCCTTAAACAACAATAACAAAGAGAGGGCAGCTATCTGCGCCAGCGAGCTGGCAGAGGTTAGGAAGCTAATAAACTTCCTCCAACAAGTAGAACTTGCAATTGAAAGGGTCATTTTAAGACTTGAAACCATAAAGGAATTAAGCGATATAGTCATGGATTTGAAACCAGCCCTCAAAGTATTGCAAGATGTCTCAAAACAACTCTATGCAGTTTTGCCTGAGGTTTCTATGGAACTAAACGAAGTTAATAATTTAATAAGTGAAACTATATGCTCCACTAGAATATCCGAGGAGAAGATGGTGATACCCATTGGAAAGGCAACTTTGGAGGGTGAACAAGTCTTAGAAGAAGTTTCAGCTTTCCTAGAGAGGGAGTTAAAGGAAAAGCTTCCAGAGCCGCCAGTTGATATTCCTTCAGCAACTGTTGCTAAAAAACGGACTAAGGGATCAATTAAACAGATGGTGGCCTTACAAGCTTCATGCTCCAACGTTTCCAGTAAAGAATCTGTTGATGAAAATGATAAGTGTACAGAAAACCTCCTTTCAGTAAGAAGATCTGAAATTCAGGAACTTTCCCTCAAGGTTAGAAGGACATCCCTTGAAGAGGCCTTATTAGAGTATGTAAGGCGTAGTGGCGGGGAAATAGACTTAGAGCGGTGCTCTCGCGAGTTGGATGCCTCCTATGACGAGGTTGAAAAGGCTCTACATAGTTTGGGCTCAAAAGGGAAAATAAAAATAGAAGTGGCGAGAGGTTGAAGCAATGGAAGCTTCCCAAGAACTTGAAAAGGCAGCGACGAATTATGCTTTGGAGGCTATCCGCTTAGATAAGCAAGGCGCGAAAGGCATGGCTATAACTATGTATCAGAAAGCCGTAGAAAGTCTCCTAAGGCTTGTTCAACTATATCCTGAATACAGCTTAAACAAGATTTACATACAAAGAGCCATAGCCTACCAAGAAAGGATTAAGGTGCTACAGGAAGCCATAGGCCCCACCGGGCCGCAGGAAGAAGTAAAAGACGTTGAAGACGCAAAGTCGCCCTCTGAAGGTAGAAAGGCCAGTTATGAGGAATTAATTATTAAGGAAAAGCCTAATGTCAAATGGGATGATGTTATTGGTCTTGAAACAGCCAAAAAGGCCATAAAAGAGGCAATAGTTTATCCCGTTCAGAGACCAGATTTATTCCCATTGGGTTGGCCTCGGGGAATTCTCCTCTTTGGGCCTCCTGGCTGTGGTAAAACCCTATTAGCTGCAGCCGTGGCAACAGAGATAAATGCTGTTTTTATGTCGGTGGATGCTGCCTCAATAATGTCGAAGTGGCTCGGCGAGGCTGAGCAAAATGTTTCCCGCCTCTTCGAGTCTGCAAGGAAATATGCTATAGAAGAAAAGAAACCTGCGATAATATTTATTGATGAATTAGATTCGCTCATGGGGAAGCATTCCAACGAGGTGGGCGGAGAGGTTAGAGTTCGAAATCAATTCTTAAAGGAAATGGATGGAATAATAGACAAGGGCAAAAATCTTCATGTATACGTAATAGGCGCTACGAACAAACCATGGGACTTAGACTGGCCATTTATTAGACGTTTCCAGAAGAGAATTCTTGTACCCCTCCCGGATTTTCATGCTCGTTTGATGATGTTTAAACATTACACACGCAATATTCCATTGGCTTCGGATGTTGACCTCCATGAATTGGCTAGGCTCTCTGAGGGCTTCTCAGGAAGCGACATTAAAGATGTTTGTCAATCAGCACATTTGAAGGTTGTAGGCGAATTTTTTGAGTCCGGTCAGGCGGCTAACAAGCTGGCCAAGCCAAGACCCCTTAGAATGAGTGATTTCAGGCAAATCCTTGAGGAAAGAAAACCAAGCGTCTCCCTTGACATGTTAACGCTTTACAACCGCTGGTTCGAAGCATTTAAAGCTCTTTAATGGGAGGGGGCCCGTGGATGGAAAAACTTGGAGAAAATATGCTTACTTTTTGGAAACCCTTCTCCCCCTCCGTAATTCATCTCCAAGTTCCATAATCCACGGCGCCCTAAGCCCCTAACCTTCTAACAGCATCCTCAACCATATCCGCTATTAATTTTTCATTTTTTAAAACGTCAACATATGGAATATTTAAGTTAAGGCTCTCAGGCTTATAGGGTCCTGTAAATGCGATTATCGGATTAAAAGTTTTTAAGGCCTCTAAGGCCTCCACGGCGGATTTTACAGACACTATCTTGGGTATCTTCTCGTTTTTTTGAAGAATGTTTCTGAATCCTTCCATTAGAACAAGATCGATTCCTTTGCATTTTTCCAGTATCTGCTCCAGCGATAAAGTGCTTGTATCTATATTTTCAATAACAGTCATTTCGTTTGGGGCTATGCTTATCACCATATTTGCACCGGACATCTTAAATCTCCATGTGTCCTTGCCGGCAGTATCTATCGTAAAATTCTCTTCTGGAATGTGCTTGACAGCAGCAATTTTATAGCCTCTCTTGCTTAACTCCCTTATTAGGGCCTCAATTACCGTTGTTTTTCCGGATTTTTTGCTTCCCACAACAGCTACAACTTTTACTCCCAAAATTCCCACCTATTTTTCCAGCTCTTCCTCAAAAATTCTTTTTAATGTGTTCTTTTCTATGCTGAGATCTTTTGAAAGATTCTTTATCCAGCCTATATAGCTCCTAAAAACATTCTGCATTATTTCCGCCTTTTCTTCATTGGTCAACTCCTTTTCCTCGGCGAGGAGTAATGCAAACCACTTACCCATATCGGAGAGCCTGTAAACCTTAACCCATGTAGTGCGTCCCTTACTCTCCACTTTTTCCATTTCCTCCATTAAAACTCCGAGCTTAGTTAAAGTCTTCAAGTTTTCAATTATTGTCTTATTCGAACAGGCTAGATTCCTTACGAGGTCCTTCTGATATATCTTGTTTGAGATCCCCTGCTTTAGAGAGAATCTTAGAATGTCAATGGATGCTTTTGAGCCGAAAATTGCGCTTAAAATCCTCTCCTTGTATGCTGATGGAAGAAACACTACATATGGATATAATTCATATTCCATTTTGATTCCTTGTAAGGATTTTCAAGGGGCGCCCATTTTAAAATATTGCTTTCTCAACGCTAGCTTTTTTAGATACTCGGCTAAATTATCCCGCGGTGTCTGGGAAGTGCCCGTCGATAACTGGGTTCCGATGGACGGTGACACCTTTCTAACCAGGGAAGGTTTTATTTTAAACGTTTTTGGGTATGAACATCCAGAGGGACGTGTTTTCTCCTTTTTGAAATACATACCATCAAGGTTTAAAGAGCTTTTTAGCATACGTTTCCTTGAGAGGACATGGAAATATGGCGATACAGAACTTTTTAGGGCTGAGAAACTTTACACGGCAAAAAATTATCAGAATTTCCTAGAGTTTTTCAGTAAAAACTTTCCAGATTACGTATACTTCTGTCCTTATAGGCGAAAAAATGTCATAAGCGCGCCTTTGCCCAACATTAAGGAAGTTTTTGTTCCCAGAGAGCGTTTTCAAGCCATTTTAAATGCTGAGAAGAGAGATAAGCTGCAGGAGTTGACGTTGAACTTTATACAGCTTATTTCAAGCGAATCTGGAGTTTCAATTGAAGATTTTGGGGTTCACGGTTCCATAGCCCTAAACATGCACAGCGAGGAGTCTGACATTGATATTGTAGTTTATGGGAGATCTAACTTCCGGAAGGTTGAAGCTGCAGTAGAAAGGCTTGTAAGAGATGGCGTATTAAGCTATGTCTTTAACAATCGATTAGATGCTGCAAGGCGATTTAAGGGAAGATATCAAAACAAGATTTTCATGTACACAGCGGTTCGGAAGCCAGGAGAAGTAACCTCCAAGTATGGCGAATATGCATACGCACCGATAGCCCCTGTACAATTTAGGTGTAAAGTTAAAGATGACGGCGATGCCATTTTCCGGCCTGCAGTTTACAAAATCGAAAATTATACCCCACTTAACCATCAGTCGGAACTCCCGAAAAGCATGGTTCCAGAGGCTGTTGTTTCAATGATTGGATGTTATCGAAATGTCGCAAGGAAAGGTGACGAGATCAGGGTTTCTGGAATGCTGGAGAAGGTGGAAAAACTTCAGTCAGGCGAGATTTTCTATCAAGTTGTTGTTGGAACAGCTGAGAGCGAGGAAGAATATATTTGGCCCATTTAAACCTTAGGGATCGTGACGGAGTAATAACAAGAGAGGGTCTAATATTCAGAGTTTTAGGCTACACGCATCCCCCGAACGGTTGCATTTGCGATGCTGAATATGCTCTCTCAGAACTGTTCAAGTCTGAAAATCCCAAAGCCTTTAGAGGCGGTGGAAAACAGGTTTTTTATAAGTTTTACGAGGATGAGGGCTGGAAATTCATTCAGAAGAACTTTCCGCAATACCTTATTTTCTATGAGCCTTTAGGGAAGAAGGTTATAGGTATTAATTTTTCTGATATTGCCTTAATAAGGAGACCTGATGAGGTTCTAAGGAAACTTCTTGCATTGGAATTTAAAGATGGATTGTTAAGGGCTATGCAAGCTGTATTAGAACTTATTATTAAGCACCTTGGATTACAATTACATGTTTTCGGAGTTTTTGGTTCCCTTCTCCATGGTTTTTATCATCCAAGCTTCTCGGACATAGACCTTATAGTATATGGAAGAAGCAACCTAATGCAAGTAAGAAGTCTATTGCAGGAACTTTACAATAACAAAAGCTCTGGACTTTCGAATGAATTTGAGGACGATGGCTCGGTTAGGGGAAAGGTTTGGCGTTTTAAGAATATCAGCCCTAAAGAATTTGTTTGGCATCAGAAGCGCAAATTAATTTATGGGGTTTTTAATGATAAGGCTTCCAGGCGTTTAATAAAAGTGGAATTTGAACCTGTGAAGGCTTGGAATGAAATACACAACGAATATCATGAAATTGTAAGGATAACCTGGCAGGGTTGGGTTAAAGCTTTTATGCAAATAGAAGACGACTCAGAAGGTCCTTTCATGCCATCTATTTATTATGTTAAGCCAGTTGAAATAGTTGATGGACCCAAAGTCGATGATATAAAACGTGTAGTATCCTATCTTGAAGAATTTAGGATGCAGGCTTGGAAGGATGAGCTTGTCTATGTTGAAGGTAACCTTGAAAAAGTTGAAACTAAGAAGGAAAGCTTTCATCAGATAACCCTAACCTATGGACCGCGATATTATGAACAAGTTTTGAAGGTTGCTAATTTAAAATAAAATGTACTAAGTTTTTAAAATCAAAAAGTCTGAAGGGACGTTTCCAATAAGCAATCTAAAATATTCGAGGTCTCTCCTAAAATCTTTAACATGCTCAATTTTCCCTTGAGCTATCACAGTTTCTCCCTTTTTGGCTTGCTCGCAGAACCTTCCCCTAAAGGAGACTATTTCCTTTAATGGTTCCAGTCTTGGACCCTCAAAAATTTTTGCATTCTCAATTTTATACCTGCACGGCGTGAAAATGGATTCAGAATCATCTACTACCTGAGCTTCAATTTTTGCATAGCCGGAGTTCCTGTAGTGTATATCCCCATATCTCTCGTTGGCTTCATTCCAGTTCTTAACAAAACGTATAAAATAGTCCCTTCCCATGAACTTTCCCTGTAAAACCTTTCTGGATTCAACCTTAACAAAGTCCTCGAACCTCATATGTGTGTCCTTAAAACGGAAGTCGTAAAGAACTTTCAATTCATCTAGGTTGTAGGCTTTAAATGGTGTATTGCCCTCTTTTAAGAGCTTCTGCAGGGCATAGTACACTTTCCAACAATTTTCAGAGCCATAAACTATTATGTCAATATCTGAGGTTTCGCTGTGCATTTTAACCAAAAGGGAGCCTGAAATCCCCAATCCGTTCCAAGGAACGTTTGAATTCTCTTTTAAAATATTGAGGCACTTTAAGGCCTCGAATTCTAAACTGTTAAGTTTTCTACGTTTTCTCAGCGTTTTAAGGAATTGGACTGGACTGTAAACTTTTTTAACTTTTTGCAGAGGAACTTCACAGAGTTTCTCATCAAAAACAGGGTCGTAGACCACGTAGTCGGGTAGGTTTTTTTCAAGAAAACTAAATCGATCGGATATGCTGTACACCTTTCTATACCTAATTTTTCCGCGTCGTCGAGATCCTTCGAGATCTGGAATAAAACGGGGGAAAGCCACTATTTTGTTTGGTGGATGAACTAAACCTTTTACATCGAAAATCACGTTTTCAATAGATTCTATGAGGTATCCTTCAATTGGCCACATGGATTTCGGCTCCTTGATTGGGATTTTCCTATTGAGTTTCGTTGTCAAAGCGCCAAATTACTATTTTGGCGTTGGGCTGAGGGGGTGGGTAACTTTTTGGCCGTGTGTGGCATCTTGCGAGTTTTCCTTAATGAACTTGCGTCTTCAGACTTTCCTGTCTTTTTGCTAAAACGTCTACCGCAAGTACTTTTAGATTAGCTCTTTTTAACGCTAAGAGGACTGCTGTTCCTATAATGGCTCCTGCAAGGCAGTTCAGAGAATCTGCTATGGCGTAGTATATTGTCATTGGAGCCCAGTAGGGGTAAAGTTCTGGAACTCCCCAGTTTAGAACCCACACAGCTATATTGTTTCCTGTTGCGACATCTCCGCCTATTCGTGCAATCCAAGCAAGGCACCATAGCGCGGCAGGCATTCTTGCGGGTTCTCTGTTTACTATGGCCTTTATAATCCATTCCCTAAGGGGAGGGACAACGATGAAAACTATGACAGGCCAGTATTGCCACGTTACGATTGGCATAGCCTCATACCATGCGAAGGGATGGGAAAACCAAATTATCATTTCTATGGCGAAGATTAATGCGGCTTCTTTCCACCTGTTAAAAAGGAATAGCCCGCTCATCATTGCTGCCATGGTCGGGCTTAGGAAAGTGAGCAATCCTATAGAAGTTGCTGGATTAATATATGGAACAAGCCATCCGAAAATAAGGCCTGAAATCGTTCCCCATAAGGGTCCTAAAATTGGAGCTGTCAAGCTTGAAAATATGATGTTTGAAAAAGTAATTACGGCGGGGGTTCCCAGTACGGGGTAAGCGGGAATCCAGGAGCATGCAAGGACTAGAGCAACCCACATTCCCGTTAAGGCTAAAAATATTACTTTTGCAACGTTTTTTTGGGTCATAGCATACTCATCAATGTTTTCTTCTTCAGTCCTATGTAATTTTTTACACAACATTAATAAGTCTTTCCATAAAAATAGTGGTAGAGGTGTAAAAACGAGTGCTCACAGGAAAGGCTAGGCATATATCCAGTTGCCTAGAGCTAGCTATTCTCTTGGAGGTAAGCGCTGATAAGCCTGGAAACGTGAATTTGGTCGTGGGTTTTGAAGGGACAAACCATGCCCACTTTCTTGCCTCCGCCGTTGCAGTTGCTCCACATCTTGAAAGGGCAGCAAAGCGCGGTATGGCTGTTTCCCGCTTTAAGTTAAGCCCACAACAAATTGGCATAGGCGGTCTTATACGTGATTGCGTTGCCGAGGTTAACGCTTGGCAGAGGGGTGGAAATACTTTACTTGGCACCATAATGCTGCTTTGCCCAATGGCAGCTGCGGCGGGGATGTCTCCAATGAAATCCGATGGCTCCTTTGAGGTTTCTGACGTGAGGCGCAACATCAAAATTGTTGCTGAAGCTTCAACACCTGAAGACGCTGTGGCTGTTTACGAGGCAATAAAGATAGCCAAACCCAGCGGTCTTGGAAAGGCCCCTGATTTGGACGTTAATGATCCCAAATCAATTGAAAGGATATTAAAGGAGCGTATAACCCTCTATCAAGTTTTACAAATAGCCTCCAGTTATGACAAAATTTGCTACGAATGGGTTAACAATTTTCCAGTAACTTTCGACTTCGCATATCCATATCTCATGGAACAGCTGGATGAGGGCAGGGACTTAAACATGGCCATAGTTCATACCTTTTTAAAAGTTCTATCTGAATATCCAGACACGTTTATAGCTAGGAAAGTTGGAATTGAAACGGCAAAGGATGTTTCGGCTATGGCGCGCGATGTTTTAGAGCACGGTGGACTTGCCTCTCAAATAGGGCGGAATAAGCTGCATGAATTTGACGCTTACCTTAGGAGACAGGGCAACCTTTTGAACCCAGGAACCACTGCCGACATAATCGCAGCAGCCCTAGCCATTAGCCTCTTAAGCGGTTACAAGCCATGAGCTATGACGACCCTTGCTTGTGAAATCCTGTAATCTCGAAGAGATAAATTAATTAATATTAAAACCAAGTATGAACTTTCAAATATTGGATTAGCGCTAATCAAAGGGTTGATGTTGGTGATGAATGAAAAGCCAAGGCTGAAAGTGACCTTGTTAACTGGGCGGACTATAGATCAAGGGGTTGGAAAGGAGCTCGGCAAATTTTCTAAAGAGTATTTGGAAAGCGTTTCGGTGTGTTACATGGATCCTGAAGATATGAAAAAGCTTGGGATCAGGGATAAAACCAATATCCTTGTTACAACGAAGTTTGGCTCCGTAGTGGTTAAGGCCGTAAAATCCTTAAGAGCTCCTCATCCAGGCGTGATATATATTCCCTATGGTCCATGGGTTAATATGCTAGTTGACCCTGAAACCCACAGCATTGGGATGCCGTCCCTTAAGGGGGTTCAAGCTGAAGTCGAACCGGCACCTGACAAGCAAGTGTTAAGCTTAGAAGAGCTTCTTAGACAACAGTTTAGGAAGGAATTGGCATGAGTGTTGTGAAGGCTGTTACATGTCCAGTGTGCGGCTGTCTTTGTGATGATATAGAATTAACAATCGAAAACGGGCGGATAACCAAGGTTAAAAACGGCTGCGCCATGGCTGAAGCCAAGTTCACTTCGCACAGCTGCGAGCACAGGGTCACAAAGCCCCTAATAAGGAAAAATGGGAAATTCGTTGAGGTCACACTTGAGGAGGCTGTGAGAAGGGCTGCTGAAATTTTGGCAAACGCGAAATACCCGGTGCTTTATGGCTGGAGTTGCACAAGCTGTGAAGCCATAAAAGTAGGCATTGAATTGGCTGAGGAAGTTGGGGGTATTATAGACAATACTGCGGTGGTTTGTCACGGACCATCAATACTTAGCGTTCAGCAGGTGGGAATCCCATCTTGCACTCTCGGCCAGGTTAGACACAGGGCAGATCTCATCGTATACTGGGGATGCGATCCATGGAGCGCTCATCCAAGACATATTGAACGTTACACGGCCTTCTCAGATGGAAGGTTCGAGAAAAGCACTTGGCGCGGATATTTAAACAAAATGAAGGCCCTGATGGGCCGGAAAAAGATTGAAAGCGCTTTAAGGCGTTTAGCCCCCAAGAAGAGATCCCAAGTTATGGAGTATTATGATAGGGCGCCCTATCCGTATATTTCAAAAGAGGGTAGAAAGCTCATCGTGGTTGATGTTAGGCGGACAAAAACCGCTGAAATCGCTGACTACTTCATACAAGTTGAGCCCAACAAGGATTATGAGCTCCTTAAAGCCATGAGAGCTTTAGTCCGCGACCATGAGCTTGAAGTTGACAAAGTCGCCGGAGTTCCGGTGGAATACTTGGAGGATATTGTTGATGCCATGGTAAGTTGCAATTTCGGCGCTATATTCTTTGGTTTAGGATTAACCATGAGCAGTGGCAAACTGAAAAACGTGGAGGAGGCCATCCGTCTTACCCGCGATCTAAACATGCGAACTAAATTCATCATAATGCCCATGAGGGGGCACTATAATGTTGAAGGAGCAAATGTTGTATCCGCATGGGAGACGGGGTATCCATATGCCGTAGACTTTTCCCTGGGCTACCCGAGGTACAACCCTGGAGAAACCACAGTTGTTGATGTTCTTTTGCGGAAGGAATCCGATGCAGCCTTAATTGTGGCTTCAGACCCTGTTTCAAACTTTCCACAAGCTGCCGCTGAGCATCTTATCGCAAATCCATTGATAGTGATAGATTCCCATATGAATATAACAGCCCGAATGGCTGATGTTCTAATACCCTCTGCCATTGTCGGAATTGAGGCGGAAGGGACAGCCTATCGTATGGATCATGTTCCCATTCCAATGAAGAAGGTTGTTGACCCTCCAGAAGGTGTACTGCCCGATGAGGAAATTTTAAGGCTTATCCTTAAGGAGGTTAAGAAAATAAAGAGCGAAAGGAGGCATTCTGGATAATGGAGCTTTTAATAAAAAATGGCTTCGTATATGATCCGATAAATGGAATTAACGGCGAAAAAATGGATATTGCCGTGAAGGACGGAAAGATTGTTAAGGATGTTGGGCGTAACGCCAAGGTCATCGACGCCTCCGGGATGGTTGTCATGCCTGGAGGCGTTGACATTCACAGTCATATAGCAGGCGGCAAAGTAAATTCTGGAAGAATATTAAGGCCTGAGGATCACTACAAGGATGTTGAGCCTAAAACCGCCACGACCAGATCGGGTGTGGGCTATTCTATTCCATCAACGTTCACAACCGGCTATCGTTATGCAAGAATGGGCTATACAACCGTTATGGATCCGGCGATGCCGCCCCTAGAAGCTAGACACACCCATGAGGAGCTTAGTGATACGCCTATAATCGACAAGGCAAGCTATCCGCTTCTTGGAGACTGGTGGTTCGTCCTTGAATACTTGAGAAACGGAGAGATTGAGGAGTGCGCTAGACATGTGGCATGGATGATGAAGGCTACAAAAGGCTATGCCATAAAAGTAGTAAATCCTGGAGGCCTTGAAGCCTGGGGTTTCGGCCGTAACGTACATAGCATAGATGATCCTGTTCCAAACTTTGGATTAACCCCTCGCGAGATTATCCGTGGGCTATGTAAGGTTAACAAACTTCTGAATTTGCCCCATACGATTCATGTGCACACTAATAATCTTGGGGTGCCTGGGAATTATATAACAACCCTAGAAACCTTGAAATGCGTTGAGGATCTAGCTGATGATGGTAAGCCAGTAATACATATAACCCACTGTCAATTCTCAGCCTTTAAGGGAGAAGACTGGCGAACATTCGAGTCTGGAGCAGAGGAAATAGCCAACTACGTGAATGCCCATTCCCATGTAACCATGGATATGGGTCAAATAATTTTTACAGATACTACGACCATGACGGCGGATGGGCCATTTCAGTATACGCTTTATACGCTCAGTGGAAACAAATGGATCAACCATGATGTGGAGACAGAAACCTCGGCTGGAATAGTGCCGTTCCATTATAGGCCGAATAGTGCTGTTCACGCGACTCAATGGTCTATAGGTCTAGAGCTGGCTCTCCTAATAAAGGATCCATGGAAGATGTTTTTGTCCACAGACCATCCCAACGCAGGCCCCTTCATAGCCTATCCCCTGATTGTAGCATGGCTCATGAGCCGGAAAGCAAGGGAGGAAACCTTCAAGAAAATACATAAAAGGGCGCAGAAAAGAAGTCTTCTGCCTTCTATAGACAGAGAAATGAGCCTTTATGAGATAGCAATTATGACCCGTGCAGGCCAAGCTAGAGCTTTAGGTCTAAAAAATAAGGGGCACCTTGGCATAGGAGCCGATGCAGATATCGCCATTTACGACATTAACCCAGAGACGCTGGACCCTTCAAGGGACTATGAAGAGATAATTGATGCCTTTAGGAACGCTGCGTATACCATCAAAAGCGGCGATGTGGTAGTTAAGAATGGCAAGGTTCTGAAGCATGTACCAGGCGCTACCTTATGGGTTAATGTCCAAATATGTAAGCCCTGTGAGATTGAGGTTGACGCTGACATGAAGAGGAAGTTTAAGGAATACTGGACAGTAGAGTATGAAAATTACCCTGTCTCTGAAAGATATTTGGCTATTTCAAGCCCTATAAACGTGGAGGCTGACGTATGATAGTTTTATATCCTATAAAGGAATTCAGATTCCCAGTGGTGGCCGGATGCATAAACCCTGATTTCTTTGATAATAAATCAGCAGCAGAGATAGCTCAACTGAGGCTCTGGGAGGGAAACACTGAGAAAGATCTCGGAGAACTCTTCAAAATAGAAGAAGTGCAGTCACCTGAAACTATAGAGGAACCTGCCATAATGATAAATGGCAATGTTAGCAAGGTGAAGTGGATCGGTGCAAGAATGAAAAGGGGTCAGATAATAATAAAAGGCGATGTGGGAATGCATCTTGGCGAGGAGATGGAGGGCGGAAAAATTATAGTTCATGGAAATGTGGACGGATGGGCGGGCTCCATGATGAAGGATGGAATCATAGAAATTCATGGAAATGCCGGCGATTATGTTGGTGCACCATACCGTGGAAGCACTCGTGGCATGAGAGGCGGAAAAATTATAGTCTATGGAAATGTTGGGGTGGATGCTGGAGCCTATATGATGAAGGGTCTAATAAAAGTTTATGGAAACGCGGGACAATTTGTAGGTCATGGAATGCATGATGGCCTAATCTATGTCCAAGGTAACTGCAACGGAAGGGCTGGATCCTGCATGACAGGCGGCACCATAGTTATTGGCGGCTTCATGGAATCTGTTCTGCCAACCTTCACATTCGAAGGGATTAGGAAAAAGGTTAAAATAGAGGAAGGCGAAGCGGTTGAGGAACCATTCTACTTATTCCTTGGAGACTTGGTGGAGAATGGGAAAGGGAAACTCTACATTTCTAAGACTAAGAACCCCCAGCTAAGTAATTATGAAAAGTTTCTCTAGAAACGTGAGTAAAATGTTGAACAGCAGCTTAAGTGTAAACTTACTGGCATGGCGACTTTTGGAAAATTTATTCCGAAAACCTGACCTTTATGGAGTAAAGATCAAAAGGGCTGAGTGTGGAGCCATAATTGTTGATGCAGGGATACAGGCTAAAGGGGGCTTCGAAGCAGGTCGAATAATAACCGAAATATGCCTTGGCGGATGTGGGAAGGCCAAAATAACTGCAAAACAATATGGCGAGCTAGTGCTTCCCTCCATTTCAATCTACACAGACCACCCTGCCATCGCCGCTTTAGGCTCCCAATTTGCAGGCTGGAACATAAAAGGTGAAGACTATTCAGCCATAGGATCAGGACCGGCTAGAGCTCTAGCCTTAAAACCCAAGGAAATATACGAGGAGATAAAATATAGAGATCAATCTGATAGGGCAATTGTTGTTCTAGAAACAGACAAGTACCCACCAGAAAAAGTTATACAACGTATAGCCGACGACTGCCATGTTTCATGCGAGAAGTTGGCTGTGATTTTAACACCAACAGCCAGCGTGGCGGGCTCGACGCAAGTTTCAGGGCGGATAGTTGAAACAGGTCTCCATAAACTGTCAAAGCTTGGGCTAAGTCCACAGCATGTCCTATATGCTTGGGGATATGCGCCAATAGCGCCTGCGCATCCAAAGTTCGTTAAAGCCATGGCAAGAACGAACGATGCAATACTTTATGGGGGCGTAAGTTACTATGCTGTTGATTATGATGATGAAAATGAGTTGGAGGAGATTGTTAAGGAAGCGCCATCAAAATCTTCAAGAGACTATGGACGTTCATTCCTTGAAATCTTTAAGGGCGCCAACTACGACTTCTATAAAATAGATCCGAACATTTTCGCTCCGGCTGTTGTTGTGATTAATAACTTAAAAACTGGCAGAACCTTTCACAGCGGAGAAATAAACCCAAGGATTTTGACGGAATCCTTCGATCTGAAAAGCGTTTAGTCTACTTCCATTTTGTGGTTAAAGAAACTTTGCAATGAATTCTTTGAATCCATTGTTTCCTACGAGAGCACCCATTAGAAAGCTCATCACAACAATCTCAACCCAAGCCTTTGAGATGACTATTGGAATCAGAAAACTCATTGAAACGCCATAGAAAATTGGCACTAGGTATAGGAAATACATTATCGTGAAAATGCATTCTGGAATATAAGATGCTAAAACCGTAAGTACCGTTAGCATAGAGGCCCGTTTTCTCTCACTTATACGGAGCTTTTTATATAATAAACCCGCTGTCAATCCTGTCAACGCTTTCCCAAAGGGCACTCCAAACAATGATAGTGGCCCAAGGGAACCCATCACATAGCCGAAATGGAATCCTGCATAAATTCCTCCGAGCAACCCAACAGCAACTCCAGCGGAGGGACCGCCGAAAATGGATGCTATGAACGTTGATATATGTGAGAAGTCCAGTGCCGCTCCTCCCTGGCCTACGGCGCTGAATATGGGAGCCATATTGAGTGACAGTGCTGATAGTAGAAGGCCAAGGGCGCTCATTAGGCTTATGAACGCTATTCTTCTGGAATTCATGATTTTACACCAGTCTGGTTTTATAGAGGTAACTATTTAAGAGTAGCTACTCAAAATTGGGTCTATAACTAAACCATGAAACAAGACAATTAAAGCTAAGGAGGTAATAATTTAATTGAATGAGGTGAAATCCAGCTTTGCAGCTTCAACAACTAGTTAAGGAAGCCCTAGAAGCTAAAAGGGAAAACTTTGAAGCGATATTGGAGGAAGCTGCTGGAGTTATTTGCGGCGAAGAAGGTAACATGGAAAATTTTGAGGTTTATGGAAGACTCGTTAAAGTTTCTCCTACGTGCGATGCTTTAATAATTGGAGATCTACACGGCGACTTTAATAGCTTGGTTGAAATTTTAAGCAAAAGCACTTTCATTCAAAAACTTCATCAACATCCCACTTCTATTGCTATATTCCTTGGAGATTATGGAGATAGGGGCTTCTTTTCCGCTGAAGTTTATTACACTCTTTTAAAGCTGAAGTTGCTTTTCCCAAGGCAGATTATCCTGCTAAGGGGAAACCATGAGGGACCTGAAGATCTTTTAGCTTATCCACATGATCTACCTTCTCAATTCAGAAATAGGTTTGGAGAGGATTGGAGGAAGGTGTATGAAAAAGTTAGGAAACTTTTTGAATGCCTATATAATGCAGCGATAGTTGAGGAGCGCTTCTTAATGCTTCATGGGGGCTTATCTCCGAAAATTAGAACCTTAGATGATTTGGCCTACGCCCATTCCACGCATCCCAAAAATGAGCTATTGGAGGATTTATTATGGAGTGATCCAGATGAGAATGTCAAAGAGGTTTGTGCTTCTCCTAGGGGTGCCGGAAAACTTTTTGGCCAGCAGGTAACTGAGGAAGTGCTTGGTCGCCTTAATGCTAAGATACTTATTAGGGGTCATGAGCCGTGCAATGAAGGCTTTAAAATCAACCACAATGGCCAAATTTTAACGCTGTTCTCCAGAAAGGGCCCACCATATTTTAATGATTGTGGCGCATATTTAACTGTAGATCTTTCTAGAAAATTTCAGAATGCCGAACAACTAATACCATACATTCACAAATTCTAGTATTAAAAGCTGAAACTTTAAGAAAAGCTTAAACAGCATTCCCACAGCTGAGGTGATGGTGGAGACTTTGAGAATCGGAATTTTAACTAAGGATGCCAACGCCTATGGTTCAGTAACATTGCTCAACGCCTTAAGGAAGAGGGGAATCCCTGGAGTTTGCATGTCTTTCCCACAGTTTGTGGCGCGGATAGGCTATAAACCCCACTTAAGTGTAGGCCACCGAGATCTCCTAAGGGATTTAAGCGCTCTGATTGTACGCCCCATTGGGCGGGGCTCTCTCGAGGAGATTGTTTTTAGAATGGATATCCTGCATAGGCTTCAGAGGATAGGTCTCTACATCGTTAACCCGCCGGAAGCCATTGAACGTTGCGTCGACAAATATGCTATTCTGGCCATATTGGAAGAGAATGGTATACCAGTACCCCGCACAGTTGTAACGGAGAGTCAGGATGAAGCCTTAAAGGCCTTCCATGACCTGGGAGGGGATGTCATCGTGAAACCAATCTTCGGATCCCGTGGGGTAGGCTCGACACGAATATCCGATCCCGAGATAGCCCAAACAGTTTTCAGTACAATCACTTTCTACCATGGTGTAATTTACATTCAGGAATATGTGCCTCACGGATTTTCGGACATCAGAGCCTTTGTCATAGGAGACGATGTGGCGGCAGCGATGAGGCGAGTTGCTAAAAGCTGGAAAACCAATTACAGCCAAGGAGCCCGTCCAGAACCAATAAAACTTGACAGTGAAATGGAGGAGCTAGCCGTGAAATCAGCCAAGCTTGTTAAATGCAAGGTTGCAGGTGTGGACATTCTGGAGGCTCCTAATGGGCCTTTGGTTGTAGAGGTTAACAGTCAGCCAGGATGGCGAGGATTGCAGTCTGTAACAAGCATAGACATTGCAGAAGCCATAGTGGACTTTGTGCTTTCGGAACTTAAAACCTAGAGGTGGTGTCAATTTTAACAAAAGTTGAAATAGTTAGAATTGACATTGGCTCTGGAACCATACAGAAAGTGGAGGATTACGTTGCTGAAGAGACACCTATCCCAATATTTATAGGCGGGAAGCATTACGCCACTCTAATATGCACACCAAGAGACCTGAAGGAATTGGTTTTGGGGCATCTGCTCTCAGAAGGCTTGGTTAAGACTGTTAAGGAAATTCGGGAAATAACAATAAAGGAAGGGGGCATATGCAACGTCGATTTACAGCCCACAGTAAATGTCGAAAGCCGCCTAAAACTTGCAAGCCGTGCCTACCGCATAATTCCTTCGGCATGTGGAGGACCATATAATCCTCAATTTCTAAGGAGAATTAAGCCTATCCAGTCGGCAGTTAAGGTTAAAGCTGAAACTGTTCAAAATTGTGTTAGAAATTTAAATAACATAGCTGAAACCTTCAGAAAAACTGGGGGAGTACATGTCGCCGCTATTTATAATGCTGATGGTGTCCCTATAGCTTTTGCCGAAGATGTTGGGCGCCACAACGCTGTGGACAAAGCCTTAGGGAAAGCCGCCCTGACCAAGGCATCTTTTAAAGATTGTTTTTTGGCCTTAAGCGGTAGGTTAACAGGCGACATAGTTCTCAAAGCTGTGAGGGTCGGCACACCTATAGTTGCTTCCATGGCTGCAGCTTTGGGTTCAGGTATAGAAATTGCTAAAAAGGCAAATTTAACGCTTATAGGCTTTGTCCGTGGGAGACGTATGAACGTTTATAACGCGCCTGAAAGAATCCTTTCGTAAGGATCTTCAGCTTTTTCTGGAAAGCGCCTTTTCCTTCCGTCTTTCACGATAATACGCCTCTTTTCCTCTTTGAAAGCGCCTATGGAAAAAGCTTCTAAACCATGGATCTTTAATCCCTTCTCAACCTCGCCCAGGACTTCTGGGTCTACAGCCACCAATATTGTGCCCGTTGAAGACATGGAGAGGAGTTGCACGTCAGACAGGCCAAACGTCTCCTTAAGTCTCTCCATTTCAGCGCATATTGGAATTTTTTCAAATTCTACCTGAAAACCAAGCGATGATGCTTGAGCCATCATTTAATGAGGCCACAAGCCCACCTTCTGTAAGGTCATGCATGGCGTGAACTCCTTTAATCTGCGCAAGTGCAAGCGCTTCCCGCACACAGCTTTGCGTCCTAAAAAGCCTCGTTAATGCGCGGGCTCGCCGGGATCCGAAGAGTTTTTCGGCTAGGCCCCTATTCATGATGGATAAGTTAATAGCGACTTCCAAACCCAAGGGCTTAGTGCAGATGATGATGTCCCCTGGTTTTGCGCCACCAGGTGTTATAAGCTTATCCCTCTCCACCTGACCATAGGCCGTGCAAACCCCAACCAGCGTTAATAAACCCTCATAGATGCCGGTGTGGCCTGTGACGATGGCCATGTTTAGGTCTTCCGCGGCTTTGCATGCTTGGCGCATGATTGCTTGGAAGATTGAAGGCTTTGTAGCTGGTGGTCCTAGAAGGTTCAATGTGCAGAACTGGGGTTTGGCCCCGAAAAGTGCAACATCTGAAGCTGCATAATGGATTAGAAGCCAGCCAAACCACTCTGTTGGAACGTTTATACATGGATCAGTAGAGACAACAAGTCACATGTCGCCTAGAAGGTGTACTCCGGAGTCGTATCCAGCCGTAGGTGGGATGACAACACGATTATCTGCTTTAATACATCTTAACAGTTTTTGCAGATCTTTTAGGCCCAGTTTTCCCATAACTATTTTTCCTGTATCAATTCTATGCCCCTGCCAGTTATGCGGAAGGGAATCCAATCTAGGGGATGCTCGCACCCCTCCATCTTCAATATGCGAAGTTCTCGACGGCCCTTTTCCTCATTAAACCTGAAAAGGAAAATATTATGGGCTTTGTTAAGGTCCAAGTCTGTCGCCCTTTGGGTTGCTACATCCTTCTGAGTTGCAGCTGTCATGATGTCGATGTTAACTATGTTGTCGTAGTGACACCAATTAATGGTCCAATCCTCGACGGACTCCATGTACTTTAAATCATATAGTGCGAAAAGCTGCTCGCTGAAGTCGCCAGCCGCAAACCTCGTAACCCCCTTTTCTGAAAGCAGCCTGTCGATACGCTTCATTTCCTCAAAATCTTCCAAGCTGAAGTAGATAACTCTGGGG
>CAZZKO010000123.1:0-16604 GCA_964654925.1 uncultured Candidatus Bathyarchaeia archaeon
TTTGCCTCGTGGAAAGTATAAATTGAGTTCTGAGGAGAAGTAGCCCGGGGGAGATTCGAACTCCCGTCAGCGGGTCCAAAGCCCGCTATGCTTGTCCGCTACACCACCGGGCTTCAATTGTTTTTCCTTAGTTTCTAAATATGTGGCTTTCGATTAAGGTTTCCCTTTAGCCTCTTACCTTACGCAGCATTTCCTTTGCCATTTTAACTGTCTTATCAACCTCCTCTTTACTTAAGTCAGCCAAGTCTAGTAGACTGGTAATATTTTGGTATTGCTTTGGCTTCCTCTTCTCTGCACCTTCAAGAAAGCTTAGAAGGCAGGTGAAGTCCAGCGCTGATTTTTCCATGGAAGCCCTTAATATGGCATACTTTTCTATGGCGATTGTGGCCAGGCTTTTAATATAGTGCACAGCCTCTGCGATTTTGTTTGAGGCGATCAGGGATTCAATACGGAGTAAGGCTCCTTCAATGAATGCAGGGTTAAAATAATACTTGATGTTCTTTTTTGCTTTGGGGTGTAATTCTTCAACTTTTTTGGGGTGCCCATTAACCACGTGGCTCAGCTCATTCAAGACGATCTTTAGCAGCTCCATTTTCTCTTTTGCAAGTTCCCCGTCCGCTTCATGGAGTTTAGCTGCATCTAAATAAAAGTTGAAGAGGCTTTGCGCTTCAAGTTTTTTAGCCGCCTCTTCAGCCTCTTGTATGAAGTGGCTATTGGAGATGGGCCTCAGCGCCCTCTCCATCAGAATCATCAAGGCCTTTTCCAGAGCCACCGTTGAAAAGAGTTGGGCGCTTTTTAAGTCTCCCTTAAAGAGGGCTGAGGTTGCACGGCTAAAGTAAATGTCCGACTCTATTACGTGATTTTTAACCCTCAACCATACACGTTCAGGCGAGCTATAAATATTGGTTATCAAGAGTTTAGCGTTCGCTAGAGTCCAGTCCCTATCATAAAATATCTGCGCTTCATAGAGTTTCTGATCTATTTCCGGCGGAACTATCCTCTGAATCCAGCTTTTCGGAATAAAATCTAAGTCTACAAATACGCCTCCGGACACAATTCTCTCGACGTATTCGTCCTCAAGGCTCTCATAAATTATGAGCAAGTCAGCGTCGCTTGATGTTTCCGCGTCGCCTCGGCTCCAGCTTCCGAACAAGCCTATACCGTAAACCCTCTCATTTAGCCTAATATCCCTAACAATTCTTTCAAGGGATTTTCTGACGTTTTCCGGTAGCCTATGCATGGCTGCTTCGTCCTTCTTTTTTGATAAGCGACGAAGGTTCAGATTTAAATTTCAAAAATTTAAGAATTGATATTCTATTTTAAGATTTGTTTTGCTGAAAATTAAACCGCAAACCTTATATACTAGAAAATTGCAGTGCTTTAAAGCGCGGGGCCGGATGGCGTCTTCTATTTCGAACCAATGAGGAAAATGAAAAGGATGACGGTTCTACGCAAGATCAGTAAGAGAGGTATATAATATGAGTATAGAGGAAGGCCAAGTTCGGCAACGCCTAGCCGATAAATGTCCGGAGTGCGGTAGTGTAAACCTTATTCATGATTATGACACTGGGGAAACCATATGCGGTCAATGCGGCCTTGTCATCCACGAGCAGATGATGGACAAGGGACCTGAATGGCGGGCATTCACACAGGAAGAGAAGGCGTCCAGAAGCCGTGTGGGTGTGCCCACATCATACTCGGTTCATGATAAGGGATTATCAACAGCCATAAGCCAGGTTGACAGGGATGCCTTTGGAAGGAAACTTCCATTATCCACTCGTCTCCAAATGTGGCGGCTAAGAAAGTGGCAGATCCGCTCAAGGGTGCACTCCTCCATAGATAGGAACCTCGCCCAAGCCATGGCTGAGCTTGATAGGCTATCGGACAAGGTTTATGTTCCTCCATCTATTAAGGAAAAGGCCGCAGTCATATACCGTAAAGCCCTAGACAAGGGCTTGGTGAGGGGAAGATCAATAGCCGCCATAGCCGCAGCATCCCTCTATGCTGCCTGTAGGGGCAGCGGCACTCCAAGAACCCTAAGGGAGATCGCCGAAGCCAGCCTTGTCGATAGAAAGGATGTTGCGAGGTGCTATAGGCTTCTGCTTCGCGAACTCGATGTTCAAATGCCTATAGCCGACCCGTTAAACTATGTCTCAAAAATTGCGGAGAAGATAGGAATTTCAGGAAAGACTCAGGGGGTAGCCATCCAAATCCTAAGGGAGGCAAAAAGGAAGCGGGCTGCAGCTGGAAAGGACCCTATGGGTTTAGCCGCTGCCGCGCTTTATATTGCATGTTTACTAAACAATGAGAAGAAAACCCAGAAGGACGTTGCCGAGGCCGCCGGGGTCACAGAGGTCACTGTGAGAAACCGCTATAAAACATTAAAGAGACAGCTAAACCTGCAGCTGCCAGACTAGCTGGACTTTTCATCCCCAGTTTCTTCACAGCTTTTTTCAAGCTCCATTACTATTGGGCCTACATAGCCGCAATCTTCGCAGATATACTTTTTAGGGGTTAACCAATAGTCAAGGCCGCTGGATAGATGAAGCCTTGAACTCCCGCATCTTGGACAATATATCCTAGCGGGGGAACTATGCTTTAGAGTCCTCAATACCTCACGAATGTTTTGCAGTATCCCCATTGGACCTTACACCTGACTGCTACTGAACCTCAATGTTTTCCTCTGGATATCCAAGCTTTATTAGGAATCGGTGGACTTTTTCCCGGTGGTCCCCCTGAAGAATTATTTGTCCATTCTTAGCAGTCCCGCCGCAGGCGCAGAAGCTTTTCAGTTTTTGAGCTAAGGCTCCGAGGTCGGTGTTTTTGTCGTCTATTCCCTCGATAATAGTTGTAGGTCTTCCAAATTTTCTTGTTTCAAATCTTATGCGAATCCTCTGCTGCTCCTTTTCTATCTCACTGCATACGCAAAGATCCTTAGGAAGTCCACATATTGAGCAAATATCCGCCATGCCGCTCAGTCTCTAGAATGTTAAAGGCAGTATATAAAACTTTCAAAATTTCACTATCAACAGGAATGTTTGAAACACCGCAGCGCCGGAACCATTAAGCAGCGAAAAGGAATTTTCAAAGTTTATATTCCATGCTCTCAAATTTTTAAATGGAGAACATGGTTATAGCAAAAATTAGAAAAAGAGACGGAAGAATAGCCGATTTTAATCCAAAGATGATCCGAAATGCCATCCATAGGGCCTTTCTAGCTGTGGAACTCGGTGATGGAGAAAAGGCAGATGAGGTTACATATGAAGTTGTAAAAATTTTGGAAGAGCGGTTTAAAACCAAAATTCCCTCCGTTGAAGATGTTCAAGACACTGTTATAGAAGTTTTGAATAAAATGGGATATAGGAGAGTTGCCCTTGAGTATGAGGCTTACAGGGAAAGGAAGGCCGAAATAAGAAGGCTTAGAGAGAAGCTTGGAATAGAGGAGCCAAAACTAACCGTTAATGCATTGGAAGTTCTGAGGAGACGCTACCTTCTAAAAGATGAGCATGATAGGATTATTGAAGATCCGGCTCAGATGTTCAGGAGGGTTGCAAGGGCCATATCAAAGGTTGACAGGAAATATGGCGATGATCCAAGGGAAAGCGAGGAAATATTCTACAGGATGATGGCTCGGCTTGAGTTTCTCCCAAACTCTCCCACGCTTTTTAATGCCGGGACAAGGCTCGGCCAGCTTTCGGCATGCTTCGTTTTGCCCATAGAGGACTCTTTGGACAGCATTTTCACAGCCATTAAGAATATGGCCCTGATTGAGAAGAGCGGCGGAGGAGTTGGCTTTAACTTTTCAAGGCTTAGGCCAAAGGGTGATATTGTCATGTCAACAAAGGGCGTGGCCTCAGGCCCGGTCAGCTTCATGAGAATCTTTGATGTAGCCACAGAAGTTATAAAGGCCGGCGGTAAGAGGCGGGGGGCGATGATGGGCATTCTGAACGTCGATCATCCAGATATTATCGAGTTTATAACTTCAAAACAGACGCCGGGTTTCCTATCCAACTTTAACATTTCAGTGGCCGTGACTGACGAGTTTATGGAAGCCGTGGAAAATAATGGTGAATATTGGCTGGGGAACCCGAGAAATGGAGAGAAAACGGCAAAGCTGAAAGCCCGTAAGGTCTGGGATCTTATGGCTAAATGTGCATGGTCAAGTGGGGATCCTGGAGTAATATTCATAGACGAAATTAACAGGCATAATCCTATACCTGAGCTTGGAAGGATCGAATCCACAAATCCATGCGGGGAGCAGCCGCTTCTGCCCTATGAAAGCTGCAATTTAGGTTCAATTAACCTTTCTAGGATGGTTGTTAATGGTAAAATTAACTGGGATAAATTGAGGGAAACCGTGCACAACGCAGTCCATTTTTTGGACAACGTTATTGACACTAACAGGTACCCACTTCCGGAAATCGAGAAGGTCACCAAGGCTAACAGGAAAATAGGTCTAGGCGTTATGGGCTTCGCGGACATGCTGATTAAGCTTAGAGTTAGATACGATTCCGAGGAGGCCCTTACCCTTGCTGAGCAAATTATGCGGTTCATTGATGAGGAGGCGCATAAGAAGTCAGAGGAAATTGCGGAGAGACGCGGCTCATTCCCCAACTTTGATAAGAGCATATGGGCGGATAAATACAGGGCCATGCGGAACGCCACGGTAACCACAATCGCGCCAACCGGAAGCATAAGCATAATCGCCGGCTGCTCCTCAGGCATAGAGCCCATATTTGCCGTTTCCTTCGTGAGGAAGGTTTTAGGCGGAACGACGCTTTTTGAGGTTAACCCGCTTTTCGAGGCAATAGCTAAGGAGAGGGGCTTCTACGATGCGGTGCTTCTCGAGGAGGTTGCTAGGACGGGATCAGTCCAGATGATTGAGAGGATCCCCGAGGATGTTAGGAGAATCTTCGTCACAGCCCTAGATATTTCACCTGAGTGGCATGTGCGTATGCAGGCAGCTTTCCAAAAGTATACGGATAATGCTGTTTCGAAAACCGTTAATATGCCCCATGAAGCGACCGTTGAGGACGTTAGAAGGGTGTTTGAGTTAGCTTGGAGGCTGAAATGCAAGGGCGTCACGGTTTTCAGGTACGGCTCTAAGCCTGAGCAAGTTCTATACATTGGCGAGATAGGGAAGGCGGAGCGGAAATTCGTTTCAGCCGAAGCGGAATATGCAGGAGGCTGTCCGACTAAGACCTGCCCATTTCCTTGAATGGGCTTGTTGGGAAAAGGATTATAATTTTCCTAGGGTAAGGTAAAGCCTATGAATAGCCAAGTGGGCCTTGTTGACGAAGAAGATCTTTGCATGCTCACCGACCTTTACGAGTTAACCATGTGCGCAAGCTACTTCGATAATAAAAGGTTTGAACCAGCATCCTTCGACCTTTTTGTTAGGAAGCTTCCTCCGAACCGTTCCTATCTGCTTTTCGCCGGGCTTGAGCAGTTTTTACGTTTTATTGAGGAGTTTAAATTTAAGGAGAAGCATCTCGATTTTTTGAAAAGACAAGGCTTCAAGGATGATTTCATAGAGTACTTGAGGAATTTAAGGTTCACAGGGGATGTTTGGGCTATTCCGGAGGGCACAATAGTTTTCCCAAACGAGCCTTTAATTAGGGTTACAGCGCCCATAATCGAGGCTCAGCTCCTGGAAACTTTCGCCCTTAACACCGTAAATCTTCAGACGACCGTCGCCACAAAGGCTTCAAGGGTTGTTTACGCCGCTAGGGGCCGGTCTGTGATAGAGTTCGGCCTTAGGCGGGAGCATGGAATCGACGCGGGGATGAAGGTGGCGCGGGCAAGCTACATAGCCGGATGCGAGGGCACGTCGAATGTTCTCGCTGGCATGCGTTATGGTATTCCCGTATTTGGAACCATGGCCCATTCCTTCATAATGTTTTTCGAAAGTGAATTGGCAGCCTTTAGGGCCTTTGCAAAAACATTTCCAGATAGGACAACCCTCCTGATAGACACCTTTGACACCATAAAGGGAACCGAAAATGCCATTTTAGTCGCTAAGGAACTGGAGGAAAGGGGCTTCAAGCTTCGGGGAGTTAGACTGGACAGCGGAGACCTTGTGGAACTTAGCAGGAAAGTTAGGGAAATGCTGGATGCAAAGGGCCTAAATTATGTTAAGATTTTCGCAAGTGGAGACTTGGACGAGTACAGGATAGATGAGCTTCTAAGCAAGGGCGCCAAAATAGACATTTTCGGCGTGGGGACAAAGCTGGGCACATCCGCTGACAGGCCCTATGTGGACATAATATATAAGCTCTGTGAGAAAATGGACAAAAGCGGACGGTTCCAGCCAATAATGAAGCTCAGCGAAGGCAAGGCAACACTTCCGGGACGAAAGCAAGTTTACAGGATCAAGGATGCGAAGGGCAACTTCGTCGAGGACATCATAGCCCTAGAAGGAGAGGAGGTTAATGGTGAACCCCTACTGGTTAAGGTTGTGGAGAAAGGCAGGGTTATCTACGATTTTCCATCACTGGAAAAGATAAGGGAAAGGGCCCTTGATAATCTTTCGAGGCTTCCCGAAAAGTACAAGCGACTACGGAGGCCTGCAAAATATCCTGTAAAGTTAAGCCCCCAACTTGAAAAAATGATTGCAGAACTAAAGCAAAAGCTACTTTAAAATTAAATTAAGCTAAAATCCCCTTGTTTACGGGTCCAATTTTAAAAGTCATGGAATAAAAAGTGGATGTTTTTGGATGTTAAAGTTTCCTACATTAGCCTGTCTAGTATATAGTAGAAGATCGTTGAGAATGCTTCTATGGCTATCACCGCAAGAATGGATCCTGAAATTTCTCCCGTGAAAAGGTATGTTAGGAGAAAAGCCGCTGGATCAACAACAGCCCTGTATATCAGGGTCTTCTTGAGGCTGGCCTTTCTCGACTTGGAAATTGGCTTCGCATTCCACGCTACACCTTTGGGTAAGTAAGGTATAGCTCTCCTTAATTTAAAATTTTAGGATTTGCAAAGCTGCGGTTTATAATATGGGGACGATCAGCCACTCGTATATGATGTGGAATATGCCGAACAGCAGGGCTAGAATACGAGTATGGCTATGAATATTATTATTGCTAAAATGCCTATGACAATGGCTCCAAGCCATCCTGTTTTGTAAAGGCGCTTTATAAGCAGAAGCCACACTAAAATGCTGAGGAACAGGGCGAGGATGCTGTAGGGTATAAACGCCACAAAAACACTTGATAGGATGCTTCCCAAAAGCGCGATTGCGAAGGCGCTAGATAATGAGGCCTGCGTTTCACCGACAACTATGCGCCCTGCAATGTAGAGGACAACTGTCAACACGAGCAGTTCAACGAAGAAGAGAACTATTCCAAATAGAAGTTCACCGACTCTTTGCCATAACCCCCTATAAACATTCGCAGCGGCGTTAACTAAAATCGTTGCGTTGCGAGATATTGTATAGCAGGCATATGGCTCACCGCATCTTCCATTTCAGCCTTTTCCTTAAGTAACCTTTGATAATCCCTCTTAGAAGTTAAGTTTTTCCCGCCTTATCTTGAATAGCACTGTTCCCCCATTAGTGTACGGTGCTCCCGGGTCTAGACATTGGAAATACCCTTCCTCACCCTCCTTGGCAAGGCCTAAATCCTTGAAGCTTATACCGCGGCTTAGGGGCACAAGCATGGAGAGGATACAGCCCAGCGCATGAATGCAGATGTTGTCCGTCTGATTCAAAACAATTTTTGGCGGCTCCACAACCATTCTCTCGCCAACCCTAAATACTGGGCAATTACCTCTGATTTCCTCAACGGATATTATAAGGCGATACCTTTCGCCGGCACTCATTTCCCAACCCTACCAGAGTTATAGAGAAGATTAATTTATAATTGTTCAAAACATTAAGCCGAGTGCGGAGGAGCAAAAATGCGCAGTAGAATATGCATGGACAAGCCCATCGTAGAAATAGACGGAGATGAAATGGCTAGGGTTATGTGGGGTTGGGTTAAGGAGAAGCTTATCCTGCCCTATGTAGACTTAAAAACGGAATATTACGACCTCCATATTAAAAGGCGGGATGAAACCAACGATCAAGTGACCTTGCAGGCGGCTGAAGCTATAAAACGTTGGAAAGTGGGTGTTAAATGTGCCACTATAACGCCTAATGCTGAAAGAGTAAAGGAGTATGGCCTAAAAAGGGAATGGAAAAGCCCCAACGCCACCATCCGAAACATTCTTGACGGCACCATCTTCCGTGCACCCATAATCCTCTCCAACGTAAAGCCAGCCGTTAGATTCTGGAAAAAGCCGATAGTTATAGCCAGGCATGCCTTCGGCGATATATATGATGGAGTTGGCCTAAAATTCGAGGGACCGGCTGAGGCTGAAATTGTTGTAAGGCAAAGTGATGGGAAAGAACATAGGGCGAAGTTCCCCCCTTTTAGTGGTTCCGGGGTTCTTCAAGGAATATACAACATGGACTCTTCCATAGAGAGCTTCGCCAGAGCTTCCTTCAGATATGCCCTAGAAAACCGGCTTGACCTATGGTTCGCAGCCAAAGACACCATTTCAAAGGTCTATGATGCCCGCTTCAAGGAAATCTTCAGCAAGGTTTACGCCGAGGAGTTTATGGAGAAATTCCAAAAAGCGGGCCTAGGCTACTATTATTTTCTAATAGACGACGCCCTGGCTAGGGCGGTTAGATCGGAAGGCGGATTCATCTGGGCGTGCAAGAACTTCGATGGAGACATATTCTCGGACTTTGTAGCCGCTGCTTATGTTGGAAGCCTAGCCCTCATGACCTCTGTACTTTTCTCGCCTGAAGGCCACTTTCTGGCAGAGGCTGCCCACGGCACAGTGCAAAAGCATTACTATAGATATTTGAGGGGAGAAAAAACCTCCACAAACCCCACCGCCATAATTTTTGCTTGGACTTCAGCCCTTAGAAGAAGGGGAGAACTTGATGGAATAGCAGAGCTTGTTGATTTCTCTTTAAAACTGGAGACGGCTACAAAGGTTACTTTGGAAGGGGATATGATAATGACTGCAGATGTCGCAAAAGTTTCAGAACCACCAGCTAAGGCCGTTGTCAGCACAGACGAATTCATAGAAGCTGTAAAAAGGAACGTGGAAAAGTTGATTCAGTAGGTGCGAAATTCGTACACAACCTTTTTTAAATAATCCTCATCATAATAACGCTTGAGGAAGGGAAGATGGCTGAGGAGACTGTTGGGCTGCCAGTTTTAGGCCAGCCTGCTCCTGATTTTGAGGCTCTAACCACCCATGGAGTTCTAAGGCTTTCAGACTTCAGAGGAATGTGGCTTGTGCTATTTTCCCATCCTGCTGACTTCACGCCTGTCTGCACAACGGAGTTCATAGCCTTCGCCCAACTATATGAGGAGTTTAAGAAAAGAAACGTTGAACTTTTAGGGCTCAGCGTGGATAGCATATCATCCCACATAGCCTGGATAAGAAATATCGAGGAGAAAATGGGCGTTAAAATTCCATTTCCAATAATCGCCGACTTGAACAAGGAAATAGCCAAAAAATATGGGATGATTCACGCCGGACAAAGTAAAACCGAAACTGTTCGATGCGTCTTCATAATAGATCCGGAGGGTAAGATTAGGGCAATTCTCTACTATCCGCTCACAACCGGAAGGAATATGCATGAAATTTTGAGGCTGATAGATGCACTGCAGACAACTGACAAGTATAAGGTGGCGACGCCGGCAAACTGGAAACCAGGAGATCCGGTGGTTGTTCCGCCGCCATCGACAACTGAAGCTGCTGAGGAAAGACTTAAAGTGGCAGCCCAAGAAGGCTACACGTGCAAAGACTGGTATCTATGCTTCAAGAAGCTTCCAGAGGGCTAAAATATGCCATGCATCTCTCCAGATGGAAAACCCACATCAAGCGGAAGGGCTTTACTAAGCGCCCTTAAGGAAGGATCTTCTTCTCCAGAGGATATTGCCCGCAAAACTGGCAGGCCTATATACCTTGTTAGAAGCGGATTACGAGAACTGAAAATCGCAGGCTATGTGGAAGAGGAAGGGGATACCAGATATAGGCTTACGGATAGGAGTGCAGCCCTGTTAAAATAGTCCAAAGCTACACCATAATCAGTCAAGTATCCCCATTTTATTTTTGCCGCTAACTATGGCAAACATTTAAATGCTTTAATGAAAGGGATAATTGCTATTGCTGGAAGGGCTAGTTTAGAATGTTGAGACGCCCTGTAATTGTTGGTGCTGGAAGAACAAAGTTTGGGGAACATTACGATAAGCAGCCTGAAAGGCTTATGGAGGAAGCCTGGCTTCGGGCTTCCGAAGATGCCGGGCTTGAACGTAAGGATCTTGAAGCCTGCTACATCTCGGACTATTTTCTTCTACTCACTAATAAACTGGGCTTAGAGGAGGGTTTCCTATCGGAACTAACGGAGTTACATGTGCCGATGGATTTCACCCGCTCATTCAGTTCAGCCTTTTCAAACGCCTGCAACGCCATTCAAGCTGGAAAGTTTGATGTTGTTTTGGTGGGCGGAATAGAAAAGATGACTGACAGGCTGGACAAAATCCGAGACGATCTAATGATTTTGGGGGATCCCTGGAGCTACTATGCAGGCGGCACCCCAGAGGCAAATCATGAGCTTATGCTTAAGGCCTACATTAAAAAGTATGGGATAAAGGGCGAGGCGCTGGAAGAGCTCAGCATCGCCCTAGCCCAAATTTCCGTTAAGAATCACCTGCACGCCCTGAAGAATGAGTATGCCCAATTTAGGAGGAAAATAACCGTAGAACAGGTCTTGGAGGCCAGGAGAAGCACTCGCAGGCTTTTAGGCCTATATGATTTTGCACCAATATCAGATGGGGCTGCAGCAGTAATTCTCGCAAGCGAGGAGGTGGGCCGAAAACTTACAGACAAGCCTGTCTACATACTTGGCTCGGCGTCAGCCACCGATTATCTAGCATATCCAGCGAGGCAGGACCTGACTGGTTTTCTGGCAACTAGATTAGCGGTGCAAAATGCCTTGAAAATGGCAGGCATAAGCTTATGGGATATTCAAATCTTAGAGGTTTATGATCAATCCACCGTTATGGAAATGATCTCCCTCGAGGATTTGGGCTTCTGCAGGCCTGGAGAGGCTTGGAAGATGATATTCGAAAGCTGCAGGGACTATAAAGGCTATTATGAGGTTAATGGGAAGAAGCTTTTTGTAAACATTAACGGAGGTTTAAAGGCTGATGGAAATCCCCTCGGCGCCACCGGCGGGGCTCAAATATATGAAGTTTATAAACAACTTAGGGGCGAAGCTGGGGAACGTCAGGTTGTAGTGGACTCCGGGCTTAAGTATGGATGTGTGTTAGAGCTTGAGGGTTTCGGCACGAAAAGCCATGTTCACATATTTGGAAGGGAAGTGTCCAGGTGAGCAGCGAGCCTATAGAGCGAAGGGTTTCATATTTAGGTGATAGGCTTAGGGGTAGACGCTGCCAGATCTGCGGTAAGGAGTATTTTGAAATAAGGGATTACTGCGGAAACTGCGGTAGGAAAAGCTTTGGAAAAATGGCTGACATAGACTTCTTTTACGAGAAGGGACGCTTAGAAATATGCACCCTCATTAATGAGCCGACGAACAAATTCAGAAAGTTTGGCGCCTACATATATGGAATAGTTTCCTTCCATGATGGGCGGGTGAGGGTTCCGGGAAGACTTACGGATAGAATAATTCGTGATGATGAGGTCATAGATTTTTCAGCCCTAGAGGGCAGAGAGGTTGTTCCAAGGTTTAGGCGAAGGTACTCCGTTGGAAAAAGTGAAATTATTCCAACGATCTCGTTGGCTTTCACATTTGCTGATGAATATTACCCCTACCAGGAGTATCGCATAATAAGCCCTAAAAAGGAGTATGATTCCCCCGGCATTGTGGGCTACGGTGTATACACCTCCAGGTTTAGGATAAAGGAGGGCATCATGGAGCGTGCAGTCCCTTTCATAGACGAAGATGCAATAACCGCAGCTGTGGAGGCTGGAAAGCTTGCCTTAATCAGCTCCGGAGTGGACAGTTCGCTGATAGGCAAGGTTTACGTGGGCACCGAGTCTAATCCGTATGTCGTCAAGCCTATAGCCTCTAAAGTGGCTCAAGTTCTAAAGCTTGGAGAGGAAGACGAGGATGTGCAGGGCGTGGATGCTGTGGACACGGAATTCGCCTGCAAGGCGGCAACGAGCATGTTTAAGGATGCCGCCTCCCTTGTAAGCCATCCAAAATTCAATATACCATATGCCATGATCATAGGCGCGGATAACTCGCAGGCTGCTCCAAGGGACTGCCCGGGAGGCGAGTTGGACTTCTTCGTCGGCTTCGGAGGATGCGCCTTCATATTTGGAAAGTATGATGTCATAGCCGAAGTGGAGGGATGGCATTCATGCACCTCTGACACTCCTGATTTCTGGCGTAGAGACGGTGAGCAGTATCCAATGCACGGTGGAAGGTACACTGGAGATCCAGCCTACTTCAAGCATATACGCAAAGCCGCAAAGAAGCTCATGGAAAAGCTTAACTTACAAGCCAAGGACATCAACTACTTTGTAGCCCACCAGCCCAACCCACATTTCCCGGTGAGGATAGCCAAAGAGCTTGGATTCAAAGAAGAGCAGTACATGCCATCCCTTCAGGTGGCGAAGTTCGGCAACACCTATTCAGGCTCATCGCCTATAGGGCTGGCGGCTGTTCTAGACATAGCCAAACCGCATGAGCGCATATTAATGGTAAGTTACGGCTCAGGCGCTGGAAGCGACGCCTACTCCTTCATAACTACAAGCCAGATCCTTGAAAAGAGAGAACGGCAAAAATTCACTGTCAGATATCAGGCTGAAAGCCGGTTCATAGAATATCTGGACTACCCAACCTATAGGCGGATGAAGCTTGGGCTTTAGTCTGAACCTTAATAAACAAGCCGATCATAAATAGGCATGAGTAAAATTGCCAGTTAAGGAGATAGTAAAGGTTCTTTATTCACCCCATAAGGCTTTCAGGGATATTATACAAAATCCCAAAATTTCCGGGCCAATTCTTGTCATGATCCTATTCATCGCCTCAAGCATAGGCGCCATTATCGCCCTCTATTCCAAAACTTACTATGAGGATACGCTGCCAACATCAATACTTGAAAGTGACATATCAAAGAAGGACCTGTGGACTGAAAAGGCCTCCTTTTGGAGAAACCTTGAAGGGGAACCGCCTAAGGAAAACTATTACGATTACATAAATGGAACCCTATATGGAAATAGGAGCATCGAATTTCATGTGAAAAACAGCCCGAAAATCACCATAATCCTGGAGGATATTGGAAAAATAGACTGCTCCAGTCCTAACGGCCACTCAAAGCTGTATTTTAATTTAAAATGGATAGGCCTGGAAGGCAAACCCAAGAATGCAGTTCTTTATCTTTTTTCCGGATCTCCTTCAAGCTATTTCCGCCTAAGCCTAGCCGAGGAGTTAGCCAACGCTAAGGCTGATGTTTGGAACTGTATGGCTCTATCGCTTGGGGATGACGGTTGGGTCTCTGTGGGAACAGCAGATTGGAGGAATATCACCGGTCTCCAGCTTGAATTCTCATGGTCCGAAGCCTCCAATGTAACCCTGCTGGTGGACGGGGTCTTCTTTGGAGGAGTTTTTAAACCCTTGGAAAGTTTCACCTTTATCATTAACTACGCCATCTTGGCATTTATGCAGTTCGTTTTTAGGTGGGTGCTCCTCGCTGGATTAATCTATATGATGACTAGGGGGTTTAAAGCCAACACTATATGGCGGGTTATCATAATCCTTGTCGGATTCGCCCTCATGCCCATGGCGGTCCAAGCAATAGTTAATGCCGCAGTTTTTTCAACAATTCCGGCCATAAAATATTCCTTTGAATATATTATTGTTGGATTTAGAGGCGGAGCCGAAGCAGCCTACATCGCTCTTCTAAATCAGATCTTCAACTACATACAAACAGCCGTAACGATCTGGACAATTGTTCTCTGCGCCTTTGCCATACGAGCGGCAACGGAATTTTCATGGTCAAAGACGTTCCTGATAGCTGCTGTTGCCTATTTCGCCGCCACGACAATAGAAGGCTTTCTTATAGGAGTATAAGGCCGATTTAAAGTAAGGTTTATAGGTATGCCTCTTTTTGAAGCTATTTACCGTCGTGACTGTGATGACGGCAATTCTTCAAGTTCGTGACGTCAAGAAAAACTATCGCTTGGGACGGGTTATCGTCCCAGCGTTGAGAGGGGTTACCTTCGATGTTGAAGAAGGCGAGTTTGTAACTATTTTTGGCCCCTCTGGAAGTGGAAAATCCACCCTGCTCCATTTAATCGGCGGCTTAGACCGCCCAGATCATGGGGAAATAATGGTTGATGGAGTCAACCTCTTAAACCTTGATGGTGATGAGTTGGCTGAACTTCGCCTTAAAAAGATTGGGTTTGTATTCCAGTTTTTCAATTTGCTTCCAAGACTTTCAGCTTTGGAAAATGTGAGGCTGCCCCTCGACTTTGCAGGTCTTTCAGGAAAGGAGGCTACCCACAGGGCTGAGAAAATGCTTAAGCTTGTAGGGCTTGGGGCTCGGATGAATCATAGGCCTGCAGAGCTTAGCGGCGGAGAGCAGCAGCGGGTGGCTATCGCCCGTGCGCTCATCAACAACCCTAAAATAGTCCTGGCCGACGAGCCTACAGGAAATCTTGATACGAAAACTGGATGGGAAATAGTTCAGTTGATGAAGAGGCTTAACATTGAAAAGGGACAAACTTTCGTTGTTGTAACCCATGATCCCCACATAGCAGAGGTGGCGGACCGTATTATTCACCTAAGGGACGGAGTTGTTGAAGGCATAAAAATAGCCCCTAGGAGGAGTTAAACATGAAAGTGGAGAGGATACTTGCCTCTGCATGGCAAAACATGAAGCAACGAAGGCTTAGAACCTCCCTTACAACCCTAGGCGTTGTAGTCGGCATAACAGCCATAATAGGCATAGCCGCACTGGGCGAAGGTTTCAGAGTGGGGATAAAAAATCGTATGCAGCAGGGCTTTGAATTGGATATTCTGGTGATTATCCCGGGAAGCTTCACCGCAGGCATAGGCGAATTTGAGCCTCAGGATTTGGCTAATGTTCGCAATGTAAGTGGTGTAGAGCTTGCCACCGCGGTGATCACAATACCGGAAGCATCCCTCTACAATCAGGAAGGCACAAAATTAAATGCTTTGACGGTTGCAGGTGTGAACTTTTCAGAAATTACCAGCATGCTTCCTGAAAGGCTCGTCCCATTAGAGGGGGAAATACCGCTGGATGATGATAATGACTCCATTGTTCTAGGTTATAAGGCATGTTTCCTAAACGAGACGGAAGCCCTCGTTCAGGTAGGCGAAAATGTAACTCTGCAAATTAAGGCTAGGTTGCCATATCCGCCCTATTCAGAAGTAAGTATTAACAAAACATTCACGGTTGCTGCTATTCTCGGTAAAAGTGGCACGCCTGGATTAACAAACTTTGACTACTGGGCATTCATACCTATGGAGGCTGCCGTCAACATAACCCGCAAAGAGGCCTACAACATAATTTTAGCGAAAGTCTCGGATCCAGAGCAGTCAGAGGAGGTTGCCAAGAGAATAGAGGGCACTTTTGAAAACCCCTATGCAGTGAGCATCCTAGTTCCAGTAGCATTCATGCGTCAAGTTGACAATATTCTAAGCTTCGTCCAGCTCTTCTTAACGGCTATAGCCTCCCTGTCCCTACTTGTAGCCGGATTGGGCATAATGAATATAATGACGGTTTCAGTTATGGAGCGCACCCGTGAAATAGGAATCTTGAAAGCCATAGGTGCTAAAGACAGGACGGTCCTACTAATGTTCTTAAGCGAGGCTATACTCATAGGCGTTATAGGCGGGCTGATAGGAGTTCTATCCGGATTCGGCCTCTCCCATGTACTGGCTTATATGATTTCATCGCTCATGCGCCCTCAAGGCCAGAATACGGCCATTCGAACTCCTGAAACCGGAAGGCTAGAGATAGCTCCCCTTTTCACTCTAGAGTGGGCAATACTTGCCGTGCTTTTCGGCATAGTAGTATGCATAATTTTTGGGCTTTATCCGGCAAGAAAGGCTGCGAAGCTAAATCCAGTGGAGGCTCTACGATATGAGTGAGCAGATTCACAACATTTATATTTGTGGTCGCCATTGTTTTGTACAAGTCTAGCCAAAACCAGTGCTGTAAAAAGGCGCTGAGTTTTGGTTAGGGACTGTTCCACGTTGAGGACGAAAAAATAATATGCCGCGAAGGCTTCCGGAAAAAACAAGAAACATTGAGAGGAAACCTCGAAGATTTGGAAGTAGATACTTCGATCCTACCAACACATTTTTCCAAACAGTACCTGTGAAAGTGAATCAGGAGATAGAAGTGGTTATAGACGACATTGGCAGCAAGGGCGATGGAATTGCAAGGATTCAGGGCTACCTGATATTCGTCCCACATAGCAGAGTTGGCGAACGTGTAAAGGTGCGGATTCTATCAGTTAATGGAAAATTCGCAGTTGCGGAGAAACTTGCCTAAAAAAGGAGAATGAGACATGAAGATAAATGAGCTTAGAAA
>CAZZKO010000124.1:0-12986 GCA_964654925.1 uncultured Candidatus Bathyarchaeia archaeon
CAAATGCTCAAGAAAGGCTTTAATATGATTCTTATCCTTAACTTTGACCTCAAAAAGGGTTATTGGATTGCCATGATGGCCCATAAGGTTTGTTTTTTTAAGCGGCACGTTGCCTTGGAGGTTTGATGGTAAGACGTTCCACAGCGCCGCTAAGACTTTACCCTCATCCTCTGTGGCATGGACGAACACCCGTACATCCATGCAATTTACCGGAATTTTAGAAGACAAAACTACATCATCAAAAGCTATTTTATTCTTTTAGCTTTTAGCCTTTTTCTCCACATCAACTTCCTTAGGCTCAGAGGACAACGCCTTTCCACTTTCCATAAAGTTTTTAAGAAGCTTAACATTTTCCTCATGAATGGTTCTCCGCCTAGGATCTACCGGAAGCCCAAGTTTTAAAGCCCTCTTTAGGCATAGTCCAGCCTCTTTTAGTTCTCCAACGCTGAAGCCCTTTCCAGCCCGCTTTTTTCCACCTCTCTTGAAAACCATAGGTCTTAATTTTTCCATGGTTAAACTACTCCTCTGTAGCCGCTTTCCTGCTTGGTCTAACTTTTTCAGCTCCCCGACCCTTATTTCTTAAACCTCTAACCTTTTTGCCCGCACTGGTAAGTCCCCTGAAAACCCTGCCTTTATGCTGTCTTTCGCATATCCAGTTTATGTCCTTATCAGCCTTTATTACAGGATGATTAGGATCCACTAGTATAACTTCAAACCATTTATAGCGGCCGTCCTCGCCAACCCAGTAGGAATTCAGAACTTCAAGATTTGGAAACTTCCTTGCAGCCCGCTCCTCAGCAATAAGCCTCAAACTCTTGGCAAGCTTATATTTGTTCACACCCATCCTTTTCGGTCTTCTTCCGGAACTGGGTCTCTTCTTCCTAAAGCCTCCACGCCTAACTCTGACGCGAACAACGACGAAGCCCTGTTTAGCCTTATAACCAAGTTTTCTAGCTCGGTCCAAGCGGGTGGGCTTTTCGATACGAACAATAGCTGGCTGTTTACGCCACTCCACAAGTCTCTGGCGCATGATCTCCCCTACAAAGGTGTCATCAGGTTTTTTCCAAGCCTCTGCAATATACCTATAAGCCACATTTTCACCTCCCCTAGTTTATAGTTCAACCTGAAACGGTCACATCCCAGCGGATTTCCTCCGCCCTTGACTTTCAAAGAATTTCTGCTCAATAAAATAAACCTTTCCTAGTAGATTAATATTCGCTAGGCTTTTTAACCTCGCAGATTCCCTCTTTGGATGGCAGAAAACCTGAAATAGGATCCCATTCTCTGGGAATCAGCTCATTAACGTTAGCTTCAGGCCAACCGTGCAGCACGTCCACAACCCCTTCAAGCATCATGGACATTACATGGGCTTTCACCTTAATGCTGCCCCATGGCGAGCTGACAATCACATTATCGCCGCTTTTTTATTCCCCGTTCTGCGGCGTCACTAGGGCTTATGTTAGCTACGGTATGGGGCATGAACCTTCTAAGATTTGGTATCTCGCCTGGAGTGAGGGAACTATGGAGGTGTTGAACAAGCCTGATGATAGATAGAACATAAAAAGTGAAAGATATAGAAGAAGATGTTGCCTGGCGAGTTCGAATCGCATGGTTCTAAAGATTTTCCTGAAGTCGCTGATTTTTGGAATTCTGAAGAAAATGTATGGGAGGGCTTGAAGCCGCTGGAGGAAACTATGCCTGTCCATAACCATTATATGCCGCTCAAAGATGACGTTGGGCTCCTTTATCATAAACGCTGAACAAGGGTCCCGATGGGACCTACCGCAACATTGAAAGGAAGCATGGAATAAATCCAACTAAAACGCCTGCCATTTTCTGCGCCAGATGCATGAATCCTTTTTGAGAAGCACCTTTTAAAGTTCACAACCATGAAATACGCGACCAATTAATCTTCAAGCGGTTAAGGAATTTTTAGATAATATTAAGTTTACCGCCTAAACAAGGATGAAAAATACCTAGTCAACATTGTGGTGGGGTAGCTGGGATTTGAACCCAGGATCGCCAGCGCCCCAGGCTGGTATCCTAGACCAAGCTAGACGACTACCCCACTTTACGGTACAGCTATCCTTCAAGGCTAAAATTATTAACGCTTTAATAAAGTTTAATAGTTCCATAGCCCCGGAAGGCATCTTGAAGCATGGGGTTAAAGGCTTAAAGTTTTTGTGAAACATGTTTCTCAACGTTACCTCATGGGAGAAGCCAAAATCGTTGTTATTGGTGCGGGCGTAGTGGGTTTGGCTGTGGCCGCAAAGCTTTCAGAGGGTAATAGTGGAGTCTATATTTTGGAGAAGAATGCAAGGTTTGGGCTGGAAACCAGCATCCATAACAGCTGTGTAATTCATTCGGAGATTCATTATCCGCCCAACTCCCTTAAGGCGAAGCTTTGTGTAAGGGGCAACTTTCTAATGTATGAGCTTTGCGAGAAGTATAGCATCCCCTATAAAAAGTTGGGAAAGTTGACGTGGCAACCAACGAGGACGAGATAAACGAGCTGGAAAGGCTCATGCGCTGGGGTGAGGTGAACGGTGTGGAAGGGCTTAGAATCTTGGATAGACGGGACATTAAAAGAATGGAGCCAAATGTCGAGGCTGAACGGGATATTTATTCGCCCTCAACGGGCATCGTTGATCCCGACGAATTGATGAACCTTTTTCATGCAAAAGCAACCAGGAACGGTGCGGTTTTGGTCACAAAAACAGAGGTTACGAATATAAGGAAAATGGATGATGGCTACGAGGTTTCCGGAGTCAGCTTAGGCGAAAAATTCACAATAAAGGCTGATACGATAATAAATTGCGCAGGCCTCAACGCAGATAAAATAGCGGGCATGGTTGGGTTGGACGTTGAAAAACTTGGCTATAGAATACACTACTGCAAAGGAGATTACTTTAGGCTTTTGGGCAAACCGCCCATTAAAATGCTGGTTTACCCCGCCCCGGAGAAGCTTGGCTTAGGGATACATTTAACCCCAGACTTATCTGGAACTGTTAGACTGGGACCCAACGCCTACTATGTGGACAGCATCAGCTACGAAGTAACTTCAGGCGAACATGAGTTTAGAGAGAACGTAAGAAAGTTTCTGCCCTGCATTGATGAGTATGAGTTGACGCCCGATTTTGCAGGCGTTAGACCTAAGCTTCAAGGTCCTGGGGAGGGGTTTAAGGATTTCATCATAAAACATGAAGCCGATAGGGGATTGTTTGGCTTTATAAATTTAATTGGCATTTTGGCTTTATAAATTTAATTGGCATAGAATCGCCTGGCTTGACCGCAGCCCCTGCCATCGGCGAATTTGTCTCTGAAATTTACGAGAGTGAGATTAAAAAGTAGCTAAACCTCAAGGTTCTAAGAGTCTTTATTTTCACTCTTTTCCTCTCGGATAGGCTTTATGGATATTTCACGTATAAGCGGCTCCGACTTGCCGCCCTCAATTTCTATTTTGGCCCCAGGATATTGCCTTTCAAGCTGCCTTCTAAGGGCATTCACATCAGTGTCTTTGCCCGCCTTCACCCTCACCCTTGTGCCGTTCGGAGTATGGGTAACTGATATGGAGTATCCGCTAAATTGGTCCTCGGGGAATTCGTCAAATAGCCTTTCCATTTCCTCGAAGGGGAAGCCTCCAAAGAGTTCGTCTATAATGCTTTTTATCCTCTTCTGTGCGGGCATGCTGTTTTTATGCCTCCTCACAAGATTAAGCGTTTAACTGCAAACTTAAAAATTTTAATAAGACCCTAAACCATAGACACGTGAAGGGTGTAAAAATCGATGGCGAGGAAAGTTGTTATCCTCATGGGCTCTGAAAAGGATTTAGAATTCGCCCGGGAAATAGGCAAACGCCTAGAAGCTTTTGGCTTACCCTACCAGTTTCGGATAGCTTCAGCCCATAAAACCCCGGAAAAAGTCCTTGAAATACTAAAGGAAAATGAGGAAGAAAACGTTGTTTTCATAACCGTTGCTGGGCGATCCAACGCGCTAAGCGCTTTTGTTGACGCCCACACCTCCAAGCCCGTTATTGCTTGTCCACCCTACTCGGACAGGTTTGCTGGAGCCGACATATTCTCATCGCTTAGGGTGCCAAGCGGGATAGGCTCTGTGGTCACCCTGGAACCCGAAGGAGCCGTCATAGCTGCAGCTAAAATCCTAGCTTTGGGGGATAAGGAGTTAGTTAAACGCGTAAAAGAATATCAGCTTTCCAAGAAAAAGGAAATAGAAGAAGCAGATAAATCCGTGAGGGATTTGAAGGTTTAAGGGCATGGGAAGCGTTAAAGATTTAGAAGTTCTGAAGAAACCAACAGCCGATAGCATGGGAGTGGGCAGATTCCACTTTTCAGACCGCTATTCAGTTTTCGATTGGGGGGAAATGCCAGACCATATTGAAGGTAAAGGCGCAGCCCTATGCCTCATGGGAGCCTACGCTTTTGAAAGGCTTGAAGAGAAGGGCATTAGAACCCACTATAGGGGACTTGTAAACTCAAAATGCAAAGTTGTACGCTTCGACGAGCTGGAAGAGCCTTCAAGCATAATGGAAATAAGCCTAGTAAACGTTTATAAACCGAAAACCTACGTTAAGGATGGAAAACTACAATACGATTACAGCATTTACACTCCCACCTTGAAGAATTTCCTAATACCCCTTGAAATAATCTACAGAAATGGATTGCCTGAAGGCTCATCGGTTTTCAAACGGCTTGAGCAGGGCTTAATAACTCTTAAAGATTTAGGCCTAGACCATATGCCCAAGCCAAGCGAGAAACTCCATAAACCCATATTTGAAGTAAGCACAAAACTCGAGGAAGAAGACAGGTACATCTCATGGACCGAAGCCCAAAAAATTGCGGGTTTAACGGACGCGGAAGTCGAAGAAATTAAAGAAACGCTATTGAAAGTCGACAATACCATAACAGAGATCGCCTCAAAGGCTGGTTTGGAGAACGAGGATGGGAAAATAGAGTTAGCCTTCGATCCGCTAAGGAGACTTATGGTTGTGGATGTTGTAGGCACGCTGGACGAGTGCAGATTCACTTATCAAGGATTCCACGTAAGCAAGGAAGTGGCCCGCCAGTTCTATAAGCGCACGGAATGGTACAGCGCCGTGGAGGAGGCCAAGAAGAAGGCAAGGGAGCAGGGCATAGAAGACTGGAGAAGACTTGTTGACATTAAACCGTTAAAGCTAGATCCGGAATTGAAAAGGATAATAAGCCAGATGTACATGGCTGCGGCTAACGCCTTAACAAACCGTAAAATATTTGATGTTCCAAGCCTTGCAGAAATCGTGAAAAAGTATAGGGAATACGCTGGTGAATAATCATGATAAACAGGAAAATGATCAGCAGAATCGTCAGCGAATATGATGAGCGTAACATTCGAATAGGTGTTTTAGGCTCACATTCTGCCTTGGAAGTCGCCTACGGCGCCAAACAGGAAGGATTTGAAACCGTTGTAGTGTGCCAAAAGGGCCGGGAAAAAACCTATACGCGCTATTATCGGAATCTTTTTGACCATGTGCTTTTGCTAGACAAATTCGCCGATGTAGCCAAGGAAGAGAACATTGAAAAGCTAAAAGCCTTGAACACCATTTTTGTGCCTAACCGCTCCTTTTCGGTTTATGTTGGCTATGACAATATTGAAAATAGATTTTCAGTGCCCATCATGGGAAACAGGTTTATGCTTAAGACAGAGGAGCGCAACGTCTCCAGAAACCAGTATTATCTGCTTAGAAAAGCAGGTATACCGACGCCTAAGACCTTCAAATCCTATGAGGAGATAGACCGCCTCGTAATAGTTAAGGTTCCTGAAAAGGAGCGTGCCATTGAAAGGGCCTTCTTCTACGCGGCCTCCCCTGAGGAGTTCAAGAAAAAGGCTGAAGAACGCATCAGAAAGGGGATAATAAGCCCAGAAGCCCTTGAAAAAGCGGTTATAGAGGAATATGTGATTGGGGCGAAGTTCAACGCTAACTTTTTCTGGTCGCCCCTAACAGACGAAATAGACCTATTAGGGTTTGATAGGCGAATTCAAACAGACTTGGATGGAGTATTGGACTTACCAGCTGCAGAGCAGCTGGAGATCGGAATAGCCACACAAAACATTGAGATTGGCCATATGGGCGTAACCATGCGTGAAAGCCAAATAGAGAAAATCTTCGAGGCTGGAGAACGCTTTGTCCAAACATGTAAGGAGGAGTATCCGCCGGGAATCATCGGGCTTTTTGCGTTACAGGGCGCAGTTACAAAGGACTTAGAGTTTTACGTTTTTGACGTCAGCCCCCGTGTTCCAGGATGCCCATGCGTGGAGCCCACTTCGCCATACATGAAGTACAAATACGGTTTTGAAGTGGGTCCGGGAAGAAGGGTGGCCATGGAGGTCAAACGCGCCATAAAGGAAAACAGGCTTGAGGATATTGTAACATGATAACGAGAGGGGAGATAGCCGAACTCCTATGCAAGTATGACTTGAAGAAACTGGCTATAGGAACAATAGGCTCCCACTCAGCCCTCAACATTTTTAAAGGAGCTAAGGAAGAAGGCTTTAGAACAGTCTGCATTTGCAAGGAAAAAGACATTATTGTTTATAAGAAGTTCCCATTGGCAGATGAACTCATAATAGTTCAAGACTTCACAGAACTGCTTAAAGAAGAGGTTCAGGAAAAACTTAGAAAGCTTAACACGGTAATTGTGCCCCACGGTTCCTTCACTGCCTACTTAAGCACTGAACAGCTGGTGGACAACTTCTACGTGCCCATGTTTGGAAACCGTCAGCTTCTCCACTGGGAGGCAAGCCGCATGAAACAGGAGGAGTGGCTTAGCAGAGCTAGGCTTAAACTCCCTAAAACCTTCAAAAGCCCAGAGGATATTAACTGCTTATCCATAGCAAAACTTCCGGGAGCAAAAGGCGGAAGAGGCTATTTTTTGGTTAGTTCTCCGGAGACTTTCAAGAGAAGGGTTGATGAGATGATTCGCCGCGGCCTCCTCAGCAAAGAAGATGTGGAAAAAATACACCTGCAGGAGTATGTTTTAGGCGTTAACGTTTACCCCCATTATTTCTCATCCATAATGCGTAGAGATGTGGAGTTTTTGGGCGTGGACAAACGCTATGAGTCAACCGTTGATGCTATAGGACGGGTTCCGGCAAACGAGCAGTTAGGAATAGACTTGAGCCCAACATACACAATTGTGGGCAACATACCGCTAACACTCCGCGAGTCGCTTCTGCCGGAGCTCCTAAGAATGGGGGATAACGTGCAAAGAGTGGCGGAGGAAATTGCTCCCCCGGGAATTATTGGACCCTTCTGCCTAGAAACCGTCATCACGGATAAACTGGAAATCTACACCTTTGAAATTTCAGCCCGCATAGTGGCTGGGACAAACGTTGGAATCGGAACCTCACCTTATGCCTACCTCAAATACGGGGAAAATATGTATATAGGCAGAAGAATAGCCATGGAAATCAAAGAAGCGTTAAAGAAAAGGCAAATAAATAAAGTTGTCACATAAGCCCATGCAACACTTTCCTAAAGACCGCAAACCCTCAAGATTCTTTCAAAGCTTTCACGGTTTCCATCAGCTTTATAACGCCTCAATGCCTCTATTACGGAGTCCCTGTTTTTCTCGCCAATTTTCAAAGCCACTTTTTCAGCTACCTGCCCGCTTATAAATAAGAACTGGGATAGAGAAGTTACATTCGCCGGCTTCCGGTTTAAACTGGCAGATTCAAAATCCACTATGAAGGGGCCGTCATTAAAGTCAACAATTATATGTTTTGAGGCGCGGCTGAGCTCCCCATGGTCAAGATGAATCTTGTCGAGGCGCCAGCACTGCTCCAGCGTGTCCTTTAAAACCTTCTTTACGCGTTCTATGTCTGAAACCCTTTCTAACCATTCGGGGAGTAGAATGCCCTCTATAAACTGCATTAGGAGAAAGTTTCTGCTAACGCTGAAAAGTTTGGGACCTACATCAACAGAATTGGCTTTCCTAAGCATCTCTGCCTCATGCTGCATCATCTCGCGGTCGGCATCCATCCTTCGAATTTTCAAGGCAACCTTTTCAACATTCCTGTAGGCTAAAACGACCAAGCCTACACAGCCCTTACCTAAAACAGGCACATTAAAAACCTGCTTTTCTCCCTGAAACTCCAAAGCTGTAACGCCTAAACCAGCCAGCTCCTTAATGCGTTCCTCTAAATGCTCCCTATCTAGCTTTGGGTAGCACAGTATAAGGGAGAAAGGTTCAGCCCTTAGACCGTCAACTGGAACCCTTAAACCCTTTAAAGACAACTGCATGCTCCTTCGCCTTAAATTTTGGCATAGTAATAAACAAATCCTAAAGCCTAAGCCAAGTTTTTAAACTTTCTAGGCTAAAGATTTTTCATACTGCCCCAACCATTCTTATGTGGGGAACCATAGAAATGCTGGGACTCTCGAAAATATTCTTGAAGGGTGCTGTTTTGAAGGCTATTAGGGAGTATAACAAGTATAGAAGCCCCGAGGCCAATGCGAAACTTATTGAGTTGAAAGAAAATGAGTTTGTGTTGGATGTTGAAGGAACATTTTGTAGGGCCTGTGGAGTTTGGAATTGCCTTAACGATTTAGAATATGAACTCTGGAAAAACGCAGGGTTAGAGGTCAAAATCGTGAATTTTAACGAATATGCACCGGCGAAAATTAGAGTTATATATGCCCCAAAGGGGACTAAACGTTTACCAGTCCCTTAACTACCAGAGCATTCTAAATTAGGCTTATGGCTATTCTGATTTTGGCGGCTTTAGCCCCATCAGGGCGGTTATTGTCCCTATAACTGCAATGAGAATTACATATGGAAAAACTGCAATATAGGCGCCGAATATATCCCTAGCTTGCCCAGCCAACAGATTGCCGGCAACCGCCCCCGCGCCATAGGCTGTAAAAACTAGCCCATAGTTTCTAGCATAATTTTTAATCCCGAAGAAGCTGGTTGTTGCTGCCGGTGGTATGGCAAGCCATCCTCCCAGATTCAACCAAAGAATGGCAAAGGCAACAGCATACGCAATAATTGATGCTAGATTTGCATAAATTAGGGCTGAAGCTAGACATATAAGAATGAAAGAAAGAACAGCTGTCTTCATGGGAGCTAGCCTGTCAGTCATCCAGCCGAATAGGGGACGGCCAAAACCATTGCAAAAAGCGAATGGAATAGCCAACATTGTTACAAGACTTGAAATTTCCGACTCGGATATTCCAGCGTTCTCTGCAACCTCTAAACCTACGGGTTTAGCTACCCCTATGGCCATCAGTCCGGCTAATGTTCCGATAGAATAACATAACCAAAGCGCATAAAAGCTTAGGGTCTTAACCATCTTGCCCCTGTCAAGCTCAATATTTGCGGCGGCTTTGGATTGAGCAGGCTTCCAGTAGGGAGGTTTCCAATCCGATTGTGGAAAACGTAGGAAAATGGAGAAGGCAATAATCAAAAGAAGGAACATTATTCCTAAGATCTTGAACATCGTAGAAACTCCGAGTCTTGCTGCAAGAAAATCGGCGAATGGTGAAACGAATGCAGCAGAAATTCCGAAGCCTAGGACAGTTAAACCTACCGCTAATCCCCTTCTATCAGGGAACCATCTTGCAGAAACTGTTATTGGACAGTTATAAGCTATCCCAACGCCAATACCGCCAATCACGCCATATAAGAAAATAAGCATCATTGGCGAAGTTGCTAAGGATGCAAGAAACCAGCCTAAACCCACGAATATGGCGCCTGTAACTGAAACTTTTCTTGGACCATACTTTTCGATGAAACTGCCCGCGAGGGGCATGACAAGGGCAAATACTGGCAGGAAAACTATGAAGGGTAGTTGCATTTCTGTAGCTGAAACCTTCAAACCAAGCCCGTCTGGAGGGTGGAGCCTCAAAGAATCTCTTTAAAGGCACAGCGATAACGCTGTAAGAATATATGGCTCCAAGGCAAAATTCTATAACTAAACCAGCAAAAACCATAAGCCACCTTGCCTTTTCAGGGGACAATCCAAATAACCCTTCCACAGCACATCGCCATTCGCACATTCAGAGACCCTAATCCATTGGAAGCTTAGAACTTTAACAGTTTCACATAAAAGATTTCTGCCTTTAGATTGATCCAGAATAATTTAAAAGGTTAGAGATTTCTGAAGCTCTCGAGGGGGTTCTTAGGCTTTTAAAAGTAAACGCTTTCCCTAATTTTGGGTTTTATATGATTAAAGACAAGCGAAAAATGCCCTTTAGCCTTTGTTCTCCTTTATGGCTTAGTGGCGACAGCTTTTATGGCTGGAGTGTATGAGGAAACGGCTTGTTGGATATCAAAAAGGTTTGTGGGGCTATACTGCTTCTAAGCTTTGGCTAGGCGATGTGGTAGAGCTTCTCACAACATACTTACTGTAAATTTAAAATGTGTGGGAAAAGATGGCCTTTACTCTTCTTCGTAGAACTCTTTATAGCTTGGTGGTGTTGGGCTTAATCCTTTACGCTCGCGGATCTGCCTTATAACATCAGCATGCATGGATTCGGGCACTGGTGCCCAGCGGCTGAACTGGGTTGCCCAGAAAGCTCTGCCCTGCGTTGACGATCTAAGTTCGTCAGCCATTCCAAAGGATTCAGCCACTGGAATTTCAGCCTTAACTATAACCATGTCCTCCTCATTCATCATGTCCAAGATTCTGCCTCTACGCTTCTGCACAAGCGAAATAACAGGGCTTACAAAATCGTTTGGAACCTTACACTCGAAACTCATTATAGGCTCAAGAAGCTTAGGCTCGCTCATTAGGAAGGCACACCATATTGGGCGCCATGTCATTGGCAGAATTTGAGCTGGTCCACGGTGGACGGGATCCTCGTGGATTAGGATATCTTCGAGGTTTACCTTTAACCCGTACATGGGTTCTTTGGCTAATACACCAGTGTTAACAGCGTCGCGGAAGCCTGACTTGATATGATCAATAACTTCTTCCACGTATTGTCTTCCCTTGATCCTGTTCACCAGTATGTTTGCACCCTCGATGGCCACGACGTTGCGTGCATCCTCTGTTGACCATCCATACTCCTTTATGAGAATCTTCTGCCTCTCGTCGCGGGTCTGCATTTCATTTATTTTGCCAGTCTTTATGGCTTCTATAACATCCTCTGAAAGTTTTTCAACGGTTACCCAAAGCTTGTTATGCTTGTTTGGGCTCTTACCAAGCACAGGTGAACCCTTGTAGTCGCGACCTATGGTTTCACGGTAAATGACAATAGGCTTGCTTATCTTAACCTTCAATCCTGCCTCTTGCATGCGGTAGGCTGTAACCTCAAGGTGAAGTTCACCCATACCGCTGAGGAGGTACTGCCCAGACTCCTTGTCTATTTTGAAGTGGAGGTTTGGGTCCTCAAGGGTGAGCTTATGAATAACCTTGTCGAAGAGGGGCAGATCCCTAACGTTTTCAGGTTCAACCGCCACGGTCACCACGGGATCTGAAACATATTTAAGCGCCTCGAATGGAACTGTTTCAACACCTTCTTCTGCGATGGTTTCTCCAACGCGGACGGACGGAAGCCCTGAAAGCGCAGCGATGTTTCCAGCGGGAATACGTTCCACAATCACCCTGTCAGCAGCCATGCTCATGTAAACTTGCTGTATTGTGCCTTTCATTCGGCTGTTTACAAGACGTATCGTTTTGCCCCTTTCCACTGTTCCGCTGAAAACACGACCAATAGCAACCACGCCACTGTGGGGGTCAACCTCGACAGTTGTTATGCACATAAGAAGGGGCCCATTAGCATCAACCTTAGCCATCGCAAGGCCAACCGGGCTTTTGGGGTCTCCAGGCCATATCTGGGTTTGCCTATAAGGCTGAGCTTCCAGTGGGCTTGGAAGGTGCTCACAGAACATGTCAAGGATAGGCTCATACAACGGGGCCTTTTTGCTTAGGGCTTCAACTTTTCTTCCTATTTCGTCAGGATCCCCAGTGTATGCGTCTATTATGTCGCGGAAGGTTACTCCCTTAGCCTTCATGTGGGGAAGGTTCAAGCCCCACTTGTGAAGGGCGGAGCCAAAGGCCACACGCCCATCCTCAACCTTAACTTGCCAGTCCTTTTTATGCTCTGGAGGAGCATACTTTTCTATGATGCTGTTCACCCTCAGAATTATCTTTGCAAATTTCTTCTGTATCTCCTCTGGAGTGAGTTTCAGTTCCTTAATGAGCCTATCCACCTTGTTTATGTAAAGTAAAGGTTTAACCCTCTCCCGCAGGGCTTGCATTAAGACGGTTTCGGTCTGAGTCATGGGACCCTCAACTGCATCCACAACAACAAGGGCACCGTCCACTGCACGGAGACTTCTAGTTACAGCTCCGCTGAAGTCTATGTGGCCTGGCGTATCAATGAGGTTTATGAGGTAATCCTGCCCTTTATACTCATGGACTAGACTTATGTTAGATGCGAAAACGGTCATCTGCCTCTTCTGCTCAAGCTCCCAGGAGTCTAGGAAAAGCTTCTGTCCGGCAACCTGTTCGCTTATGATTCCAGCAGCGGCTAGTAAATTGTCTGAGAGTGTTGTTTTACCATGGTCCACATGGGCAATTATGCTGGTGTTCCTTATCCTTTCAGGAGTGTTCATCAGCTTTATTATTTCCTCAATTTGCCTATAACGTCCCATAACTAACCCTCCATCTTATTGAAGCATCCTCTTGCGTTGAACTTTAAATTTGCTTTTATATTTAAACCAAGCATCAGGTTCCCTTTCATAGAGATAGGCTACATGGATGTGAAAAATGCGTCATATTAACCTTTTGCATACAACAGACATTTAACAGATAAAAATGGAGACGAAAGGGAAAGATTAAACGTCTAACCATTTCTATAAGCGTGCCACGGGGTGAAGAGCATTAGCCTTAACAAGATTTAGGCAAACGGCCAAAATCATCGAAATAATGAAAAAGAAGGAGCAAATCCGCAATGTCGGAATAGTGGCGCATATAGATCATGG
>CAZZKO010000125.1:0-10447 GCA_964654925.1 uncultured Candidatus Bathyarchaeia archaeon
AGACACGGTGCTCCCGGCATCTGCCCCACTTTTATATTCAGCCTCAGCCTCCTGTGATCGGCAATCTTTCAAAATTTTTGCGTAATAGCGAGCTTGTAAGGCTAGAATACCAAGGGAGCGCCTACATGCAAAAGCTCAGCAAAAAGAGTTGCTTTTAGAGTTCAATTTTTCTATGCATTCTTTTGGACGAAAATGATGAAATATTAGTTAGGCAGGAAATCAAACTCTTGTTTTACTATAAATCTTGTTTTACTATAAATCCTGCCTCCTCCATTTCTTTCATAATAGTTTCTCTAGGGACGTAATGCCCAAAAAACGCCATGTAGGGTTAATGGCTTGCCGCGCTCTATAATAGCAACTTTTCCATCAGGTTTCAAGAAATGCCCCAATTTTCTGAAATACTCCACTCTATTTCGCAGATGATGGCACACATTTCGCATAAAAATTAAATTTAAGCTTTTTTCTGGCAAATCCAATTTTTCTCCGGTTGCTTGAATTGTTTCAACGTTTTCTAATCCTTTCTTCCTTGCCTCGTTCTTAATATATTACTAAAAATTTTTGGTTTGTGTCAACGGCAAACACTCGTCCCTTTTTTCCTACAATTTCAGCAAACCGTAAAGAAAAATAGCCGCCGCCAGCTCCGATGTCAGCAACCACTTGCCCTTGCCCCAAATTCAAAACTTTCAATATTTCGTCTGGCTTGTTCTTGGGGTTAGAAGCCGCCCTATTAAACACCTTTGCCTTCAGACTTTCCAACTATCGGACACCTCGGCCATTAATCTAATTTTACGTTCAGGAATTCTCTTATTAAGAATCCTATAGCGAATGTTAAGCCTGCTATCCCTAGGCTGATTGCCGTCATTTCCAGAAACCTCTTTCTGAAGGGCAAGTCTTTTGCAAGTGAAATGTAGAAGGTGAATAGGAAGATGACGGTAACTGCAGCCACTATTGTCAGGCTTAAGCAAGCATATAAATCTGTTAGAAGCAAGTATGGAGATATTAGAAAAATAACTGTAAGCACATAGGCAATGCCAGTATACACCGCAGCCTTAAGAGGATTTTTTGCATTTCCCTCAGATTTGGTTGATAAGTATTCTGACGTTGCAATTGACAGTGACGCTGCAACACTGGTAATAAGCCCTGTCATCGCCACTAAACGGGTGTTTTGAAGGGCAAAGGTGTAGCCTGCAAGGGCGCCGGTAAACTCCAGCATTTCAGCTGATTTAAACAAATATGATGCAACTCTTCCGCCTATTCTCCATTCAATTCTACCATTCAACTCATATGATTTCAATATGTTGTCTAGGTAGGCGATGACTCTATCCTTCTCTTTGTCTCCGCGAGTGCAGAAACAAAAACGCCTAGGCCAATAAATGTAATGTTTGACGTCGGTTACTGAAACATAAGGTTCAGCAACATCAGAAACGGGTAAGGGTTGCCTCTTCCCTAAATGGGCGCTCACATGTTTAACCTCGCTTATCGCCTACTTTTTCCAAGCTTTTCTATGGTTTCCATGATTTTGGCGTAGGTTTCGATGCTGCATCTCCATCCGGCATAAATCATCTCGTTTATGGCTTGCTTAGCCTTTTCCCGTGTAATAATTTCTTCAGAAACTGCTTTTGCTAAGATGTAGGGTGTGCCTGCGTAGGATATGCCGTAAATTTTAGCTGTTTTCCTTGCCACTTCATCGTCTATTATGGCTGTTCCGCCATGTTCCTTTGCTATTGTTAGAACCTCGGCGTCAGACACGTGGAGTCCCCTCGTCTGCAAAAGGCTTTCTAGAAAATCCTTATCTCTAGGTTCAACAATCTTGAACACGCCTTTCAGGAATAGCTTATCTAGAATTATAGCGTCAGCGACGCCTTTACGTTTTCCTTCATCTACCACCTCTCTTTTGACGCTTAAAGAGGTTAACTTCTCATCCTTCAACTCCTCAAAAATCCTGCTTAGCCCTATCTTGGTCAAGTAGATTAGCGGCGTAGCATTAAAAACGAGCTTTTTCACTCTAACTCCGCCCAGATGCCTCCTTAAACTCTTTATCGACTTCTTCTGGCGTATACCTAACCCACTCGATATTGCGTTGCCTTACCAAATCAGCAAACTCCCAAAGTGAAAGCCTGGCTATTTCAGCCGCCTTAGCAAAAGTCACTTTTCCATCTCGCAATAGCTCTAAAGCTGTTTGCTTGCGCCACTCTCCAATACCCAATTCAAGAAGCGTCCTCACTGCTGTAGCCTTATCCAGGCCTTCCCGTTCAATCACCTCTTGAATTTCTTTTTCGATTTCTTCAGGAATCCTAACAGCCAAAGGCTTAAGAGTCAAACAGTTCACCGTATACAATTGATATCAAACGCATACATAAGTATTGCGCACAGATTAAAAGTAGGCTATTTTCTCTTTTCCCTCTTTAAATTCATACTTTTTAGGTTTTCCCACCTCTTTTCTACCTTTAAAACATATATCGCACAGCGGATAAAGCTGGACATTTTCTGTTAAATCCTTGATCAAGTTTTTCAAGTCCGCGAGTAAACTGTTCAGTTCATCGCGCCGTAAATCTCCAATGAATGCGCTGTATTGTATCCTTTGCAATCCATAGTCTTTGAGGGTTTCAACAACCAAAGCCCGCAAGTTGTCGTCCGTAATATCGTAAATAACCACGTAACGCGTATGCATCACCAACCTAAAGTAAACGGCGTATAATCTGCTTCACGTAGTAGAAAGCGTGCTACCCGCCTAGCTTGATGGGGAATAAAGTTTTTTTATGGATCCACGTTGTCCATAAAACATGACTTCTGTATCTAGACGCTCCTGAAAACTTGCAAGCAAAGTTTTAACAACTTCCCTATTTAACACTCTGCCCTCTTCGACAGCTTCAGCAACGATGATTTCATCGAGTTTAATCACGTTCTTCGTTACTAAGCCAATAATGGTTCTATCCACAACTTGCTGTCTAAACTCCTCCATCAAATCCAAAACGAGAGAGGGCTTGCCGGGTCTGTCAGCATGTAAGTAGCCCGCATAAAAGTCCAAACCAGCATAGCTAATGGCTTTCCAAACCTCCGGAAAAAGAATTGTCTGATAGCCAAAGTTTAGCATAGCGTTGAAGGGGTCGTGTGCTCCCCTTGTTATTCGCCCAGTAAAACCTAATTCAGTTGGTAACACTTGTCGGATAGCATCCCAATAAAAACGTGCAGCTTCAGCTTCTAAATTCATCAAATCCTGGCGTTTATCATCAATTTTGAAGCCTTGTTCTCTATCAACCTTAGTGCATATTTCATCTATGGCTTTGCCAGCTTCATAAAGCCTTCCTGAAAGCGTTGGATCGGTCTGACGCCTATTTTTAGCCATAAGCTTCAAAAGATTCGCTTGGTTTGTGAGTTTTCCAGCTACAAACTTTTTGGCTAAAATGAAGCCTCTTTCATCATTGTAAGCAGTAAATTGTTCCCTTCGAGCCCTTACCGAGCCAGTCATTGCAGCAGGCATCAAAACAGCGTAAGGCCAACCGCTGTAACGGGCAAAAACAACTTGAATGTTATTTTGAACAGCTAAATTCAATGCACTGGCTGAGAAAGCGACGCCAGAGGAGCAGCAAATTACGGAATCAGCATCATCAGCAACTATCTCTTTTACCTCGCCTTCTTTCTTCACGATAAAGCGATTTCTTTTTCTACCCAAGAAAATGCCGAAATCATCCAAGAAAATCTTCATAAAACCACCACGGGCTTTTATGGCTGCTATTCATAGCATACTTTAAAGTACATGCAATCCTCTTTGCATTGAGAACGTTCTGGCTTGCCCGGGTCTTTTCCCTCAGCTACAATCTCCAGTTTTCTATCTCTTTCTTCTATCCAACATTGCCTCAACTCGTCGCTGGCGAAGAATAGATCCTTACGTACCAGAACTTTTCCATTTTCCACATTAAGGTATACATTGCAGCAGATGTCCACTGGAACTTCGTGGACGCTTTCGAAAACAAGTGCATAGCCCACAGGTGAAAGCCTATGCCATTCCTGCGGTTCGCTTGCAACCTTCAAATCAAACATTATCGCCTTCAAATAATCATAACAGTCCAAGCTGAGAATACCGCTTAAACCAAGCAGCTCGCCTGAAATCTTATGCTCTACCAGAAAAGGCGCAGCTGAAACCCTTAAGTCAAGCTCCGAAGCGTAATGTTGTCGACTAGAAACATCAGCCAACCGTGCCTCGCAAAATTTCTGCACAAACTCCCAAACCCTTCTGGAAGGCTCTCTCAAATTTTCAGGCTTTTCAGGAATTTCAAACCAGCGGATAGTCTGCCACCAAGCATCAAAATCCACGCTACCACGCTGAATAAAAGCCATCAAACAGTCGCTGACTACTCCATGGAGAATTTTGCCAAGCGCCACCTTACCGCTTGGAACAGGCGAAATTTTCTCCACATAACGCAAGTAAACATCACGGTTTGTAGGGCAATACTTTGAACATACAGCATACATGGGCAACTTCACATTGTCATAATAAGGCTTCAATGGAGGCTGATGCCAACTCCAACCCCGCAACTCCTTACTAACGCCCACCTCTCTAGCAGTAGGCAAAAGCTGATAAAGCAAATACTTATGCTCAACATCCGATAGAAAGTACAACCTTCATCAGCCATAAAAAGGCTAACTTCGATTATCTTTATAAACCAAATTACACCCAAATAATAATCGAAAATGCATACCAGAACTAAACTCAAAAACAGCCTAAAGCGGCAAACCCGCCAAAAAATGACCACGGATGCAAAGCAAAAATCCCAATAAAGGGAATTGAAAGTTCACACTTCACATCAACTCAAATATGTTCTGTTAACAGCGACTAACAGAAGTTATATTGCCCAAAAACTTCTAGTTTTTTGCAGGGTAAACGATAGACGTATGTTAGGTTGCAGACCGCTCGAAATTTTTATATAATAAACTGGGTTATGAGCAGAACATGCTTGTCGTTTCAGGGGTGGAATGGTATGAAAGATCGGCGAATACTCTTATTGTTGGTGGCGCTAGCCCTTTTTCCAATTTTAATGTGCAATGTAAGAACTGTGAATTCGTCGGGTAATCCTGCAAGTGTTAGGGTTGGAGTATGGCTTGTAAATGTTGAAAAAATTGATTTAGCAGCGAGTAGTTATCGATTAGATTTCTATCTCTGGTTTAGGTTCAATTCTTCTGAGATAGGCTTAGAGGATGTAAAAGAGTTCGAGTTTGTTAATGGATATCCTACAAAGTACAAAATCTACTCGAGTGAAGACCAAGGTTATCTGGAGTATCGCGTTAGGGGGATTTCATAAAAACTTTTGACTTCGCACGATACCCATTTGAGGCACATACACTTACTGTAGAACTGGAGCATAAGAACCTTAACGCTTCATACTTATCCTTTGAGGCAGACCCAACATCAAATGTCGACGACACTGTTAACGTAGCAGGCTGGGAGATTGGAGAGTTTGAGGCAAGTGTAACAGAGCATTCATATGGTGACGAAGCGTATTCGAGATTTGTGTTTAGCATCACACTGAAGCGCCCTGTAATCTCTCTTTTATCAAAAGTGTTTTGCCTATCACTGTTATAACTACAATATCTTTGCTTGCTTTTGCCATATCGCCGCAAAACTTTGCTCAAAGAATAGGCCTAGGTGTCACAACCCTCATGTCTGCAACGGCTTTTCATTTGGCACTACTAAGCGGCATACCTCCAGTAGGCTATCTGACTCTAGCTGACAGAATGATGCTTGCTGTATACGCGATTTTCCTCTACAACCTTTCAGCGTCTGTCTACATCATGAAACTTGTAGATGCAAAGAAAACAGAAGAAGCACAAAAATTCAACAAGAAAGCACTGAAAATACTGCCAATAATTATCATCGCCTTAATGATAACCCAACTGGTCCTTTAGAATACGCGACGTATAATTCTGCAAGACCAGACTAAAGAGAATTCTAAGTTCCTCTTAATCCCATACATGTTCTGTTAGCGATGACTAAAGGAACTTCTGAGATTTGCGAGTGAAACTATTACGAGGTTTGTAGCCGAAATTCTTAACTCAGAGGGTGTTTATAAACGCGAACTATCGCCAAAACATTGACTTGGACGAAATGATTAGCGTTAATCCTTTTTCCATTAGTTTTCTTTTTCCTCAATTTTAAAAAGTATAATGATCCAAAAGTTCCCCCGAGAATTACAATAATTGAAAGAATTGCTATGATTTCTAATTGGGTTTTGAGGGATATCTCCGGACCAAGATTTATCACAACATAGCGTGCACTATGATTGTAAGTGAAATGTAGCAACCATGATTCGCCAATAGGTAAAACATTATATGTGATTTCAGTTCCGTCTACGTGAACCTTAAGCTCACGGACGTCGGCAATAAGGGATTTTGCGATTGTCACGTTTACGTATCCCGCAGTGCCTTGGGGACCACTTACGATAAAACTCAATTCTTTGCTTGTGGGATTAAAAAAGAGATCTGATAACGTTGAATTGGATAATACTGAAAACACATATTGATCTGCGAATGGAATAACAGCCAAGCTGACTATTGCGTCATCAGCCAAAACGCACCCTTCATCTTTTAAGGCTGCCTTGATCAAATATTCACCAGTTGCAGGGGTATCCACTGAACGAAGTAGCTGCCATCTATAGAGGTGTTTGTTAATGTAATATCGCTCCATGATTCCCCATTATTAATACTGTATGAGAGCAGTATAGGGACGCCGGAAATACCACTACCATTGAGGAAAGTTAATCTACCGTTAACATTCACTTTAAAACCTATATAGGATGTGGGAGAACTACAGGAAATCGAGAGCTTGGCATGAATTGCTTGAGCAAAAAATACGGTTACAATCGGTGAATGATATTCGCCTTTCTCTGGGTCGTAGGGATTCTCATAATAAATAAAATACGCGGTATTGTTTCCTGATATAATTGGGGGTTCAGGCAAGTCGGAATAAACCCTCAGAACCATAACGTTTAATGTTCTGGAATTGTTATATTAAAAAACATACCATGGGTTTGTCAAACTCCCAGTACATTTCATTCTTTATTGCTCGATATAGTTTTAACCAAAATGCAGTTGAATTATAATCCAAAGATAGCTCATCAACTTGCACATTATTTACTCGCGTCCAAATCAATGTATCATTAGTTTCTATGTGAATCACATATGTTTTCTTTGCAATCTTGATCTCATGACTCCACACTATCAAAATATCATAATGTCCGTAGGTCGGAGACCATGTATAAGAAAAGTTTCCCTGAATATCAGTTTTGATATCCGCTTGGGGTATCCCATTAATGTATACGGATAGATTTTGATTCTGTATTCCCATGTTACTTGTTGTATTAATTAGCCTACCATTGATCGTTATATCCTTGGGATACCATAACTCATGCGAACTTACAGATACATATAGAATAGTGTCAAAATGAATTAAAAACGATTGAAACGTCGACTGAGAAACAATTTCAAGCTTAATCCACTTATTAATAGGCAAAGCAGCCTGATTTGAAAAGCCAAATCCCATTCCAACACTTATTATTTCACCTGTATTCCATGAATACTGGAAACGGTTCCAGCTGACTTTGTTCCATTTTCAATAAAATCAAAATAGGAGGAAATTTCGACTACAGAGGCATAATCACCAATATTTTTCAAAGTTATATTATAGCTGTATCCACCCGTTTCCTTTTCCACAACGTAAGTTCGTTTAACATCAACAATACAAAATATCGGATCCCCCAGCATTAACATTGACGCAAACCTCTGGAAGGAATGGCTCCTTTTCGTGGTTGAAAAGTATGGAACAAGCAGAAAGGTAAGCATAGCCCTAGCAGACGCAATCCGCGAATATATGGAAAGGCATAAGAGGGCTAAGTAAAATGCAAGCGTTAAATCACTCGAGTAGTTCAGCCGAAATCACTCGAGTGAAAAGGCATAAGAAAATTCCTAAAAAACGGTTGGCATAACGCTTCCGCCAAAACTAATAGAGGAAGCAAGAAAACACAAGCTAAACATAAGCAGAATTTGTGAACAAGCCCTTCAAAGCGTTCTAGAATACAGGAAGTTCAAAAAATAGACGTACAGCTGAAAGAAGCTCAAAACAAAAAGGAAGGTATCGGAAACGTAGTTTCTGATATAGTGCCGAGGGCCGGATTTGAACCGGCGACAAGTAGCTTATTTGTTGAAAAGAAGCGGTTAAAACTGGATTTGGAAGATTTTCGGCTGTTTTGTTTGGCAAAATTGAATTTAAGTTTTGAAACAGCTAAGCATTATGTTAGAAGGGTTAGAGCTTTCCTTGAAAACAGAACCATAGTGACGGAGAGGGATGTTCAGCTTTACATTTATGAAGCGAAACAGAAGTATGTTCCAGACTACGTTTCAAATATTATTTCAGCTTTCAAGGCCTATTTTAGAGATTATAAGGGTTTAAAGTGGATGGATGGTTATAAGCATCCTTCAGGGCCTTTAAAGATTAAAGAGGAAATTGAACCTGAGAAGGTTAGGCGGTTTATTGAGGCAATTGATGATATTGGTGTTAAATGCTTTGCCTTGTTCTTAGCTACGAGCGGATTAAGGAAAAGTGAGGTTTGGAATCTGAGGAAGAGTGATGTGGATAGAAGTTTAAGGGCCATTATTCCAAATTGCCACTCTGGTAAAACTAAGCGTAGTGGAATAAGCTTCTACAACGAAGAAGCTGAAAAGGCCTTAATAGAATTTGAGAAAGTTATGAACCCTTGGCAAAGAAAAAGCGAGAAGCTAATCCCAATATCAAGAATGAGACTTTATTATGCGTGGAAAAAAGCTAAAGAAAAATCTGGAATCCATTTGAAACCTAAGGATTTACGTGATTTCTTCAGTCAAGAAATGGGTAAGGCTCTAATTCCGGATAGGTTTATAGATATTTTTCAGGGAAGAGCTCCAAAGAACGTTTTAGCCAAACACTACACGCCTCAAGGAATAAGAATGCTAAGGGAAGTCTATGATAAGGCTAACCTAAGAATCCTCGGCTAACTACTCTTTTCTAATTCCTCTGTTTCGCTATTGTATCTTGGCTTAAGCATGTTGATTAAAAAGGCTTCCATCAACCTAGCTTCGCAAAGAGTTTCTGTTTCCAATATTTTAAGCTTACACTCTTTGAAGTAGAAGCTTTGAATCTCCTTTAACGAGTTGAAGCGTTTATGTTTAGTTAAAAGCTTACTTGTTAAAGTGTGGTAATACTTCCTTTCTCCCTTTTCCCCTCTGTAATCCGAAAACAAATCTCCAATTCTATACCTTAAAACATGTTTTCCTTTCCCCGCTGAACCTACATAGATAGGTTTATCGCCTTCATAAACCACGTAAACCCCGATATGCTTCAAAACGCCTTTTCTAGGTTTACCGTTTTCGTCAACAAACTCGTTAAACAAGTGGTATTCAGCCTTCTGAAACGCTTCCCATTTCTCCTTGATAAGGTTCAGCAAGTCTTCAAACTTCACGCTTCACTCACCTTTATTATGCTTTATAAGTGGCTAAATTTAACAGTTCAGCCTAGCCTAAACGTGTTGAAAAGGGGCTTCAAAACATTTTTATGTTTATGGTGTAATTTGGTGTTTTTTGGTGTAGTTTGGTTATGGTTAGAAAGGTTAGGTTAAGCATAGCATTGGACAAGGAAGACTACAACTATGTTAAACAGCTTGCACACAGCAAAGGCTTAAGCATAAGCGATGTTGTCAGGCTCGGCTTGAAAGATTGGATTAGCCAACGGAGAGCAAAGCAAGCCTAAAACAAGCCCCATTAAGCCCTTGTTTACCGCTTAGTTATTTACCTCTATCCTGCCACACACTATGGAACTCTCTGGAGTTACATGATGAGCGCCTTAAGGCCACGGCCATGTTTGTTCTTCTTCTATAAATACCTCGTTTTCTCCCTTAACCCTCACAAGCTTTGTTATGAAACCAAAATTTTCCAAACTCAGATAGCTGGTTTCCCCGCCTTTTACCTCAACAAAGAACTGTATTTCTCTTCCCTTAAGCACAATTAAATCCGGAAAACCTCTCTCATTTTATTCAGAACGGTGTATCCTTGCTTTTCAAAAAATTCTTTTGCACAGCTTCCGAATCAATAATATACTCCTCACTCATTCCATCACCTCAGCTATTTTTGTCATTAATAGCGCTTATACATTTCGAGGGAAAAATCAGCAATTGTTAGTGTAAATACATTAGCATCTCACTAAAATTTCAAAATCTCCCATCGCTTTTCAAATTCATATTTATGTTTGTTTTTATTTACCTCTATTTCCCATTTTGAAACGATTCTTGGGTTGTGTTTAACAGCCTTCTCCATTTCCTGAAGGCTTCTGAACAGGTGTAGCTTCTTCTGAGCACTTTTAAACCGTGGAATTTCAACATCTTCAGCTTTCAAGACTTCTTCTTTAGTGAACAGGTATATTTTC
>CAZZKO010000126.1:0-3340 GCA_964654925.1 uncultured Candidatus Bathyarchaeia archaeon
ATCAATGATTTTGCCTTAGAAATTTTGGCAAGCATCTGCTGTCACTTGCAGGATTAAAGCCCTCAACCTCCCACATTTCCAGCGGAATTACAATTCGTGAAACAAGCCCGTTTAGGCTGTAGGGCAGCCTTATCAATCGCATATCTCCAACAGTAACCCATTCATCTATCTGGAAGCCCTGCTCCTTAACCCTCCTAGCTATTTTTTCACGCTCCGCCCTATCAAGCCAATAGGCATGATCATCAAGCACATGAATATGGAACCCCCTTCCAGAGTAGACTATTTTTAGGTTGGAGAAGGTCTTCTTCAAATATTCGTAAAGCCCTATCGTTTGTTCCTTGGCTATCTGGAACTCCAACTCACAGAAGCTTAAGCCCTGACCCCGACTGATTTTGTCTGCGAGGCTTCCGTGAACTGGGCATGTTATATTTTCAGGGTCAAGGTCAAAGGCTAACTCCTGTCCCAGCTTGTTACCCATCACATCATAAACGTTTCTGTCATAGTATACCGCCTCGGGGACAAACTCTATTATCTGGCGTCTCACATCCTCCAAGTCCCTATAATCATCTATTATTATGGTTGTTGAGGCGTCCTCCCCATATTCCTCAGGAAAAATTTTAGTGTGTCTCCCAATTATGACAGCAAAGTATATTCGACCTTTTCTCCTCTCAAACCATTCACTAACCCTGCGAACGTCAAACTCCTCAGCATAAAATTTCAGCCTCTCTTCAAGGGTGGAGAAGCGCATACCCCAAGGAAAATAGTACATACGCCTCCTCCAAAAATGCGGGAAAACGCTATTGAAATGTGGCTGAAAAGATGGAGGGAAATACTGTCCGTTAACGGGTGCCTATTTAGCAGCGGCTTTTGCAAGTTTTTCGCCAAGCTTTCTAGCCTGTTCTATATCCTTTTCGCTTGGCGCCCCATGCACGGCCATTCCAGGCTTTATCCACTTAGGGTTAAAGTTGCCTAAGATTTTCTCTATATTGTCAAGCGCATTAACCTGTCCGCCACTGCCAGTAGTGAATACGCATGCAGGCTTTCCGGCAACATGATCCCTATACGCGTATATGTTTGTGAACATTGTTAGAACTTCGCCGGACATTATACTGAAATGGGATGGAGATCCAAAAGCAAAAGCATCTGCGGAGGCCAAGTCTTCAGGGGTTACTTCCCTTGTTTTCTTTAGAACAACGTCAACCCCTGGGACACCACGTGCACCCTCAGCAATTGCACGGGCCAGTTTCTCAGTATTTCCAGTTCTACTGTCATAAATTATGAGAACTTTCGCCAAAGGAGACACCAAACAATGTTACTTAAAACACGCTAATTAAATTTGCTGAGCAAGTTTTGGTTTACCGCGCTCTGCATTAAAAATAGGCGGAGTTGTAAATTGTTTAATTAGCCCCGATGAATTCGTCGGGTATTAGCCTTGTGGCTAACATGACCATGTTAATATCCTTATGCTCCTTCCATGAGGAGCTTTCCTATTTGATGGGTTAAGCCAGAACTTCTCAACTTCATCTGCGATCCATTTGTAATGTGTTAAACTCTGGACATTAGAGGGATATTGCCTTCACATGATAGGGCTTTTGATTTTCTGGCTAAATCGAACATCTTTCAGCAACCTTCAGTCCTATAGAAATTCCAAGCTCCCTAAAAGCTAACCTCGAGCTTGCAGGTAGCCTCAAAAATCCAGTTGCCAAACAGAGTTCAACGCTTAAAAGCGAAGCATCAAGAACTTCAGCCAGTAGATTTAGGTTTTTGTAATAACCTCCAGTGATAAGCTTGGTTGAGGTGTAAGCGTTCCATAATAATCCGCCGGCTCCAAGCGTGTCGTCGGTCGTCCAGTCCATATCCCTGCATATTCATCAAGCTCCCCGATTTCCCTTTCAAGGCTGAGTCCCACATTCCTTGGCGCATCAGACCACAATTTCAAATACGTAACGAGCCCATCCAAGGGATCATGCAGTCCCCTTGATGTTACCAAAGGCCTTGATAGAGTCTTGGCAAGCTCGATAGCCCACACCTTATATTTTAAGTCTCCAGTGATTAGGCTGGTTCTATTTAGCGCATGCATCCACTTTACTGGGTAATGGTAGTATTGATCATCCCGCTCCCACCCCAAAGCCTCATTAAAAGGTTCATCGGGCCTGCGCTCCGGTAATGGCTTACCTATCCTCAAACCTATGGTTGGATGCTTAAACTCCTCATCGCTCAGCCCGCTTATCCAACTCCTTCTATGGTCATCCTCCCTATGCCTACCAAGCACAAAGTGGACTTGATCTACAAGCTCAAGTGCCAAGTTTAAGAATGTTTCATCGCGTCTCCTGCGGTAGAGCTCAATAAAAATTGCACACCGCAAAGGCATCAGTTAAAAGGTAGCGTTTAGGCTTAAGATTTGAGGATATGCCTGTCTTATGAGCGAATTCAAGCATTATATCCCGGAAACATTCTACGGATCGTACATTTCTAATCTTAAACCTACGCGCAAAAGGCTTAAGGTGAAAATTCCCTTTAAGTCCCAGCTGGCGTTTATGAATTGTTCGTTTTGCGTTTTTGTTTCTTGCGGCGTCGTTTGAGCTTCTGCTCCCCATCTGAAAACCACATGTAAGCCCAAATGCTTTTAGGACTGTATGGGTCTAGAAGCCCCTCCTCGATACTATACCCCTCCAACAGCAAGTTATAACAAGTTATAAAATGTTTTTTCACACATTTTAATTTCGTGTTTAGTTTTTGAACTTATTGCAGTCGCGCATTTAATCTCCTATTGAACCGCTTCATTAACGACTGTGAACGTCTCCTAAAGCGTCTACGATGCACAACTAAAGGGATTTATGGCTTAGGATAAAGTCTATTATTCTCCTCCTCATATTTGGATTTGTGTAGAATGTTGCATCTGGATGTGTTAGTGGAACCATACCTATGCTGTCTGCCGCAACATTTCCATCTCCCTTAGATGAAAGCTGAAAAGTGTTGAAGAGAAAGCGCGACTTGAAGGTTTAAGGGTTGTCGCCAGCCTTCCAGTCAAAGCATGGAATAAAAACAGGAGCAAATAGGCTTCCCTTTTAAACCTAAAACCACCACCATCAATAAACAAAAAATGGGGGTTAAGCGGTTTCAAGGCTTACTTTGCGGCTTGCTTGAGCACTTTGCGGTTTATGTATACGTCATAGGCCACTAGACATATGCAGATAGCAACGATCACTACAAGGGCTGTTATTATGGGCTGGAGAGCTTCAACTGTTTCTTGCACGGTGGCCACCTGCCCCGGCGAGGCTGGCGGTGGGGTTACCCCAGGGGCTGGGCGCGACTCTAACGGCCATGGTCATAAGTCGCT
>CAZZKO010000127.1:0-1681 GCA_964654925.1 uncultured Candidatus Bathyarchaeia archaeon
TGACTTAGAAAGAGCATTAGGGCTCCTAAGACATTTCAATGTTAGACCCCTCGTATGTGTGAACATGTATGATGTAAACGAGGAGAACACCAATAAAATTTCTAGATTCTGTGAGGAAAATGGCGTGGAGGTTGTTGGCAACATACCCTTCAATCCGGTGGTTACAGAGGCCATGGTCAACGGAAAAACGGTAATGGAGTATTCTCCGGAATGCGACGTTGCAAAAGAGATAACTGCCATATGGAACAGGCTCTGCACAGAATTATCGTTAAGGTGACACGTTGAAGAGTGTAGAAACATTGGCTTTTGGACCTGTTCCCTCTAGGCGTTTAGGAAGAAGTTTGGGAGTAAACAACATCCCGCCGAAAACATGCTCCTACTCATGTGTTTACTGCCAATTGGGCAGAACAAGCAACATGCTTGTTAATAGGCAAGCCTTCTATAAGCCGGAGCAAATTCTGATGCAGGTTGAAAGGAAAATTAATGATGCAACTTTAAGGGGAGAAAGGATAGATTACATCACCTTTGTGCCAGATGGAGAACCAACACTGGATGTTAATTTGGGCAGAGAGATATCGCTTTTAAAGCATGTTGGAATTCCTATAGCAGTTATAACAAACGCTTCTTTGCTTTGGCGTGAAGAAGTTAGGGAAGAATTGCTAGCTGCTGACTTTGTTTCATTGAAAGTTGACGCGGTCAGCCATGATTTATGGAGGCGAATAAACAGGCCGCATAAAAACTTAAAATTGGACACGATTTTAGATGGCATAAAGCAGTTTGCAAGAAGTTTCAAAGGAATCCTCGTAAGCGAGACAATGCTCATCGACGGTGTTAATTACGAAGACGAATTAGAAAAGATAGCAAATTTTCTGGAAGGTCTGGTTAAGCTAGATAGGGCTTACATTGCTATACCAACGAGGCCGCCAACGGAAATGTGGGTAAAACCAGCTAAAGAGGAAACCCTAAACGCAGCTTTTCAAAAATTTTCCAAGCGTCTTGGAAGCGATAAGGTGGAATTTTTAATAGGATATGAGGGAAACGCGTTTGCATTTACGGGAAATGTTAAGGAGGATTTGCTGAGCATAACGGCTGTGCATCCAATGCGGGAAGAAGCTGTTGCAGAACTTTTAAAGAAGGCAAATGCAGGCTGGCAAATTATTGATGAACTTTTGCGTAATGGCGAACTTGTAAGGCTGGAATACGAAGGAAACACATACTACATGCGAAAGTTAATCAAAAACAGTAGCTTTTAGTTTTCAATTTTTCTATTCAATTCGTTTTGGACAAAAATAATAAAAGATTGATTAGGCAGGAAATCAAACTCTTGTTTTACTATAAACCCTGCCTCTTCCATTTCTTTTATAATAGTCTCCCTAGGAATGTAATGTCCAAAAATGCCATGCAAGGTTAATGGCTTGCTGCGCTCTATAATGGCAACTTTTCCATTAGGTTTCAGGAAATGCCCCAATTTTCTGAAATACTCTACTCTATTTCGCAGATGGTGGCACACGTTTCGCATAAAAATCAAATCCACCTTATCAGGTAGTTTTGGTGCATCTTCAGCGGCAAGAAGGGTTTCAATATTCTTAAATCCCTTTCTTTTTGCATTATACTCGACATATTTCAAAAGCTTCGGATCAGTATCCACAGCGAAGACCTGCCCATTCTTTCCAACAACTTC
>CAZZKO010000128.1:0-8065 GCA_964654925.1 uncultured Candidatus Bathyarchaeia archaeon
TTCCCAGACGGATAAACTCCAGCCCTCGGCTCGCCAATGCCCATTAAAGGCAAAATTTCCATAAGACTTCCGGTCACCACATGATCTGCCTTAATGCGAACCATAAAGTCTGGATGAAAACCTATTTTCAAAGCCTCTGAAGGCATCATAGGAGCATTATTCCTATCATCAGCAACCACAATGCAATCCCTAGGATTCAAACCCTCAATTTCTAAAATCCTCCTCAAAACCACAAGTTTCCCATGGGGTTCTAAAACATCGCCTGAAACCCTTCCAGTTACAACACCCTCTTCCACCTCCAAGTTAAAACCGATGGCATAGTCTGCCCCAAGTCTCCGCGCCAAATCTTGAACCGCAAAATCAGGCAATCCTGAACTTACTAATGCAATCTTCCAACCCCTCTCCCTTATTCTCTTAAAAACCTCCTCCACTCCAGTGATCAACGGAACCGCTCTAAAAACCTCCAAAAGCATGTCCACCCTGAAACCCCTAAAAGCCCTGCAAACCCCTTCAAGGGCATACTTCACCGAAACTAATCCAAGCTCATAAAGAGCCCCGTAAAAAGCCACCCTCAAAAACTGAGTGAAACCAAGCATTCTTCCCATCTCAAATAATAGGTAACGATGCTTAGGAACCAAAACCCCTTCAACATCAAAAACCACAATTCTAGCCAATCTACATCACCATGTCTGGATATGCTTTATAATAGAGCGCGGAAAAATAAAACCCATTTAGGCCCTTTGTTTTTTCCAAACGTTGTATGGGCATTGACTCCAGCAATATCGGCCGCCGCGATAAATACAGCCCCTACACTCAGGCGCGTCAAAAAGGCTGGGTCGACGAACCTTAAATGTTGCGCCTTCGCTGGACAAGACAAACGCCAACATAAATTCTGAAACTCAAACTTATATCTTTAATTAACATTATAAGTTACACTGAATAGCTATCAACGCCACGCCTAAGCTTAAACCATAATTCTCTACTTCCAATGATCAGCAGCGGATATAAAACAATCCAAAGGCTAGAATACAGAGGGCCAAAATAATCATGGAAAATACCCCAGCCACCTCCATGAATTGCAATAACATACAAAGTTGTAATTCTTAATATATTGATAAGGTAGGTAATTGCCGCGCCAACCAGAAAATAGATGACGCTTTGCCTTATGGAAAAACCGCTCTTCTTCAGAAATAGCAGAATAGTAACCGTGTAGATCATTAGGCTTTCTACACCCGCACATGGCCAATCAATCTGAGCTGCAAAGGATTCTGCAGGATTATTCGGATCCGCCGCATATAAACAGGGCACCGAATTTGCCAAAAATAAAGCCGTCTTATACCCCATCAAGCTTAGGATTTTTTCCGCAAAAATAGCCGTGGGAACAGCCAGCGCTTGGAAGGGAGCAAATTCCCCGAAGGGCTGCAAATTATTTATCATGTAAACAACTCCGAAAACCATTAGAAAGGATATGGATATGGAGTGAAGCCTCAAACCATTAAATCCATACTCCACCAGCAAAATCAAAGCGAATAAGAAACCTAAAACAAGATATTCTATGGACAACGGCATCAATGTTGCCCACGCTGGCTTAATGCCGAAACTCTGAGACAAATCAACAATTGCCTGATTAAACCCTAGAAAGTTTGCAGCAAACACATAAAACGTCGGAGAAAGAAGCAGTGGAACAAAAACAATCTTTCTATTAACGAGAAACCATTTTCTTATTTGCAGGTCATCCCAGGCAATTATTGCTTCGAACAAAGAAAGCCAAGCGAATAAAATGTAGCCAACCCTGTTTTCCCAAGTCCCAGTCCACACAGGCTCAAAGGTTCCAGGATAGATCAAATATAATATCACGAAAGAAATGCTAAGTGACAAAATAGGCAACGCCTTCATTACGACATTGGAAATATTTCCACGAATTATACACATAACATAATTAATCCGTCGCAAAGCGAACGAGACTCCACTTTTATGTTTTTAAAATTGTGCACTTATCAATAAGTTTTGCCAAAGATTTTATATCCTCTCCATAGAAACATATCCCTGTTTCAGTGAGAAGATGAAGGTTGCGCTTTGCCACCATTATAGCCTCACTTTTTATGGAGGGGGCGAACGTTTCTTAATTGAAACTGCAAACCAATTAAAAAGGAATGGATGTAAAGTAGCCGTCTACGCGTTGCCCTTTGAACGTAAGCCAAGGAATTATGAGGCATTGCCCAAAGACATAGAATATCATGAAGGATTCCTCCACAAAATCGATGATGCTGATATAGGATACTTCGTTTATGCACCGCTGGTTCACAAATTATTTATTGGAAATTTCCGGAGGGTTGGAGCCCTCCACTCCTTCGTTTTCCTAACCGAAATGCAAAGCGACAGGATTAGGAGCATGAATTCAGCAGGCTTCATGAAACAATTTGGATTCTTGAGGTTTATTTCGAAAACATATTTTGATAAATTTGGAGATAAGGATCTAAGCCGTTTCAACGCAGTACATGTGATAAATAAAGAGGCTTTAAAGTTTATTCGCAGAAAAAAGGTTTATTATATTCCAAACTGGATTGACACCTCACGTTTCAGACCCCTTAAAGAAAAAAATGAAAAATTTACCGTAATATTCTCTGGAAGAAGATCTAAAGGATTTCCCACCTTCGCCAAAATCACCCAACTCCTAAGGAATGAGGAAATAGATTTTATAAGTTTAGGATCGGATCTGCCCAAGGTAAAAAATGTGAAAAATTTTGGCTTCATAACCGACATAGAAAAACTCATTAAAGTGTACTCCAGCGCGCATCTTCTAGTACACACAAGCGAGGTGGATGTTTTCCCGTTGACCCTGCTTGAGGCAGCAGCATGCCAAACTCCCATAGTTGCATTGCCAACCAAAGCGGTTCAGGGACTAGAACTGCCAGTTTTTTACGCTGGATCCGCTAATCAGTTTGCGCTAGTAATATGCATGTTAAGGGACATATGGCATAAAAAAAGGGAGAAATTTCTAGAAATGTGCAAAAGAATGCGTTTGAAGGTCGTAAAACATTATGACATGAACAGGGTGTTCCCGAGGTTTTTAGGCATGCTGAGGGAGGTTGCCTCGTCATAATGAGGTTAAGCGACTTCAACGTATATCGGAAAAAATTGGAAACTAAACATTACATTTTCATCGCAATCATAGTTTACACCATCGCCTTCTCCACGATTGAAATAATAATTTATCATTCGTTCAGGATTTTCACGTGGGATTTAGGAATATTCAATCAGGCTCTATGGAACACACTTCATGGTAAATTTCTGTACTATACGCCGGAGCTATGGGTTTACACGGAAACAGGATGCTTCCTTGCGGCCCATTTTAGCCCAATTATACTGCTGGCAATTCCGCTTTACGCCATCTACCCAAGCGGAGAAACTCTCCTTGTAATAAGCACTTTTATAGTTGCCTTGGGCGCATTGCCAATATATGAGATTGCCAAATTATTCCTAAAAGATGAAAAAACTGCCTTGAAGGTGGGCCTTTTATACCTGTTATATCCATCGTTGCAGGGGGTTACTTTAAGCGGATTCTCACCCGAATCCTTTGCGGTGACAATATTTCCTTTCATCACATATTACCTTTTAAAAAATGACCTGAAGAGGCTTGCAGTGGCCTCTATTTTGGGACTTATGACCCATGAAAATTCGAGCCTAGTGATCGCTGCAATTGGAGTATATGGTATGCTTCATCATAGAAAGATTAGGAATAGGGGATTTCAGGCCTCTTTGGCTGTTTCAGCCATTAGCATTCCATATTTCTTCTTTGCAAATTATATGAGAGGATTCTTCGGATGGAATGGGAGACCCTCATTGTGGCATGAGTGGGCAGTTATTGGGGCTAACGGCGCCTCAGAGCTTCCATTAATTGTGATTTTAAATCCTTTAGGGGCTCTAAACGCCTTGGCATCTGATGGTACAGCAAAGCTTCTATACATTATACTCATGTTTCTCCCACTTTTGTTTATACCATTTTTAGGATTGAGGGGAATGATCCCCGCTATTCCATATCTTTCAGCAAGCCTGCTTTCTACATACCGCTTATATTATAGCTTAGAGGGGCATTATGGCGCCTTTGTAGCGCCATTTATTTTCTTAGCCTTTATCCATGGACTAACCAAAGTAAGAGAGGCTAGCTGCGCGAGGATCAGCGTATCAAAGCTTACAACCATTACTTTTTTGGCCACTTTAATCATTTTTGCGGTTATTCTGCCGACAGTATACTCGCAATATGAGGTTTTCAACTTAAATGTAGAACATAATAGTACAGTAAGAGATTTTATCGCTAGAATTCCATTAAACGCTTCGATTCTCACTCAAAGCAACATATTTCCCCACATCTCAAACAGACCTAACGCATACACAATTGCGCCTCCATCATGGAGCCCCGAGTATTTGCAAGTTGACCTAGAAATTTTGGCTAAGCTGAGGAAAATGGATATAGAATATGTGCTCCTAGACTTTGCGGCAGATCCTCAATACTCCATCGCAGCCTCCTTCATTTACACCGAATTTGTATACTCGGAAACGGGACGATACGTCCAAGTTGACGCAAAGGATGGAGTGGTGCTATTCCAACTTAAAAGGTAGATTAAAGTTAATTTAATAATGTTTAAAGCAAGTTAATGGCTGTGGTGGGTAGAATAGTTGAAGAGGTGGGAATTCAAGTCTCAGGGTAAGCTTCTAGTCATAGTTCTTGCGATTAACATTATTTTAACATCCATAAATCTTTACATGATCACCCAATCCTCGGCAAACCTTAAGCTCCAAAGCAAAATCAATACACTTAACATAATAGTTACTGCCGAGGATGCTGATTTAGGGAAACCAGTAGCCTATTTCTTCGGAGAAAATGGAAACTTTAAAAAGACTATACATGTTGGTACACTAAACGCGCATTTACGGCTAACAATGCCCCACTACGGAGTTGTAACAATTAAACTTAAGGGCTTCAACGTGACAGAATCCAAATACTTAGATGATAAACAATTATATGATGTAGAGGTGCAACTGGACGAAAGGGATAAGCAAGTCTACGTTTTAGCCCCGGGATTCAATCAAATAGTAGCCCAAATTCGCTTAAAGGCTGTGGTTCCCCTCAATTCGGAGACCATTCTATCAGATGGGGAATCCATTAGATTCCCTATTGGGCGAATATTTTTTGAAGTGGAGACATACGATTTTGAAACCAGAACCAGCATGTCCAGCGAATTTTCATCAAAAGTATTCGTTACAGTCGAGAAACCGCCATTTCTCGACTAGCTAAAAAGCCACTTATTCTTTTTAATGTTAATTTAAGCATATATGATAGGAAATGGCTTATCTCATTGGCCGTGAGTTTGGATTTCCCCTTTTTCCTATTAACGAAGGTTATTGGGATTTCACCCACATTAAATCCGCGCATCAGCGCCTGTCTTATGGTTTCAATCTGTATCTCATATGTTTGGCTATGCAAGTCATTTATTATACTTCTAATTAGAGTCATGGAATAGCAACGCATCCCACTTGTATAATCCCTTATTCGTTCGCCCATCACCAAAGCGGCCAGTTGGTTTGCAATCTTGCTTATCATCAAACGGAGGAAGCTCCAGTTTATGATACTTCCGCCTTTACGATATCTGCTCCCTATAATAAGGGAATAGCCCTCTTTTATAGCGGATAATAAGCGGGGGATATCCTTCGGATCATGCGAATAGTCGGCATCCATTGTCACCACGTATTTTGGAGGATTCTTTATTGACATGAAAACTTTAAAGCCGTCTTTAATGGCTGTTCCAAGCCCCATTTTTCCAGGCCGAACAAGAAGCAAAATGTTGTCATAAGTCCTTTGAAGTTGCCTAACGATATCCGCTGTTCCATCACTGCTGGAGTCATCTATAACCAGTATAGAAACATTCATGTTTAGGGACTCAATGTCATTGATCAGCTTTTCAATATTTTGCGCCTCACAAAAAGTTGGAAGAATCACTCCGACATTTGCTGCACCTTCAGTGTTACCCTCAAGTCTAAGAAAGCCCATTAAGTAGTATCACCCTTTTACGCATCACTAGCATGTTTCCTTTAACGATGTTTAATTTTCAGCATTTTGAAGAATTTTTGATAATGCGTTTATGGCGGAGATTATTGCCTATAACCAGCAGTACAGCCGAGCCTATCAGTATCATTCCTATATTCAGGTTTTCAGGTATGACTGCGCCCCATCCTCTGCTGGTGTCTATTAACTCTAAAACAGCCACGTATCTATAACTCTGCCCGCTAATAAAATCTGTGCCATTCTCGTTGACATAATATCTGACCAAAATCCCTGTCTCCTTATCCCACCAGTAAACTTGCCTTGTAGTTGGCGGGCCGAAGGGGGATGGAATAAGCCAATCTAGGACGTTTACTTCTCTTTCCAAGCCGTCAAATTGAACAGTAATTGATTTGTTTAACCTTCTTTCAGGCCATTTATAAGTGAAATTTAAGATGGGCGTCCAGTCGAACTCCGGTCTTATCACGGTGCCTTCTTCAAGGTTAGCGCCTATAACCATCATCGTGAAGCTGCTGGTCATGTTATCATCAAAAGTGGATTTTGTTTCTGTTCCATTCTTCCATTTAGTTATAACCTCAAAGGTTACCACGTCCCTTGAAACATTAATGACTGTATACTTATACCATTCGGTTTCATTAAACTCTTTTATAACCGCCGCAAAGACATGCGGTGGGAACGGTACGCTTGGCCCAGCCTCCCAAAGGACAAGGGATCCCTTATAAACAAACCAGTCGCCAACCCTTACACCAACAGTCAACGCTTGAGACTGTTGGACAAGCAATGCGAGAATCAATAAGGACGCACTAATGGAGACAAGCGTTTTATTCATAATTTTCTCCCTAATGCAATATTTTAATCCCCAGTATTCAATATAAAAAATTTTTGCAAATTTTAACTTGGGTTAAAACTCGTCAATAGACTCTATCTTGCAAAAATAAAAAGAGGGGCAGCATAACTATGCCTAGGGCAAAACTTTTAGGCAGTGTCACGGATAATTTAACCTGATATGTAGGTGATGGGAGATTGAAAAAGATTTTAGCTGGAACCTCTCTGGCAGTGCTTGGTATTCTATTATTAATTGCAACGTTGGGAATTGCTTATGCAGGAAATCCCGCCTACTCGATCACAGAGTATCCTAGCATAAACACGGCAACAGTCGACGGGAAATGGACAGCACCGGATGAGTGGACTGACACCCCCATAACAGAAATGACGGGGAATGGCACGGGTAAATTTGGATATAACATTCAAGACTTTACAAACCTTGGTCTAGAATGGATTATAGAATTTTTCACAGATAATACAAACGACCCGAACGATTATTGGGAGATCTGCTTTGACGATGGCAATGATGGCGGAGGGGCGCCTGATACTGACGATTTCATGATAAGAATTACAGGCCACACCACCTTAAAAGTATATAAGGGCACTGGCACGGGTTGGGAGGAGATAACCCCGGATGCGGGAGAAATAACATGGAAGGATTCCATAAACAGTTCACCGTGGCACGGTGAACCCCACTGGATCCTGGAAATAGTGGATTCAAGCAAGACAGCGGGGAAAGTTCAAATCCCCAACCCTCCGCCTACTGGAATGAGGATAGCAGCCTATGACGCAAGCACAGGAAAATTTGCTTCATGGCCGCCGGGCAGCAGCGCCAACATCCCAAATACATGGGGGGTCGTCTCAACATATTCGATGGAACCTATACCAGAGGGCTTAAGCCCAGCATCAGCGATACTACTGTCAGCGGCAACATTAACTCTAAGCGGCTATTTCTACAGGAAAAATCGACAGAAAAATAACAAGCAAACTTCAAGCTACCACAAAAGCATGTTGTAAAAATAAACCCCCATCTTTTTCCAGTCAACTCAGCCGCTCATAACTCTTAGACAAACCATAAGCCAATACGGCTTTTTGGCGGGCCCGGCGGGATTTGAACCCACGTTCTCCGGCTCCGAAGGCCCCCGCCTTAATCCTTACTTGGCCACGGGCGCCGGAAGC
>CAZZKO010000129.1:0-36145 GCA_964654925.1 uncultured Candidatus Bathyarchaeia archaeon
AACACGTTAAAACAATCGACAAAGCCGTCAAAAACATTATAGACGATTTTGGGTTCGCAGGAAAACACGTCAAAAACTATACGGGCTTGTACATGCTTGTTGAAGAAAGGGTTAGGTCAACAATGTGGGAGGGGCTGCCTCCAAGATGGAAAGCTATAGAATAATTAAACTCAAAAATAACCCACTACCACACATTCATAGCCTGCACGGAAAAAACTGTGGAATGGATTGTTTCAACAGGCACAGGGGCGGACATTAAACTCAAAGAATACGGGTGTACCACATTTTAAAACGAGCATAAACCTATTCAGGGTATGAATAAGGAATCGATCACGGTTACTTTCGTTAGGCTCCTGTTTTTTTCATACTCCCAGTTTTGGTATGCATGCCAGATATGCCCTTCTCAGTTCTTGTTTATCTATGTGGTGGTATATGTCTATGGCTTCTTTTCGTTTGTCGCCCCTAAGCTCCTTGACGTATTCTCTTGGCATGCCGTTTCTCAGAAGCCAAGTGGTGAACCAGTGCCTAAAACAGTGGGGCCCGAAATGGTCTTCAAGTCTTGGCGAGTTTGGGTTATGAAGGCCTAGGCGTCTTGCATATTTGACTATGGCTGTGTATAGGCCGTTTCTGTCCAGCCTATTTAGGCTTTGGTAGCTTATAAAAAGCGCGTTCGTAGGCGGGTTCAGCTTCTCCCTAACCTTAAGCCACCTTCGAAGTGTAGCTGCGCATTCCTCATCAAAATAGACGGTGCGGTTGCTCCTTTTAGGCGTCGGCTTAAGCGTTATGGAATATTCCTCCCAGTTTATGTCTTCAATGTCAAGCCTCAGCAGTTCGCCCCGCCTAATCCCAGTCTTAGCCAGCAATACGGCGATAGCCTTGTCTCTTGGATCCAGAATAGAGTTGACAAGGCGGCTCATCTCCTCCACGCTGAGAAGCTTACGTTCCGGATCGTCAAAGTCGCTCTTACAGCGTTTTAGATACCTTTTCCTGAACGGCAAAACTATATTACTGGAAACGTAGCCCTCAAAAGCCAGATAATCGTAGAAGGCTGAAAGCGCCGAAAAATAATTCTCAACTGTCTTACGCTTGGCTTTCCTATCATAAACTATATGCTGCAGAAAATCCTTAAGGACATGAACGTCAACTTCATAAACGCCTAAACTGCGCACTTTAAGGAAATTCATGAATATTTTTAGGCTTGAAACGTATCTTCTTATGCTTTCCTCGGTCATGCCCCTAAGCTTGCAGTCTCTGCTGAAACCATCTATTAAATCATAAGGGTTCTGTAGCGTTTTCAGGGTTAACCTTTCCACCGCCATCCCCTCCCCCTATACTCGACAAGGCCATACGCTTCCAGGGCTTCAAGCTGCCTGTCAACAGCCTTAACCAGCTCCACATCAGACGGATCAATATTTAAATGCGCCAAAATCTCCTCCTCACTGTAGGATCCGCCCCTCCTCAACAGCTCTATGAGATCTCTATCGAACCTCCTCACACCCTCAAACGTCTCTTGGAGAAATGGCTGAGCCCGATAACGCTTAAGTTCGTTGTCCAGGTTCTCCACAAGCTTCTTCAAAAGCCTATTTTCCTCGCGAAGCTTCTTCAACTCCTCTTCCGTGCTTCGCAAACGTTTAACAAGTTCAGCGCGGCTGAGATAGCTTTCCTCGCCTTCTTCACGCCTAATGGAATCCTCAACCCGCTCAACCACAAACTTCGAGATGGAAACCCCAGCCTTCTCAGCCCTACGCTTCCAATCCTCAACCATCTCCAAGGAAGGCAAATAAACATAAATAGCACGATCCTTAATGGTCTCAGTCTTACCCCTATTAGGCTTAGGCATATCGCATCAAACAAAAATACGCCGGAGAAGTATATATAACTTACTAGTAAATTAATGCGGGGGGTGGGATTTGAACCCACGAAGGCCTACGCCAGAGGATCTTAAGTCCTCCCCCTTATCCTAGGCTTCTGTACCCCATACGGCTTAATGCCTATTTAGACCTGGCTCGGGTACCCCCGCACCTTCAATCACTCCTGATGGCCTTGTACAGTTTAAGTTTTTTGTTGGGGAACGTTTAAGTTATAAATTGTGGGCTACCTTAAATAGGCTTAGGCTCTAGAGACGGGGCGGGTAGCCTAGCAAGGATAGGGCGCAGGCCTCCTAAGCCTGTGGTCGTGGGTTCAAATCCCACCCCGCCCGTTTCAGAATGAACCCGGACGCCTCTATTTGCGCTTCTTAAATATCATGAGGTTCTCAGGGGTTGTACAGACGTATTCAAATCCTGCTTCAACAAGCTGGCAGGCTTCTTCTGCGTTCCTTGCAACTTTTGAAACGTACTCATCTACCTTAAAATCTACAAGCTGCGTGTAGATCAGCGTGTTTTTAATGTTTTTATGGCCAAGCAAGCGCATGACGTGTAATATGTCCTTGGTCTTTGCGTACTCCATTGTCGCCTTGAAATGGCGGAACGTGTGGAAAGATATCTGCAACGGGCGAGGGTTTTGAAGTTTCATTGACAACCGTTTCCTTTGCCTGTCGAAACTCTTCCTAATAGCGTCGTAGCTTACTGGAAAGACTCTTTCAAAAGTTTTTGGAAGCGTGTTTAGCATGGCAATTAGCTTGCTTGAAATCTTTATCGCCCTTGGATCGCCTCCCTTTTCAGGCTGAACTCTAACCATGCCAGCTACGAAGTCTATGTCCGTCCACTTAAGGCGTAGGGCCTCTCCGCATCTCATCCCCGTCTCCTTCAGTAGTTGAAGGAAGACCATAAGCCTCTTCGTGGCTGAGCAACCTGCTATAAATTGGTCAATTTCGCTTTCAAGGGGTATAAAGGGAAGTTTTTCGATACGCTTGTACCTTGGCGGTTCCCATGTTAAGCCAAGCATAAGCAAGAAGCTGCTATAGGCTTCCACGGCTAGTTCCTTGCGCCCATTACTCCAACCTTCTTGACGGGCTATTGTATCCTTAACGCTCTCCGGATCGTAGAGGTCAGCACCCCTCTTAAGAAGGGTTTTCAGGATCTTCACCCTGGAGGTTATTGTGGACTCTGCATATCCGCGCTTTTTCATCCACCATGCGAATTCAACAAGCTTGCTTTTGATGTCAGCTGTTTGGCTTTTGCTTGTCTCTGTGGCCCCCGCAGCCCGCTTTTCGCTTAACGCTTTTTCCTCAGCCAAGGCCATCGCCTTGCTGGCCGAGTTTTTCGGAGGGCCTTCCCCTCCGCAGTACTCGGCGTTACTGAATTTGGAACGTAACTTATTTAAGCTTTTTCCATAACTAGTAACATTATGCACAGTAGAATCTTCAGCGAAAGAGAGAGGAACATCATCCAAAGCTTCCTTAAGGGGGATATTCCCCTCACACATAGGGGGCTTAGCCAGATTAGAACCCGGCTTAAAAAGTTCACTGAGCTCGCCGCGGACGTTGAGCTTTACGTTAGGCTCAGAGAAGCGATATCCGCAGCTTCTGCATAGCCAACGCTGAACGGCTCTTCCATCTTTGAGATATCTCAACCCATCCTTCCACACGCTTCGGCCATTACACTGTGGGCATTTCGGTGGCTGGCCCGGGCTTGGCTGAGGCTGCGGGGACCTATCCGAAGCCTTTGAAGGCTTAAACCCTGAGCCAGCCATTTCCATGCCCCGGCTACGGGCGCGTGTTCGTTGAAAATCCCGAAGCTCCTCCGGTGGCGCTAACTGATCTTAAAGATTGTTAGGATTTGGAAATCTGTGGGACACGTTGGGATTTGCAACCTCCCCGTAGCCTGTATTATTACTAATATAATTAGTGAAACAGTTCTCCTGTGGAGCTTTATTTGGGCTTCTTTGGCTTTTCTGCCTTGAATTTATGGCTATTCTATGCGTTACATGCATTTTTAATCCTCTTTTCCGTTTTCGCCGGTTTTTCCAGGAGCGGTATGCTTGAATTCGTCTTCTTCGGTCGATTTAGACGCGTTACATTGGGCTTTTGTCGAAAGAAGCCTCCTTCGTGCTTTTTCCAAGGCTGCCCTTAGGGCTTTAACCTCTCCCTCGCCCAACAGCCTGGCCGTGTAGTGTGGGCCGTGGTTAAAGAACATGTAGGCTTTGCCGGTGTCACGGTAGTAAACTATTTGGAAGCCCCAACCGTTCCATGTGCGCGTCTCGTACAGGACTTCGCGGTTTGGGTTAGGCTCTTTCGGCAGGGTTTGGACTGTTATGTTTGTTGGAGGGCCAAGCTCGGCTATGAACCGTTCTGAACCGTTTGGCAGGCGGCCGTAAAGTTCAACCCTTCCAACAGGGCCGAAAAGTTCGCTTATCAAAGGTTTAGGTTTCGAAAGCTCCTTGGCTGCCTCTTCAGCCTTCTGCGCTATTCTCCTAGCCCTTTTCTCCAAGTTTTCCATAATTCCTCCCCGAATCCGCCTCCTCTTTTCTTCGAAACCGCGTCCAAGAGCTTTTCAACGGCTTCGGCCAGCAAATCCACGGTTTTGGCAAGCTTCTCCAAGCCCTCTTCAAGGCTCGCAAGCCTTTCCGCTAAGGCCGCTTTTTTTCAGCCTCTTCCTCGGCTTGTGGTATGCTTACCCCTTCGGGGTTGACGACTAGCAGAAAGTCATAGTAGCGCTTGCCCTTCGGCTTGCCAAGGTTGCGGACTGCGATTATATCGCCGACTTTAGGCTTTTTCTCGTCCCAAAGCCTAGCTAAAACCTTCGGTCCAACGGCCAAAGTTCTAACAGACCCATCAGCCATCCTACACTCAACGGCCTTCCATGCTCTATCGGTAGTGGTGACCGTGCGAATGCTAGTTATCCTTCCGACGAGGGTTGAGCCGTCCCTGCCCCAGTCCCATATGGGCGGGAGGCTTGAACGACTTTTCCTCTCCTCGGCCTCACGCCTGAAGGCTTCCTCGACAGCATCCGGAACAGCATGCTTTTGATGCGTCGACAGATGCGATTTAAGGTCAGCTATCGTGGCGAACTTAAGCCCGCACAATGGACATTGGATGGTGCTCAACGTTTGCCTCATCAGCTCATCCATGATTCACCACCACTTGGAAACATCCATCCGCTTATTTCAACCTCGACTAAGTTTTTCCGCCTCTTTCTCTTCAAGTCTGGCTCGGTGTTCGAGGTCAGCCATGATGACCCTCAGCGACTCCAGCACATCTTTCGCTTTCAACCCTTTTGTGAAGAGAACGCTTGTTCTCGCGTTTGCCAACGCCTCAAGTTCTCTACCCAGTTCCTTTCTTAGCTCTTTCGGGAGATAGAGCTGCCCGTGGCTATTCATTTTCAGCTGAAATTTTACCATTTTTTACACCTTTTCGTTATGTTTTTTGCCAAAATTTTATTGCTGCTTGGGCTTTATCAAAAGATAGGGCGGAGTAATCCGCTTCTGCTCCGCTGGGGGGTTTGAGATGCATGAAAGGGATGAGATAATCCTGAAAGCCCTTGAAAAACTTGTACGCGTTCCACCACACATCGCTCGTTGGACTCAATTACGGAGGGAAACTGGACTCCCAGCTGGCTCGCTGTCACGTCGCCTGAAAAGCCTAGAGAAATCCGGAGAAATAGTTCATGTTGGAAAATGGTACACGCTCCCAAAATATTCGAGGGAAGTGATGGGTAAGTTGCTGGCCGAAAAGGAAAGGAAGCTTCCTAGGGAGCACGAACTGAAAATAGCCTCGGGCCTCCAAGCCCTAACAAGCAGAGGCCCAGAGCTCTTGGCAAGGGTTGAACATATGGAATTCGCCCTTCAACACTTATACACTGGCTATTATGAAGAAATCTGGAAATGCCTTGACGACGTGAAGAGGTTGAGGGAGGCTGAAGCTGAGGCTGTTAAGAAGCTGAAGCCGTTGATTACGGAGATGCTCAAAAAATGGGCTATCATAGACCAGTTTCCGGATCAAATGCTTACAGGCCTTTCGGAGCTTTTGCTTACGGTAGGCGACAAGGCCAAAGATGTGATACGCTTCGAGCCCGGGGGCAGGGAAGGCAGGAGCTTCCACAGGGCTTGCCTAGGCGCCTACGGTCTCAAGGAGCTTGAAACGTCCGAGGAGGCAGAGGATTTCAGGAAAAGGCTTGAGGCTTTCCTTCTGGAACTAGCCAACCATCCAGAGTTTAAAGACGCCCTGAAACATTACAAAAGTAGCTCTGAAAAACACGGGAATGCTATGGAAAAATTCAGGGGCGGGGTGAACCTCCTCGCTATGAAGCTTGAGGACGGAACTAGCGGTCTTAAAGGCTGCTGTGAGCTATGCGGAGACTTGCCTCGGCCTGTTAAGGAAGAGGTCAAAGCAGTTATGCGGATCCTCTTCACGTGTGGAAGGATTTACCGTAGCACATAATCCCTCCTTGAAATCAAGCGGTTTGCACAAACATCATCTAAAGTTCCAGTCGCATAGCCTCAATGCTAAGTCCCTTCAAAAGTTTTAAGCTTTAACGTATTGCTCCTTCTATTTGACTTTACGCGCTCCCTGAAATTTTGCTATGAAGCGGTCAACGTTCTTCAGCGCCAACTCAGCAGTCTCCTTTGAGGGAACAGATCCCGCCTTCTTCACGACTTCAGACATGCGCGCATCCCTCGCAATCCTGGCCATCACCATCCAGGCATACCTGTAATCCTCCAGGGCCTTAACGATCAGGAATCTGTCAAACTCCTTGACCTAAACCTGTACCCCTTCTCATAATCGTTCTGCATCGGCGCACCATTCACTCACACATGCTATGTAAATGACGTATTTTTCCTTTCCTGAAAAGGAAGTGGTAAGGGTAGAGGTGCCTATTGCTGAATATACGTTTTTCTGCCTATAGGCGTTTATAGGCTTACATGTCGTTAGGCTTCCAAAAATGGAACCAGAAGGGGAAAATGGTGCTTTCTAACCACTCTTCTCAGCTTTTTGATCTTAATTAGGCAGCTAGGCTACTGACCTAGGTATATAGCTTGGGCACGCAACGCATATGAACTTATGCAATTTGACTTTTAGGCGATACACTGTTTTTGGCTCCCCCTCCTCTTCCACGGTGTCCGCCTTCATGACCCATCCTGTAACGGGCTTGTACCAATACCACATTGTACAGTAGCCCTCAGCGCTTATGTATTTGCAGCCGTTGCGGTCCTCCCTTAGGCGTCTATCAACGCTTCTTTCAACCCATTCCATGAAGTTCCTGAGGATTGCAAGCTCTGCCTTGATGCTGTTGAGCTCCCTTAAGACCTTTGGCTGGTTAACATCTATCTCCTTTAGGCTCCTCCACTTTTCATAGGCTTCCCTGACGACGTCGGGGTCTGCTTTTAGGTCAACAACTATTTTTGTCAGGCTTTCGACCCTCTCAAGCCTCTCAAATATTGAGGTTACAAGCGCGTTTCCACGTGTTTGCTGGGTTTCCCTAGCCTTCAAGGCCTTCTCCGTTAGCGCAAGCTTTTCTTTAGCCTTTTCAGCCGGCAAGCCTGCCTCAGCGTATATTTGCGCTAGGCCGTTCTGGAAGAGCTGATAGAGCTTTCGCGTTGAAACGTTAAGCTCGCGCCTTATCCTGCCTAGGGAGGGGGCCTCTCCCCTAGCATGGGCTTCCCTGACAAAGGACAGTATCCTCTGCCTAAGATCGCCGGTTTGAAGCTGAACTGTCTTGGACATGCTACCAAGGCATTGCAATCGTTCTCGGCTTTGATAAACGTTTCCGCCATACGTAGACACGTACGCTGTGCTGTACCACAAACTCATGGGAGTAGACCGCGCCTTCACATGGTGTAAGGCTACTAATAGACGTTAGGCTTTAACGCTTTTAGAGAACGCTTGTGAATGGCGGAAACGTTGCGGGAACGTGGAAACGTTCTCGAACATTAACACGGAACCAGAAACGGTACAGCAGAAACGCCAGAATCAGTTCAGAATTGGTCAGAAACAGCTTCATCCCTTCATGACCCGCTCATGTCTTAAACAAAACAAGCCTTTTAAAGGCTTCTTCAGCCTTTCCTACGCGTAGGGGCAGAAACGCATGCTCTACTATCCAGAAGAGGTTTACGCTTTCGTTGAGAACATGCGGAAACGCGGCTGTTCAGCGAGAACGATTTTCGGCTACATGCTTAAGCTTAAGCCAAGCCTCGTTGAAGAGTACAACCTAAACCATTGGAAAGTATGGCGCATCATCAAGCAGCTTGAAAGGGGCATTGTCCAGGTTAAAGATGGCAAAGTCCATGAGGGCGAGGAACACGTCGAGAAAAGAAAAAGCAAGCTTAGGATTCTCGCACATGCAAGGAAGAGGCGGGGCTAAGCAACATTCTAGACCTCAAGCCTCTACCTTCCAGAACTTCCGCCACTAAAAGCAAGAAGCACCTTCCAACATTCAAACTACTAATGAAGCAAGTTACACTGAGGTCCCAGGCCAGCCTTTCCAAACGATGTCGTACTCAGCATTCAATGCTTAGCTGTGCGTGCGCATGAGATAATAGTCTATGAAACGGCATTCGCGGCATTTGTGGGTTGGCAAGCGACACCTCCCTCCTTCCTTTTTTAATTCTTCATGTTCCATGATGGCGCATGTCTCGTGTGGAAGCCTTGCAGACACGATTTCAGACATATCGCATCAGGAATATGCATATGACATTATAACATTTAGACTCCCGAAAATGAAAAAATGGTGATGCTGCGAGGGAAGAATCCCCGGCGAGTTCCAGTATGGATCCTATGCGCATGTCTGGAAAAGCAATGCCATAACTCCCAGAATTGTTAAAGCTATGCCTAGGGCTATGATTATCCAAGGCAGTAGCGCAGGACTTATGAGGGCTGCGAGCAGCCCAAGCGCCACTAATTCAATGACCATTAGGGGAAGAAGCAACAAGCCAAGGAGCACACCTACAAGAAGCCAGATAAGCCTACCCATTGACGACTCCAGCCTTGATGCACAGGTTTCTGAAACCCAAACAAGCCTTGGCGCAGTGTTCAAGCAAGGGGCAGGATAAACAATCCTCCAACGTTATAAGCGGTAGAAGCTCATCGGAAACACTTCTGAACACTCTGTTTGAGGCTAAGCGAATGATTAGTGGCTGGAGCTTCCTCTGACCGAAAGCCCTCAGAATAGACAAGTCTTCACTTCTCCTTAACGGCTTTTTCTTCCTCTGTAAGCTCTAGGTATTTCTTAAGGGCGGCTTCAACAACCTGAGTCAACTTAAGCCCCTCTTTGGCAGCGTAAACCTTAACCTCACGCCAAAGCTTCAAAGGAAGCTTCAAACTCGTCTTAACAAACTCCTCAACTTTCTCAGACATGTAAATCCCTAAAGAAGGAAGTAGGGAAAAGATTATTTAAGGATTTCCTGAAGCTCTTCTATGCCCCAAACCTCAAGTGCCTTACCCCTTTTCATTTGAGTTATGAGCACAAGCTTAACGTTGGCCACCTCGTAGCGGGCAAGCTGCTCAAGCATTTTAACTTCGCCAAGCAGCCAAAATCCATCCCTTTCCGCTATAATGTCTGGGCTTCCAACCTTTTTTATGAAGTTGGGGGCTTCGTCCCTTGATCGAATGGTATAGCCCATCCGCCTAAGCTTTTCCTCAGCGATTATTCTGAAAACGTTTTCGGGAGTGAGATGACGTGCAGCCTTTAAAGCCTCTTCGACACTACCAGTTTTTGTAAAAGCTTCTAAAACCTTAGACTGTTCAACATCGAGTATTTCGTGTGCTGTGGGGAGGGGTGAAAGCACCTTTACACGTTTTCCTTCTATGTTGGTGATGTCATGCAATACGTAATGCGCCATGAATTCTTCTGATGTAAGCGAGGGATGCTTGTTGAGGATTTTAACTGGCCCGCCCGTATGCTCGTCTATTACAGGTATAACCCAAACGGGCTCCCTAAAGCCTGGCAAGCTTTCCCTAACTGGCTTGCCAGCCAACCTAAGCTTTAGAGCGTCTAGAAACTTAACTAGCTCCTTAGGTACAGAATTTATACGGTTATTGTCCGCCATTATGGATATTGTATGTGCATAACCTATAATAAATGTTGCGATCGTTATCCATCTTAACGGACATTTCAGGGATAAAACATGCCTGAGCTGAGGGTTACAATAACGGAGAAGTTTGACAAGCTGCTTGACGAACTCGTTGAAACAGGGCTTTTCCCGTCTAAAGCAGACATCATGAGGTACGCCACAATAAACTACCTCAAAGAGATTGGATGGATAAGAAGGACATCATCTGGAAAGAGTAAGGCTGATGAGCTTGATAAGTAAGGTGAAGCTTCCATCATTTATATGATTACATTCGCAACTACAGACCATTCTAAAGTAGCTGAAATTAGAACGGAAAGTTGCCTTTAATGGAGAAGTCAAACCGGCGAGTTAGAACGTAAAAATAGTCTATTTAAGTTAAGTAGTTTCTAAGAAGTGGCGCAATTTCTTCTGGAATGTTGATGTCGCCTTTACGTCTTATAATTACACCGGCAAGCTCAAAGTCTGCAAGCATGGTTAGCCATCCCTTCACCATCCCAAACTCCCTTGCCTTGCTTTGAATGTGATAGTAGTTGTCCCATTTTCTATCCAATTCCACGCAGACATAGTAGCAAGCCTTCAGGAATGCGCGGGCATTCTCACCATGCTTTTGGATCAGCCTCTCAATCTCCCTCTGCAGCTTCGGCCAGGAGCTTTTCAGCTTAACCTCTTTTTGCTTTGAATCGTAAGTGTAATAGTTGCCCAGGAAATCCCGGTATGGGCTTAAGCTGTCTTTATACTTCATGGAGAAATCTAGAATTTGTTCGTCTGAAAGTGCATTGGAAAGGCGTGAGATGACTTCTTCCTCGCTGAAACGTCTATAATTTTTGTCATATCCTCTCTCGTCAAATTGGACGCAATAGGGATCCCCTATTTGCTTACCAATCTCGAGCAGTTTTTCAGCTGGGAAAATCCTCCTCAAAAGTAGACGCCGTTCATATTCTTTTTCAGATTGCATTTAAACACCTTCAATCTGAACGTTAGCCTTTCCTTTAGGTTCTTCTTCCCTTAACGTTTTCTTTTCAAGGTTACGAATAGTATTTTCAATTTTTTCCTCACCGGCAACGTCAAAAAGCCGCCAAAAGCGCCTTAAAAGCTCCTTTCTACGCTGGGCCTTCATTTTATATTCTTTAATAGCCTCCTCTTTTAATGGTCCAAGCAGCACTTCGTTTCCTTCAACCCTCATGTACCAGCTTTCTCCAACAAAAGAGCCTACGGCTGGATCTATTTCGCTCACGATATCTATTATGAACGTTGATAGGGCGCCTATGTCGATGGCATAGCTTTCCTCCGCGGCGTATCCAAGAAGCCTCAAAAGGAGGTTTCCACCTGTTACGAAGCCTGTCCCTATAACGGCGAAGCCTGGATTATCGTGAACAGGTTCCGCTAGACCCCTATCATCAAAAAGGTATATGGATGCTTTTCCAGCTGGGTCAACGCTTGCCAAAACCATGTTGAAGCTTGGCTCAACTCCATGCTCTCGAAGCTCCCTGAACCTCTCGATGAAAGATGACTCAACATGCTCTACAGCCTCTTCAAACTGTTCAAAGCTCGGCGTTCTTTTATCCCAATTTTTGACAGCTAAATCTTTCAAAATCCTCTCGCAAATCCTATACCCCTGCTTTATAAGCGAGGCTTCACCGGCGCCTCCAGCAATAGCTAAAGGAATATATTTCCCATCTGACTCTAGAACGATCGGATAAACCTTCCTAACCTCATAGCTCACGGGACCAACAGTTGCTTTAGAATCGGAGGATACAACAACACCCTCTTTACCATTAATAATCCACTTGAGAGCGAGTATTAGAGTCATAACTTCACTCTTTATCTGTTGTTGGATTTAAGCTCATCTTTATATCGTACAGAAAATGTGCAAATTCTTCTATCGGCATCAGTCTTTCATTTTTTAAATCCAACGTGAAAAAGTCAACGGAAAAACGCATTTCTTCTTTTTCACGGCGACGCTTATATAAATCTCTCAGCATAAGCAATTCTCTCAAGTGTCTTGCTACCGTTACATTTTCCATGAGTATCCATAATTTATTTATTGGGATTTCATGTTTCAAATATTTCTCGACGGTTTCATCTCGGATTTTCGCAATAGGTTCCCCACCAAATGCTCCCTCTTCAAAGAGAGTTTCCACCTCAATTGCAATTTTATCGTCCTCTATGTATGCATCGGCAATAATTTTCGAAGGCTCGAACTCATATTCAAACTTGATTTTCTCGTACCGCCTTTCCTTTGGTACTCTCGATAAAACCATTTCTTCTGGGGGTTTATCCACAAAAGATTTAGCAACAAAGCACTTCAGCAGGTAATGCTCTCTACTTTCGTGCCCTAGACGATGCGTTTTAACTATAGGATAAGGTTTTTCTAGCCCGTGCATAACTGCCTCACGCACGTCTTCTAGCTTCCCGTAATAGACGTTTTTTCCATAACCGAAAAGATCGTCGTAATTTCCAACTCCAGGTATGTCAACAAAGGCCCAAATAAGTTTGCTTATTTTGACCACATTTTCTAATGTTATTGTCTGCTTAGGGGTTATCCAAAATATTTTATCGTGGAATTTAGATCTCAATTTCCACAATTTTTCATATAAAATCCGGGACTCTTTGGGAGCGACATAAAAAATGACAAACTTAAATCCCTCAGCGAAACTTCTCAAACGATCAGCTAAGGCTTCTTCTTTGATTTCTAAAATTAACCCTTGCGCAGTTTCCTTAAACAATCCTTTTTCTTTTAATTTCTCTTCGTCAATAATAGTTATGCCCTTTTCTCCGAGATACCTTTCAACTTCATCTTTTCCATATTCTCCACTTATAGCTCTAGTCTTAGCTTCGCCCACATACTCCCTTAAACTTCTTAGGCATAGGTAATGAAGTGTGTCCTTACATTCATATTCATGTGAAAATGGTTTCTGAAACACTATGTATACCGTTTCACCCGAATAAGTTACAGCTCCACCAACTCCCTTTCCGCTTTTCTCTTCAAATATCAATTCATAGACTGGCTCCGCATCTTCTGGCAATAATTTCGAAACTGACTCCACACCAACGTCTCCAGATTGCGTCCTAGGTCTTTGTATCTCTTCTAGTGGCAATGTAAGCTCTGTTTGGGTTCCTCGAAGGTAAACGCCTCCCTTTTCCGCTATTATTGCATCGATGCTTTCATTAACATAAGCGGGCAGCATCCCTATTATTTCCACGTATCCTTTTTCTCCTTCCGCAACAATTTTTCTAACTTCATTCAAACTTAGAATTTTGCCGTAAGTCCTGTTGATGCATTCAACAATAAAGCCCTCATCGAAACGCATTAACCAGAGTTTGTAAACTACTCGCCTTATCTCCTCCATAGTGAAATACGTCTGAGTTACCCGTATTTTAGGCGTACAGATTTCATCATTTTTTACATAGGGCGTAGGTAGGATTTCCAGCCCTCCTATAGGCTTAGGCTCACACCTTAAGCGAGGATTGAGTGAGCCTAAATCTGTTATAACCAATGGTTCTAAGGAGGGTCTAATGGACCAGTTCTCAGGAGGTTTGAGCTTAAGGTTTAAGCTTGGACATGTAAGCTCAATGATGTTTAAAGGCTCATAAACTTGCACTCTAATCTCTCGAGGAAGCTTTCGAAGAACCTTCAAATTGCAGGAGAGAATGGATGATTGAGGCGCTCTTGCACCTGTGACACCAATTTTCACGAAGATGCTAGGAACAACATTTATGTGAGGGGTCAAACTGTCTGGGACCTTAATGGACATTACGCCTTTTAATGGAATATTCAAGAGTGTAGCTTTCTCTAGGACTCTGCTTGACTCTTTATGTAGTTCAGAAACTTTAGCTTGACTGGTTCCTTTCTTCTCTTCTTCTTCAACTACTTTTCCATTTCGTTTTTCAGCAATCCAAACTTCGCTCACACCTCCACCTCCAAAGCGCTCTTTAAGGACTCTTTGTGTCTTAGCTCGTATACATAATCAAAGACCCAACCGGTGTAGCTTATTAAATAACGTAACGATTCACATAGCAAGGGATCAAGATGATACTTACTGTGCTCAATCCACACATCACCCTGTGGATATCTACTAGAACCTTTACGGTAGATATGTTCGCTTGCATCTTCCATGCAAACAACAAGCTCATATATCTCCTTAATTTCGGCAGGGGTTGCTCCTATTTCCATTCCCATTTTCTCGGCAAAGTTTTGAAGACTTTTACCTCTATAATCCCTATCTTTAAACGAGGATTGACTTAACAGTCCTTTCATGAGTCCTATTATTTTGTCCTTGCCATATTTATGGGAAAGTTTCCTGATGACTAGTTTAGCCCACTCTAAATAGGGATTCGGTATAAGGTTTATATGAAGTCCTGAAAGTTTTGCGAGCTGAGACCTTACATCGTCCATTTTCTTTCGCGATTCAAAAAATCCGTGTTGACCAAAGTAATCATAGCTGAAGTAAATATACTCGTTGTCAAGCCAGTCGAAAGTTTTATGGACCAACCTAGCAACGGCTTCTGCAAAAGAATCCTTCAAATACTCGATTTTCTCTCCGAACTTGATTCCCATCGCCTTTAAAACTTCCCTGAAGTCTGGAATGTTAATTTCCGGGAATGAATGGCTCATCGTTACTTGGTCTTCAGGAGTCAACAGGATAAGCTGCGATATGATGTTTCTGGAGGGTGAAAGATTTATTAAAGCGTTAATTAAGTTTATAACGTGATCTTTCAAGCTTTTCTCTTCACCCATTTAAATGCCCTCAAGCAGATGCTGGTATTTCTTCAGGCTTTCCGATGGGATAAAGCCGTATGGATCTTCCTTTATCAGCCCATAGAGCCTAAGTAAATTCGTGGCCTCGATTACGTCACCTCTTCCCATGTTAAGGCTTTTCTCGAGATCCTCAGTCTTAGCCCTTCCAACTCTAACAATCTCCCTCAAAACATTGAGCGCCATCTTGCCATAGGTTCGCTCCGAAGATAAACCCTTAAGCCTAACCTCTAACCATTCCTGAGCGAGATTCGGGACACCCTCTGGATATTCATCCTTTAAAAGCGAATTGACTTTCGAGCGGAACTCCACATCCTCAAACAGCTGAAGAACTCTACCCAAAAAGTCAACCAAGAATTCTCCATATTTCCCAGGTTCGAGGAATACTTTATCCTTGAACGACACACCAAACGCCTTGGCGAAAGACTCACGCACATATTCGTCCTTAACTATGTCAGGATATGCATCCTCGAGAATTCTATAATCGATGGTGCCGTTAATTTTTATGAGATAGAGCAGCTGCGTTACATAATTTCTGGATGGAGCCAGGGCGATTAAGGCGTTCACGAAATTAGAAAGCTGCTTTGTAAGCTCACTTTTTACATGCTCTCCGGCCAAGTTACCTTCACCTCAACCCTTGGTAAATAAGCCTCAAGTTTGTGAGTTAACTTGTCAAAATAGTCTGGAAGTAAACAGTCGCTTCTAGTGTGTTGAAATATGCAACATGCAACAAGCTCTTCAATAGCCCTTTTAACGGACTTGCTGTCAGCCCTTAATTGAAAGATGAGCTCGCAAAGCTTTGGAAGCACGTCATGCTCATATGCGTATCTAAATGCGTCGCCCCCAAGTTTTAATGCAAGGTATAAAATGGCTCGAGAAAGCGGAGTTAAATTTTTAGCACCATTCTCAACTCTCTTAAAAACCTCATCAAGGCATATGCTCTCATAAACTTTCGATATGACATCTCCTATAGGTTGACGGGTATCCTCGGTATATAGGTAACTCTCAGGATCACTGACACCCAATTGTTTCAAGTCTTCCAGAGCCGCAGTTAAAGGCGCAACCATACGATACCTCAGGAGTAGCGTTTCAGAAGCATTATTCTTGCCAAGTTTTACACAAAGGTAGAGCGCATCCGCGCATTCAAAGCGTTTTCCTTCAAGGTACTTTTCCCTAAAAAGTTCCTCTATACCTACAGCTGTCACCATAATTAGGCACCTTCTCGAATAACAGTTTAATAATTCAAAGAGCATAAATATAAAATTGTTGATTAAGTGAGAGTTGACTTACTAAGCAGTATGAATAAACAATTTATGACAAGCTCGTTGGAGAGCATGTCACACCTAATGAGGTTGCTAAAAACTTAGTATAAACTTCAAGACAGCCAAAGTTGCGCTGATGCGCCGTCAATCACCAAAAGATGCATGTTGTAAGAACTCTAGGGAAATACACTTGTTTGGAGGGAGAAGACTGGGCTTATCAAAGATCCTTTAGATATATTTTCTTTCGGTTTTTATATAATGCGCTTCCTCCACTTTTTAACTTGCTCTCCGCGTCAACTAGTTTTTGGAAGAATTCGGGGAAGTTTTTCTTTAACATTTCAAATTGTTTTACCGTTTTAAAAGCGGGACACCAGCACTCCGTCGCCCTCGGGAAAAATTGATAAAGTGGATTCTCTTTTAATGCATTGGCACTTATATAATTCAATATATCAACGCGTTCCCATTCGAAAATTGGATGATAACATAAAATTTTGAAATGTTTGTGCACGCCTATTTTAGGAAATCCTCCTCTTTTAGGTGATTCATCTTTTCTTATTCCATCAACAAGCAGCCGGTTATGTACATTCCGATGTCGAAAATAGTTTTTAAGAGGTTCAATTTTTAAGTGATAACAACACCACCTCCTCGTCGCCGTAGGAAAACCCCACCTGTCAACATAAGTAAAGTAATCATGTTTAGGTCTGATTATTGATAGTTTAACATTGAACTCCCTACAGACAGCTTCTACATATTGCAGATTCCCGGGTGTTGATATTGTAGTATCAACGTGAATTGCTTCTAAAGGAACACGTAAATGCTCTCCCACCCTTTTTGATATATGTAAAGCTACAAGGCTGTCTCTTCCGCCAGAGAAAAGACAATATATGTAGTTAATGTTGTTTATTTCTATAATCTCACAATATTCTTTAAAAGTATTAATCTCTTTGGAGTTGCTGCATTCCTTTACCTGGATTCCAGGAAGCATATAGTTACTAAATTGTTTGCTTTAAATAAAGATTGCGGCAATAGTAATAAATTTGATTAAGTCTTAACTTTTATAGACTCAATAAACTAGGGAAGGACTTTGAACTTAAATGATATAAGAGGAGAGGATAATAATTTTTTAATACTTAAAGATGAAGATGGTCTTCCTTGTTTGACGGAGGGTGTACAGGATTATACATTGATTCGATACAAAATTTATAAAATTATTTTCTCCACTTGGACATCATGGTGGATGAATAGAACCCGTTGGCTTGGTTACCTAGATTTAACAGCAGGTCCAGGATATAGTCAAACGAAAAAACTAATAAGAGCAAAAAAGCAAGTGGGGGCCTCACCGATTATTGCAATTGAGACAAGCCCTCCTTTTACGCAATTTATTTTTATAGAGAAAAACCCGGACTATTGTAACGCCCTTCGTAAAAGGATATCCAATAAGCCTAACTGCATAGTTTGTCAGGGAGATGCAAATAATCTCATAGATTCTGCTTTACTAGAGGTTCAGGGCCATTGTCTAGCTTGTATAGATCCTTTTAAACCTTCAGATATCGCCTGGAGAACCGTTAGTAAATTGTTACAAGAGAAATTTTGTGACATTGTCGGTGTTTTACCTGCCCCCTTAGTTCAACGTTCTGTAGGAAGGTTTAGTAATCGTGAGTATATTGAAAGTCTACACAAACACATGCCTCCCCCTTTTTCATTAAAAGAGGCAAAAAAGTTCAGCAAAGGTTTTCTTGAATACTGTCGGCATGTTTATACTGACTTTATAGAAAAAGAATTTGAAAGACATGTTTTCACGCACTACTTAAGGGATGCCAAGTATCAAGTTTTGTTTGCAACAACAGATAGGGAGCTTAAGGAAAAAATTAAAGTTCAGATAAAATCCTTTTTCAAGTTGGAAGGGAAGTTGAATGAGTGTTGACAAAACTCTAAGCGACTTAGAAGAAGTTATGTTAAAGGCTTTAAATGAAAGAAGCCTAGATCCCGAAACGTTAACGAAATGTAAGGAATTGTTAAAGGACATAATATTACGAGCGACAGCTGCTAAAGCTGAAGGTGGTGGTCGCGATGATATTAAAAAAGCTGTTTATGATTTCTTAAACAAGATGGTAGGGAGCATGGTTGCGACTTAAAGAAATTTATGTTCAAGGATTTAGAGCATTTAATGCTGGATATACTTTTCAATTCGACCCAAAAATGACTCTTTTCGTCGGGATGAATGGAACGGGGAAAACAAGTCTATGCGATGCCATACAATTCGGCATTATAGGCAAACTACCACAATACAAAGGCATCGAAGAGGCAACAAAATTTCAAGACATGGTAATAAATAGAAACAATTCCAATAAAAAGGTTGAAGTTTCGCTAAGTTTTGATGACGGTTCTTTCATTACAAGAAAAAAGACATCGAAAGCATTATTGAAGCCGACTCAGGGGGTGGACATTTTTAGGTCTAAGGGAGCCCCTTCCATTAGCTACGAGGATTTTAGATCTACAGTGTATTTACGCCAGGAGCAAATCCGAAGATTTATTGAGGCTGATCGAAAAATAAAGGAGCAGGAATTAAGCGCTTTATTAGGAGTTGAGGCAGTACTTGGGATAGCTGAAGGAGTTAAACAATTCACGGAAATTCTTCAAACAGAGATTAAAAAAAGACAGCGAGACTTTGAGGAAATAAAGAGGAAGGCTAAGACTTGGGAGGAGAAGCGAGGAATTTTATTAACTCTGAAACGAAAAATCATGGAGAAATGGGGTCTCAGGGAAGATGAGTTAGCCGAAAAAATCACAGTATCGCATCTAGTATCGGCAAGCCAGAGAATTCAAAAGGCTTTCATCGAAATCTGCCAAAAGCTAAAATTAGACATTACCCTTACGGAAATCAAAGAAGATATAGCAAGCGTTGTAATATTTGTTCAAGAACTCAGATCTTATAAGGATAGTGTATATAATAAAATTAGAGACTGTAGGGAAGCTATATATACATACAACATCCTGAAAAAGAGACTGGAAGAACTGGGCGATAAAGAATTAATCAACAAGGAAATTAATGAAATCCGAAAGAAAATCAACGCGAATAGAGAGAAGACCAGTTGTAAAGAACCATATATTAAATTGATAGCTGATGCAAAAATTTATTTAAAACAAGCAATGCCCAAAGACTGCCCAGTCTGTGGACGGTCGATTGAAGTCGAGGCAGTTATTGAACATTTAGATAAGGTAGAACGCAAGGAAATAGAAGAAATCCAAAGGCTTGAAAAAGAAATAACAGATCTTAACACAAAAGAACAAAGTCTTCAAAGTAAGCTCAAGAGTATTGGTGAGATTGAAGACCAACTTTCGAAGCTTAAAAGTCAATATCTGGTTGAAGAAGATTATTCAAAAGTTGAACAAAAATTCCATGAAATGATCAAAGAATTTGAACAAATAGTCGATTTATTAGATTTCCGTAACGAAAAAGCGGATGTGGATGGATTAAGTAAAGAGCCGACTCTATCGACAGAAGAATTAGAGAGATATGATAAAATGCTTAAACAAATGATGTCTCTAGCAAGGGTGATCGAAATCTTGAATGATGAACTTCAAAGAAGACGTTATGATTTCATTAATCAAAGGCTTAAAGAACTTGACCCCTACATTAATAATTACGTTAAAATTCTATCACCACATCCCAGATTTTCTAACGTGCGCATACGATACGAAAATGGGAACTTTTGGCTTAAAGGAATCTCCGATAGCGGGGAGGAGGTATATGCTAGGGCGTTATTTAGCACGGCACAACTAAATGAGACAGCCATTATTCTTCTCTTGGCTATGGCAAATACCGCAAAACATAAGCTCGACTTTATAATACTTGACGACCCCAGTCAATCGCTTGATTCTAAGGGAAAGGAAAATTTGGCAAAGTTGCTGGCAAAAGTTGCAGAGTCGAAGCAGCTGATAATATGCACTATGGATACAGAGTTTGCTGAATGTATTAAAAATTCATTTCCCGCTGGAAAGTTTTATCTATTTGAAGAATACACTGAAAGGGGGCCTGTAGTTAAAGCGTGGAACCCATAAGAAATTTTGATTATCTAATACTAGTTGTTCGATGGGCGTATTTACCTTCTCACGATGCCATAACAAGGAATGTTCCAAGTGAAGCTAGAAGAATTTTAGTTGGACCAGTAGCCACAGGAACCAAGAAGTACCCTTGGGTTTTAGAAGGTTTAACAGACTTTCTAGAAATTTACGATTTCGCACTTATAAAACCCATAGAACATAAAGTTGGGCAGGGTAGGGTAGGACCTGCTGAAGGTGCCATTGCTATATATAAGTTTAAGAAAGAACTCTCAAATGAGCTCTTAAGAGATGTCGTTGCAAAGATTGGTAATTTTTGCGAAGAATGGAAAAAACAAGGTAAATATGGAAACAAGATCATATCGTATGAAATAAATTTAGCTAAGACGCTTCTATATCGGTAAAGATGAAAAAGTTAACAGAACGAAAAATACTTTTAAGTGAATTCGTATACTTCCCCAGGAAAGAGGAATTATTGGAAAGTTCTTTGCTGCATTATGGCATGTTAGAACTTCCTCTTAAAGTGCCTTCAAAATGGGTGAAAAACAATTTTGTCTCTTTATTCTATAAAAGTCCAAAGAACATAGTGTGTCCACACTTTTGGGTTTTTAAGCCGCTAATCGGTTGCCCCTACCAATGCTCTTATTGCTTCTTACAAGGTACATTCTTTGGTGATAAGACACCCCGATTTAAAAACTTAGAAGAAATGGCGAAAAACTTGGAAAAATTTTTATGCTGGGCGACGTCCATTGGACTTAAAACATTATTGAACGTTGGAGAATTATGCGACAGCTTGGCGGTTCCATCATGGACCGCTAAGTTTTTGAAAGTTTGTGTTCCTATTCTAAAGAGGTTTCCAGGAAATAAATTATTATTTTTAACTAAAGCCGGAATAAATAATATTCATGTATTGTTAGAGGACCCATCATTAAGTGAAATTATTGTGATGAGTCACTCTCTTAACCCTCGGCTCATAATAGAACGATTCGAGAAGGGTACAGCGCCTTTAGATCATCGACTTGAAGCTGCTAAAAAATTGCAGGAAGCAGGTTACGAAGTCAGATTAAGAATAGACCCAATAATTCCAGTAAAGGATTGGCCTATCCTTTACTCGGAGCTTATAGATGAAATATTTAAGAAGTTTGATTTAAAACCTGAGAGAATAACTTTAGGAAGTTTAAGAGGTTTGAAGAAAACGTTGTTTTATGCTAAAGATAAAGACTGGATAAAATATCTGAATAAACACGAGAGAACAGGATGGGGTCTAAAAATTGAAAAGAACTTGCGACTATCTCTTTATGCCCAAATAATACAAGATTTACGCAAATACGGATTTAATGGACATATGGCTTTATGCAAGGAAACACCAGAAATTTGGATGAAATTGGCGTCAGAAAATCTGCTTTCAAATCCTGGAAGATTTGGAATTTGGGAAAATGTTAAATGCAATTGCAAAAGCTAATTTAATTTAAAATCAGAAAGTAGACTTTTGAACCATAAATGAAATTCATACCATAACTGTCCATAGGTATAATCAACATCGCACATGTATCATAAATTTTACACGAAAAAATAAGGCTTTAACAGAAAAAAGGGGGTTTTGCGAGGGATATCTCCAGTATGTCATGGGTTCAAATCCCACCCCGCCCGCTACCAAAATAGTTGTGAATTACTTCCCCTGCTTTTAAGTCCACGCTAACCTACGTTTTCAGGTAGCAAAGTGAGCGAAATATACGACTACGAGCAGAGGCTAGCACGCTACGGGCGGACGATAGCGGGGTTGAGGAACGGCGAAATCGCGCTCCGCCTTCCCCAAAGCGGTTGAGGAAGAAGCCATGATATGCGCCAAGAAGTTTTTAAGGGATGCGGGAGAAGGGTAAGAGAACGCACTAAAATTCAGGATGCCAAGTTACAATGAGGGAGCATGTGAACCACGCCAGCTCGCTCTTAGCAAGAAGAGGCGAGAATTGGTAGCCAGGAGCTTCTACAAGCTTGTGACGAAGGTTGCGGAGATGCCTTAGAGGCTTATCAACCAGCTAGGTCTTTGACGGCCTTCCTCCACGCTACGGCAGCTAGGTATCCTCCTATGAGGCCGCTTAATGTCCCTGCCGTGAGGATTATAGCGTCAAGAATGGGATTTCGCGGTATAACCCCTAGTATATGCACTGAGAAATAGTAGCTTAGGAAGCCCGTTGTAGCTGTGCTTATAGTTGTTGCAAATACAAGCCTGCTTGTTCTCACGCCGTTTCCAGCATGTTCAGCTTTTAATAGAATGATGGAAAGGTCTGTTAGAACTCCGTATACAAGGGCGAAAATTATTGTTAAGGGAGTTAGGGCTGGCCTAAGGATGGAGGTTAAAACGGCGCCGATGACTGAAACTTTAGTGGCGCCCAGAGGCTTCACCAGCAGAGCGCCTAGAGCTAGAAAAAGCGCTTGCACTGCTACGAGCATCTTATCGATTGGTGTTGGCAGGAACCCCCTTAGAAATGAAGATGGCGACGCCGAAAAGAACCGTTAAGGCAGTTTTACGCATAACTGCCGACTCCTTTACTATCGGCTATGGCTGCCTTCAGGTTTATAAGTGCACCATGGCTCTTCTGCCATATAGTCACCCTTAAGCTCAGCTGGCTCGTGGAGGCCCCCACAGAAGTCTATAAATTTGGCTGTAAGCCCATAGGCTCTGGCCCGGCAACCTCCGCATATGTAGCGGTAATGGCATTTTCCACATTTGCCCTTTAGCTTGTCTGGGTTACGAATGTCATTGAGCACCTTAGAGTTGAACCATATTTCGCTGAAGGGCTTTTCCCTAGTATTTCCAAGCTTTATTGGCAGATATGGGCATGGAGTTACATCGCCTGTGGGGCATACGCGGCAGTAATAAAAGGCTGCTATGCAGCCCCGCATGTTTGATTGGATATGCCTCATTTGACTGTGGGTTTGCTGCATGATTCGCATAAATTGGGGTGCACATGAAAACTTGACGTTTAAACCATATCTGGGAAGAATCTTCAGTGTATGTCTTATCATCTCCTCATACATTTCCGGAGTTATGTCCTCTATTTTCACGCCTCTACCCGTAGGTACTAGGAAGAACAGATGGAAGTTTTCCACGCCTAGTTTCTCAACGAACTCAAAAATTCGCTCTATTTCCTCATAGTTATCTCTAGTCACAGTAGTGTTTACCTGGACAAGAATGCCCTGAGCCTTAAGGGCTTTTATGGCGTTTACCGCTTTTTCCCAAGCTCCTTTTACACCGCGGAAGTCGTCGTGCTTTTCCGGGTGAATGGAGTCTAGGCTTATGGAAACTGTGTCCACCCCGGATTCCCTGAGTTTTCTGGCGGTTTCATTGTCGATTAGGGTTCCGTTGCTTCCTATGCCAATTTTGAAGCCTTTGCCCTTGCTATAGCGGATGATTTCAAAAAGGTCTGGTCTGAGGAGAGGCTCCCCACCACTTAAAATAAGCAGAGGCCTGCTCCTCAGCTATTTGATCTATGAGTGCTTTGGCTTCTTCTGTTGAAAGCTCCTCTGGCAACCCCTTTTCTGCAGAGTTAATATAACAGTGAGGACATTTTAGATTACATTTTAACGTGACGTTCCACGAAATAACAAGCGGAACATAGCCCTTAGCTTGGCTTCCACCCATCTTCAAATGGAACTCGCATATCCCGTCCTTTGCCATGAGCTTAGGCTGGCTTAACTCAAAGGGGAAAGGCATAACCATGTTAAGCATGGCTTGGGCGGGCGTGATTTAGGCAGAAATGTTTGCAGAAAAGCAGTCCCAAAGCCAGGTTGGTTTTGAGGTTTTCAGCCATATACTTGTAACAGCCGTATAGGGGGCAGTTCAGAAAGCGTATGGCGCCTTCAAGGTTTTTCATGTCCATTTTTCTTTCAATGTAGTGGTCGCTGAGCATAAGCTTGTCTAGCTCGTCCCTTTTAAGCCCGACTTTCAAACTTACTTCTAGGGCGGTTTTCACGGTTTGTTCTCCGAAGCTCTGCTCAGCTTGCCTCATAACTTCTTCAAGGCGTTTTAGGCCATACTCCTCAGCGGCAGCCCAAGCGGTCAAGTATCCCTTTATGGTTTCGTATTCTTGATGGAGCCGCATTTCCACAATTTTTATGCTCCACCTTCCAAAAAGATTTTCAAGTCGCTCACCTGCCTTCACGTCACCGCCGTTCAGCAGCTTCTCAACCCGCGCCAGCTCCTGCAGCAAATTTTCTGCGGTGGTTATTTTTTCCTCCTTTGTTAGGGGCTTATCAGGCGGCGAAATCGTAAAGGCTGTAGGAAGCTCCGGAATTTTTTCTTCAAGCAGGTTTATCACATCGTAGAGGAATTCTCGATAAAATTCTTCAATGAGCTTTTCGATGCCTTTGGCTTCAACATTTAGGGGCTTTCTGGATTATGACTGATTCTGATGCCATTTTAGTTACCATGGCCATATGATAGGCTAAGCTACCTAACATTCCAGGGTCTGCACTTTTTCCACTGCGGTCGCCGTAGAAAACTTCATGAATCAGCTTTTTGGCAACTTCAAAGTTTCCCGTGTATATGGCTTTTATGGCTTGGTTGAGTTTACGATGCCTCTCCGCAAGTAGAGCCGCCCACTTATGGCAGTGGCGGAAGTCAAACTTCAAGTTTTGCATATCCTAGCCCAAGCTACAGTAAATTTTGAAAAAATGCGTAGCCAACACTTTTATAGGTTCTGGTCCCTAAGCAACTCCTCCTGTCGTGCAAGGCGTCTCTTAAGCAATTCTCTATAGAGCGCTTTATACCCGAGCGGATTCCACTTTTGCATTTTCATATTAATTGCCATATGACTCAATAAATGGTTCAATTCTCGTTTTGTATTGCTCCATGATATTGGAGTGTCAATATCGAGAAGCAATATTGGGACGGTTGAAGACGACGTGGTGATCACAGTCGGCGTTGCAAAAACATTGGTATTGTAAAGGCTTTGGAGAAAGAGATAGCCCACAAAATATACATTCCGCCTGAGCCTCAAATAATGGCACCTTAGGCTCAGCGATAGCAGCAAGAGAAAAATGGTTCAGGCATATTTGACGTTGCACCGTGTGTTGTTGGAAGGTTTTTCTGTCCACAACAACATTTAAGCAAACATCAATTTGGGCATGTGCAGGGCTCTCGCTGAAACCAGCTTGAATATTTTGTGTGTCGCATCATGTATGTGCACAACTTATTGACCTTCAACAGCCAATATTAAATTGTCAACATCAGCCATGTTGCTTTAAGGAAGTTAATTATGGATAAGTCAAACTACGCGGAAGGATCCGCTTGCCTTGCGAAGACTTCGTGCCTAAAGGATTTCGCCAAATACCTCCAAGCAATTCAGATTCCCCTAATTGTTATAGACGGCGAATTTAATGTTGATTATATAAATGATGCTGGAGTGAGGCTGATCGGTTTAAGCCAAGAGCAGGTTAAGGGTAAAAAGTGTTATGAAATCCTTAAAACTGTAGACTGTTTGACCCCTAGATGTCTCTGTGCATTTGTCATGAAAACTGGCAATGAGGTGTCATCAGAAACAAGCGCACGCATTAAAGATGGAGAGAGGCATTTTAAATGCTTCAGCTCGCCAATATTTGATGAGAATGGCAAAACTGCCGGGGCGATGGAGCTTTTCGTTGACATTTCAGATCTCAAAGCCGCTGTAATGCGGAGCAAGCAGCAAATACAGTACTTGAAGGCTGTTCCAACGCCAGTTATCGCCATTGACGAGAATTTCAACATAACCTACATAAACGATTTCGGAGCCAAAGTGCTCGGACATAACGTAGAGGATGTCGTGGGTAGAAAGTGCTATGACATGTTCAACACAGAGCACTGCAGAACCCCAAAGTGCACATCCGCCATTGCCATGAGGACAAGGAAGGTAGTCACATCGGAGACCATTGCAAGGATAGGCGGAAAAACCTTCAATGTCCGATACACCGCCTACCCGTTGTATGACGAATATAACAGGGTTGTAGGCGCAATAGAAGTGGCCATGGATATAACCAGGCAGAGGGAGATGATGGCAACCATCGAGGGCATAGTAAAATCCGCCACCCAGGTATCTGAGAGCGTGGAGAGCCTTTCAGCGGAAATACTGGAAGCCCGCGGGAGATCAGTAGTGTTGGCAACCAGCTGGCACAGGCTGTGGAAAAGCTGAACAGCAGCATGCAGCACATCCAGTATGCCTCACAAAACGTTTCAAAGGGCGCCCAAAATCTTGCAAAAATAGCCCGGGACACCTTTGAAGTTGTAGAGAAACTGGCAGTTTTGATGGGTGAAGTGAATAAAAGAGCCGAAGAAGTGAACAGCCAGATAAGCAACACAGCCACCCTATCCCTTAAGGTAAGCGAAAACGGGAAACAAGCCACAAGCGCCCTAGAGGAAATAAAAAATGCGATTTTTGAGGTCGTAAAGACCATGAACGAAGTGAATGCCACGGTGAAGAACGTTGCAGGATTGGCAAGCGACATATCCGAAATAGCCGGCCAAGTGAACATGCTAGCCCTTAACGCCGCTATAGAAGCAGCAAGGGCGGGGGAGGTTGGACGGGGATTCGCCGTGGTTGCCGACGCGGTTAAGAGGCTTGCGGGGCAAACAAGCACAGCTGCAAGAAGAGCCGTAGAATCCATAGAAACCATTACAAAGTCGAAGACTAAGGCTTTAGCAATTGCACAGAAGGCTGGACAGGTAGCCGAGAAAGGCGGTTTAGTGATCGCTGAGGCTGTTAAAGGTTCCATGCAGATGGGAAACTCCATGGAAGCAGCGGCAAAAATAACAGTCTCCCTAAGGGAGCATGTGGAAAAGAGCGTAAAGCACTTGGACGAAGTTAAAAGTGCAGTAGAACAAGTGGTCAGCTTTTCTGAGGAGTCTGCAGCGGCCTCAGAGGAGACGGCGGCAAGCATAGAACAGCAATCAGCGGTCACCACGCAAGTGTCAAGCGCTGCCAGCGAATTAAAGAAGGTAAGCACAAAGATGATGGGACTTGCGGAAAAAATAGTGGCTGAGGTAAAACAGTTAAGATAGGAGCTTTCCAAGGCAAGGGTTTAGCACCGGCAACTACAAGTCCCCCTCAGAATCGCCATTCCTAACAACGCCATGTTTACCCCTCTTTCCTGGAAACTTATGCATATAATATGCGAGTGGATGATTTATCTTCTTGCAGGCTTCATCAGGGTTAATGCATAATCCATGGGTCTTCAACATCTCACATTTTGGCGGCTTATATTTTGTCCGGGAACCCCTTTCTCCGGCTATATGCTCCACCTGATAACGGGTTAACCGCTCGTTAAAGTCAGATGAAACTCTGAAAAGGTCAATAATGTTGTCCAAGGGCATTCCTATATTTACAAGAAAAGAGGTGAGCGTAAACCGGCCTATGTGGGGTATATGGCGCCCGGTTGATGCCGCCTCGTAAAGGGCTTTAATGCATGGCGGAAACGCCTCGATCGCCACTTTTTTCGGGATACCCTCCAACTCGAATTTGCCCACTTTTTCAAGGGCCAACGATGAAATTTTATTTACGATTTCTACCATTTGCTGGGGCAGCTTAGGAAGCTCTTTTATGTTTAGGCGACCTTCAATGTATCGTCTAACCTCCTCGCTTAAAAGCCTTGAAACCTCGCTTCTGCTCAAATAAACGCTTCCACCATACACCATACGGTTCACAAGCTTCCATTTACTATCTTGCAAAGATGCCCTGTTCCTCAGATAATCCGTAAAATGAATTTTAAATTGGTATGGAATATCGGCCTCTAGATTCAAATCTATTTTCCAATCAAAGTTTTTAGCTATAGCCATAATCTTTTCTGCTGGTTCAAGCTTTATGCTACTGTAGACTTGCTTGGCCTCGGCAAGGGCATACCTCCTCTTAATATAGGGGTTTCCAGTAGCCGCGGCCAAAATTATTGCTACTGGAAATGAAATTATTTCTATCTCCTCGTTCTGAAGCCTTCGACTAACCAGCGCGTAAAAAATGGCTTCTTCAACCCTCTCCTTAGCACGTTCTAGAATCCTTGAAAACTCTGGGCTTGCAAGCTCCTCTATTCTCAAATCCAGGGATCTAACGTATTCTGAAGTCTCTTTTAGGAAGGGATACTTTGCCAGGTCATTCTTTGTAAAAATGGTGGTTTGGAATCGCATTTTTCCGCTAGGCGGACTCGATTCTAGGCGCCAAATAGTAAACCAGTTTCCCATCCCCGACCTGTTGAAAATCCAGCTTTATGGGCATGTCCGTTGAGAACTCGAGAACAACAACCTCAGACGCCGCTGATCCAGCCTTAATTATTTCTGAAAGGTAACTTAGGCTAAATGTGGCTTTGGAGGCTTCTCTAGCCTCAAGTTCCAGCAGAACATCGCTTCCCTTTTTGAAGGTTATCGTAGCTCCCATAATGTCGCCTACAGCATTAAAAACGAGTTTTTCATTATCAGCCTCTATGCGGACATGATCACTCACAAGTTCGGCATCCTCGATAGCCTCATGCAGCCCATCAGCAGCGACTTTAGCCCTTACATTAAAGGCAATTCTAGGTGTGGGCACCTCCTCCTCAGAAGCCTCAAGTAGCGGCACCGTGAAACTTCGAGTATATCTGCCCGTTATTTGAACCTGTAATTTTCCAGTCTTCTCGTCCAGAGAGAATTCTATAACGTCATCCTTGCCTGTCCTCTTCAGCAATTTCAGCAGCTCACCGATGTTTATGCACATCTTTGTAGGCTCCATACATATGTATTCTTCAAAGACGGTTTTGGGCCATTCAAAGTCCACCATGGCGACACGGGAGGGATCCATGGCTCTAAGCTTTAACCCGTCCGGGGCTATTTGAAAAGTTGCTTCGTCCACAAGAATGGAAATTGCCGCAGCCATGTCCTTTAAAATCTTAGCATTTGAAATCCTAAACTTGAACACGCCATTCACCTTCTACTGGATATACTCTCGAACTATAAAAAATTTGGCGCGGCGCTACCCAGCAAGCTTTTCATATCACATTAATCGAAACTAAACTTCGTACATTTCAAGTTGAAAGTTTGAGTTCAGGAGTACTCTCTAAATGTGTACCCGCATTTCGTGCAACGTAGGAACTGTGTTGAAGATTCGTCAGCACCTCTGGTTTGCACTTGCCACACATAAGCCAAATTGTTTCCGCATTTAGGGCATTCCACCTGAACCGTTGGGAGGGTTCGAAGCTCCTGCTCCTCCTTACCTATAACCGCCACAAGACGCTGGGGGTTAGGCTTAATAATTTTCGCAACTTTAGGCGCCTCTTTTTCAGCCATACTCTTTTTATAGCCGCATTTAGGGCATGTGAGGGAAAGGGTTTCCTTTTTCCCTGATTTCACACTCTTGGGCACGAGGCGGGTTCCGCATTTAGGACAAAATTCCATTCTTTTGCTCCAACCTTCGTTTCTTTCCCTTACTATTGTGCCTTTTAAACTTTTCTTGTTTGCAATTAGGATCTGTTCCGAATAGCATTAAGTCCTGAGGCAATCAGATGGGCCACACGCAAAGCCTCGGGTACATGGCTTCTAGTAGAGGTTATTTTCACAATTTTCACAGCATCCTCCTTACACACGCCGGAAGTTTGAATGAAAATTTTCTTTCCCCCACCCCCAACAGGCACTTCGATGACCTCGCCAGCATTTAGAATAGCATTCCATCGCTTTTTGTTCTTGGGCAAGTTCCTTAGAGCTTCGCGAATTCTTTCAAAGTCTGGCATAACACGGGAAACCGCGACGACTGGAAGGCCGGTCTTTGCGTTAAGTCTTTTAATGTCCACGATGTTGAAGCCAGCGAAAGTTATTCCATCAAGCATTATAACCCTTAATTGTTTATAATGAACAGAATTTAAAATCATCGAGGCAATCTTATCGGTGGCATTCAACCCATCAATTTTGACTTTCGTATACATGACCCCGTCAAGCCAATATCCTCCACGAAAAACAACGCCAACCACTGGAACGAAACCCCGCGCACGGGGTTCAAAGGCACCATCATCAACGCCTACAACACGAATTTCAGGCTTAATAACCCTAAACTTCTTGCAGCTCAAAATCCACCCTCAACGAAACAACATTAGGGCAAAACTTGTTATAAGTTTAGCGAAAAACATACGCGTGTGGAGGCCATCACACCTTACGGCGATGTGCATAAAATTGTAGACGCAAAAGAAGAGATAAATTAATGGTTAGAAAAGGTTAGCATAAACTGGTTGACGAGGAGTTAAAGTGCAACAAGCGGCTGTAATCGTTAAGGATCTTACAGTTGCTTATGGCTCGTTTATCGCTGTAAATAATATATCCTTCACAGTTAACCCGGGAGAAATTTATGGTCTCCTTGGACCTAACGGCGCTGGAAAAACAAGTACAATAAAGGCATTAATTGGAATTTTACAGCCCCGCAGTGGCCAAATCCAAATCTATGGGAAATCGCCGTTGGATGATGAAGTTGCAGTAAAGAGTCAGATTGGATATATGCCTGAAGAGGTTGTTCTTTTTGATTCCCTCAATCCAAGGGAATTTTTCGAGTTCGTGGCCTCTGTCAGAAATCTTAAAGGTGAGAAGGTTAATTTAAGACTTGAAAAGCTGGCTTACGCATTCGATATTAAAAAATATTTTGACACGCCCATCGCAGCGCTATCAAGGGGGAACAAGCAGAAAGTAGCGATAATTGCAGCGCTTTTACATGAGCCTAAACTCCTAATATTGGACGAACCCTTAGTGGGTTTAGATGCCAAATCTTCGAAGATACTTAAGGAATTAATAAACCTGCATGCAAGAAAGGGCGGCGCCGTCATATTTTCAACACACATAATGGAGGTTGCAGAAAAACTATGCACTAAGGTTGGAATAATAAACAGAGGAAAACTTGTAGGCGAAGGGACCGTTGAGGATCTTCGAAGACTTGTCAAAGGCGCCGAGGAGTCCCTGGAAGACATTTTCCTAAAAGTTACGGAACAGGAGACAAGTGTGCTGGAAGTAGTTAAGGCTTTGGAAGAGGCTTAAAATTGAAGTTTTCAGAGCTATGGCGCATATCAAGCAAGGTTTACAGGGAAATTTCATTTCAATCAATTTTCGCGTTCCGGGTAGGAGCAATTCTACCCCAAAAAGATTCAAGCATCGAACGCCTCATAAGGAATGCTGAATTAAATACGCTGATCAGTAAAATTCTAACGACAATCTTTATCGCCGCCTTCAGTTTTGCAGTTTTTGCCCCAACAGCCTTTGAGGTTAAAACTGGAATTCCAAAGGAACTCGTAATGGTCGGCGAAGTGACGGCATTTCTGGCTGCATTATTGTTTCTAATAACAATAATGGGCCTTCAGGTTACAACATCCCTAATTTCATCTAAAGTCATTGACATTTTAAGTTCCCTTCCCATGTCAAAGCGTGAAATCTCATGGATAATTTTCATCTGCTTTATAAGAATATTCGATATACCTTTAATTGCCGCCCTCCTGCTTTTCCCGACGATCCATACCTTTTGCCGTGGATCTTTGGCGAGTGGTTTCGCCTCCCTAATAGCCATCGGAGTCACCGGGATCTTCGCTGTAGCCCTCACCATAGGCCTGGCAATATTCTTTTACTCAAAGGTTCTTAGGGGTGGCGAAAGATCGAGAGGAAGCATGATTTTAAGATTTATATTCCTAATCGTCTGGGTTCTTCCAACACTTGGGACGTATTTGACAATAAATTTTGCTACGCAAATAGCCGGCACAATTGCTTCGATGACTCAAGCCTTCTCCTCAGCACAATACATGGCGCTGATTTACCCATTCTCCCATGGTTTTCTAGCGGCCTATCTAGCTTACCCAAGTATGTCCAGCGGTTCGCTATTCATTATCTCCGCATTTGCCTCTGCAGTTTACGCGGCTTGCGCTTTATACTGTCTAAAAATAATTGCCGAGCGCATAAGAATGCTTAGCACCGAAGCCGGAAAAAGCCGTTAGCGGCGCAGAAATTCCAATCGACACCAAAATCAAAACTTCGGCGCCGTGGCTTGAGATAATACGTAAAGACCTGCGAATAGCTTCTAAGTCACCTTCCTATGCAAGTCTATTTCTCCTGCCAGTCATGCAAACAATCATCCTAGCGCTATCTTTCATTTCCCTCACTGAAATAGGATTAAACGTTATCCTAAGCATGCTTCTGGGAATGTCCATGTTGACACTAATTCTTCCGCCAACACTGCTTTCCATTGAGGGGCTGGCCTCCGCCTACACGAGAAGCCTCCCGATAAGGAAAAGAACAATCATCAAAGCTAAAGCGATAACAACAATAATCACATACCTTATCTCCTAACTGTGCTTTTTATCGCATCGATTCTTCTAGGAAGGGACTTCTATTCCATACTAACCTTCGGGTTAATCCATACCTTCTCAATAGCAGCGGCAAGCATGCTTGAACTTTCAATATTCGTTGGGAAATTTTGGAAGGAAGAATTCGCGCTTGGAAACATTTACGCAAGGTTCGGCGAATTCATTAAAGTGATCATTCCAGGACTCCTAACAGTGTTAGCACCCATAACCGTCGCCCTTACAGCATATTTCACGGCAAAAAATCTGGTCTTAACACTATTTTCCGCCACGGTATTCCTAGAATTTGCCACCATGGTGCTTATCATCTTCAGAAGCAACTAAAAGTTTCTATAGCCCTTTTAATCAGTAATTAAGGTGTAAACACATCACACTACTTTGTGATTATGTGTTTTTCAGCTTTGGTTAGCTTTTCTTTGATCTGTTGAGGCGTAGCGGTATTTTAATCTTTGCAGGAGCCCTTAGCTATATATCCCCAGCTTATCCGAATGCTCCTAGTCGTAGCATGGAACAGAAACAAAAAAATGGGGGTTAAGCGGTTTCAAGGCTTACTTTGAGGCTTGCTTGAGCATTTTGCGGTTTATGTATATGTCATAGGCCACTAGGAGTATGACGATGACTATGACTATAATGAGTATGGTTTGCATGGTGTCAATTCTTGACATGAGTGATTCTGTTGCGGATTGTATTGTTTGGGCTTGCTCAGCTGTGGCTGGTGTAGGTGCTGCTGGTGGAGCCGCTGTTATGGCTATTGCTGTTGAGGCGTAGCTGTCCCAGTAGCTTTTGCTTCCTGGAAATATGGCTGTGATTATGTATTTGCCTTCTCTTGGCGGGGTCCAGAGTAGGCTGAATATTCCGCCGTTAAGTGGGTCTGTTGTGGCTGTGCCTATGGATATTGTAGTTCCATCTTCAGCTATGGCATAAAGTTCAAAAACCTCTTTGCACCCAACTAACAGTTGAATCATTTTAACGCTCTTTAACTGGTATTGGCAAAATTATTGTAAACCACCAGAAAAATGGCCAGATACCCAGCGCTCCTTAACAGTTTCAGGCTGAATCGTAAATATTGTCCCGCATCTTTTACACCTTAAGGTTCTTCTACTCACAAGTTTAAGTTCTTTTGAGCCACATTTTGGACAAGCGTAATCTTCAACTTTAATGGCAGGTGGCAGCGGATAGGCAGATGTTCTAAACCATTTGATTAAAGATAAAGCCACACAATAAACACGAAAATGAACATGAGCATTGCAATTATAAGTATGGCCGTTGCCAGCATTGATTCAAAGCTCAAACTTATCATACGACTCCAAGTATGGGTTCCTCTTTCCGCCTATTCCTACCTTAAAGCCAAGCTCGAATAAAAGTATTCAATTTCACGCCTTTTACATGGATCATGGAAATGTACTAGCGGGACATTGAATTGAGTGATGAAGCCAAAAACGTTAAGATTTCTAAACTTGTATTTGCGGGGGCGGGGTCTTATAGTGGTGTTTGCTTAGGAGCCAAAGGAAATAGGCCTCATCAATTGTTTTCGTTGACAATACATAGCTCCTTATAAATTCAACGTGTTCCCAAATGAGCTTTTCAGCCACATCCTTTGTAAGCTTGCCGAGTTCCAATAGGGTCTCCATAACCTCCAAAGGTTTAAAGCGGTAAAATCTTTCAACACACCTAATAGTCGTTTTACGACCTAACGCTTTGATACCGTTGGCTAATTTCCATCCCGCCAAACCCGCCAAACAGATGACTCTGCCCCTAGCCTTGTAAGCCACATATTCAGCCTCGTAGGTGGTTGAGTCATATTGGAGGTTTTCTTTTAGAGCTTTAATCCATTCGTCAACATCCAATTTGCCAGTGGCACTCGCCCTAAAAGTTAAATTTGCAATTTTAGAGGCTACCTGCATTTGTAGATGATAGTAATCCACATCTTTATAGCAGAAAATCCTCACATTCCTATCTAACTTGCAGAGGGCCTCCAGAAGCGGAGCGTTCAGGTAAAACCATGTTCCCACGGGTTCGGGAATCAGCTTTTCATTTTCAAGGGCTCTGCGTAGACCATCAAGGCTTTGCATGCCAAGCATATAACTCGAAACAAGCGACTGGAGGTTTCTTGGGAAATTTAGAAAAACAGTTTCATAACGTGAACCAACAAGCAGATCGGCGGCTTTCCTAGCTGAGGACTGCAGACTTGGAACAATAAGAACCTCAATCATATCAACATATTTCCCGCAATTCATTGATGTAAGTGTTGCGTACAACACTCGCCTAAGAGGGATTTTTAATCTTCGGCTTGATTCTTAAACTCCTAGCTTAAGGGAAAGTCACTCTATGCAGGAAAGCTTCGGCCGCCCCTACTAAGCGGGCTCTGAAATGATTTTGCAGGCCACTCTGGTTTCAATTTTCAGCATGAGCGAAAGTCTCAAAATTGGGCATTGATTTTTACAGCGCGTTACAAGCTCAAAATCATCGAGTTTGACAACCTCAACGTCCCTCATCTACCTAACATGTTTAGGCTTAATCGTCCACAACCAACCATAAAGATAAAACAAAAATTCGGCGAGGATCAAAACAATCATCCTCAAACAAGACTCACTCGCTTAACTTCTTCTGCGGCGCTGTATTACAGGTGTATTTTGTCGCTCTGGTTACTGCGCTGCCTAGGGGAACACCAGGTTTCACACATGGTCTTCCTTTTCGTACTCGCTATGAAGTTATAACCAGAATTAAATTATAGAACATTTATGTTATGTAATAAAGCGGCAAAAACTCGGGGTGATTTCATGGCTTTCAGGGTTGAAGGTAGGAAGGAACTGCTTAAGAGTTTGAATGTAGTTGGAAGGATGGTTGAGAAAAGTTGTATAACCTTTTAATTTTGCCGTTTGACTATGAATATGATTTCCTGGATGAGTTGAGCCATATATGTAGGAACATTTATAGATTTGTAAATGTTGAAGTTTTGAACAAGGGGGAACTGCCCGAGCATATACTTCTAGGGCCTGGAAGCCTTTTTGCCAAGTTGATCATGAGGAATAGAAGGATGGTTTACCTTGACGATTTGCTTGTTCATTTGAAAAAGTGTTATGTCGCCGGAGATTATACAAAAATTCTCGCAATTTTACCCCATTATGTTTTAGGTTTTGGCGAAGGCTTATTGGGTTATACTCCATATAAGAATTTGTCCATAGTCTCAACTTACGCAATTAAGGGTCGTTATTTCTCTAGGGCTTGTATTGGAGTATGCCTGCATGAAATTGGCCACTCCTTTGGGCTTAGCCATTGCAAAAACAAGGGTTGTTTAATGAGAGTTCCTTGCAGACCAAGTAACTTTTATGACGGCGTCTACAAACTCTGCATAATGCATGAAAAACTATTAAACTTTAAAAGTTAAGATCCAAACTATGTGTGTGCTAGGACCTTATGAATTCTTTGTTTTGACATTTTCTTTTATTGTCGATGTTTAAAGGTGTATTATCTTTGGTTGATACGATATGGAAGAGCATGAGAAGGCTTATCATCCATCTCATTTGCACGTTTTTAAAAGCATATAGGCCCGAAATAGTTAACCAGATAAATAAATTTTTACCTGATAAGTTAAACTTTACCTAAAGCTCTAAGAAACTTATATCGAATAGAAATAGTCAAAATTATTTTTCAGAAGTTGGAAAATCGCTTTCTTCTCTATCGTCGTAGGCATAAACATGTCCGTATTTTGCAATATGCGTTAAATAGAGGTCTGAAAGATAGCTCACGGAACTTCCGTAAAGAGGATGGTATTTATGGAAAGTTAATACTCTAAGCTTTG
>CAZZKO010000130.1:0-2429 GCA_964654925.1 uncultured Candidatus Bathyarchaeia archaeon
GTCTGGGGCTGTAACAATTTTCGACGCGATAAAAATTTTTAAAATCAAAGAAAACATATACGCGACTACTGGAACGCCCGTCGACGCGTGTATTTTAGGAGTTGAATTATTTAACCCCGACGTTGTGTTAGGAGGAATAAATCCTCATCCCACGCTAGGTTCAGATATTTTTCGTTCTTCAACGTTAGCTATAGCGATTCAAGCATACTTATTAAATAAAACAGCTGCCGCTATAAGTATTTATTCACCAGACATTGGAGTGAGCTTTGCAAATAAAGGAGACTGCGGCGACTATGTTGTAGCATGTAAAGTTGTAAAATGGCTACTTAAGCAGAAATGGTTTTATTCTCATCTTTGGAACGTTAACGTGCACTCACACGCGAAAGGTGTTGAAGACGTTGTTTTCACTCGCTGCGCTGTGGTGGATTTCGGTGACAGATTCAAAAAAATCGGCGTAGACTGCAGAGATGAAGAGTGGTTCAGAATAACTTATATACCGCGAATTCAAACAAAAACAATTTTTTTCGACAACAAAAATTGCGAAAGCTGCACAGACATTGAAGCTATTAATCAAAAGAAAATTTCAATAACTCCTCTTTCAGTGGATTTGACAGATATAAAAACTCTTAAAAAAATAAAAAACAAACGAAAAAGCGGCGCAAAACAGCATGATTAAAATATTATTCAAACTTCGGCTTCTACGCCATTTAACTGAGTACCGCTGCTTCGCTTCAATTTCTTTCTAAGCGAAAGCAGCTAGAACAGCAGCTGCAATCACAGCTATGCTTAAGTTGACGAGTCCTAGCGGTGGCCTTAGAGAAAAGTATATATACTTGTTTACGCATAGATATACTTGGTGATATATATGTGTGTAAACACCCAAAAAATATTATATAAAATCGAATTGGTAAGAAACCCAAAAACGGGAAAAGGCTGGGTTTACGACCTTACCGACGACGTTTGGATACGGGCAATAAACCCAAAATTCAGCAAAAACGGCGTACTATGCCAAGGTGATTTCCCGTTAGAAGAGGGCAAAAAATACTTGGTAAAAATCGACAGCAGCAGCTGGAAAAACGTCTGGGAAACATACAAAATACTAACGGTGCGCAACGGGCAAGTAATAACTTTGGCTTGCTGGGAGCGCAACAACGGCAATTACAAGTTTTCCGACGGCGATTTAGAAAAACATTTTATAGATTACAGCCTAACGTTACCCGCCACAAGCGACAACGCAGGCGAGGCTGTAAAAGTTAACGTCTTGGAGTTTGCGAAATATTTGGCAAGGGTGATCGACTTTAGCAAAAAGGGGTGAAGCTGATGGAAATAGTTATTGGCATGCTTTTTAACGATCCAAGAGAATGTGCTAAGTCAGGTGGTGGTATGGTGGCTCTATCGGCAACATGTCCAGAAGAAAAAGTGGAAGAAGTATTAAGCCATGAAGCGGTGCATTTAGCCATCGAAAAAATAGCCATAGAGGACGATATGTCTCTAGCTGACTTAGTGAAAATACAACGAGCATGGGATTTATTCGATTTAGGTTGTAGTTATGATGTTTTAAATAAAAAGGTAATCGAGAGATAAAGCTTCATGGTGGGAGGATTAGTCATGTCGAGTCAAATCGTTAGAAGAATTAAACGGTTGTATCCAAGCGTAATTAAGCGTTTCTGTTCAGACTGCAAATACTATGCTGAAGGTCTATGCAAAATGCGTGGCAACATGCCGGTATCAGGAGTTAGTGTCGCCTGTGAAATTTATTTCCTATTCAGAGATGTCTCTTGTTCAATCTGTGAAAAACGCATTAAAAATTACTGTCCCTATTACATCTATGTGAGGAATCTGAGAGAGGCTAAGAAATTTGGCTACGATGGCATGGAGTTCTCGGTTTATCCAGAACTTAACGGCTACGCTATCCTTTGTCTAGAATGCTGGAAAGAAGGGATTAGGGCTAGAGAACTTACTTACGGCGAATCTGGTGGGGAAGAAGTAGAAGAATAAGCAAAACTGGTGATTGAAATGGTGAAAGTAGCATACAAGATTGTTTACGGCTGCGGACACATTTTCTATAGTCAGTCGCCAAGCATCGCGATGCCCTGTCCAAAATGCGGCTACCGCACATGCAACGTTTACGCGTTCGAGCAGGAAGCGCCTGAAGGCGCAGAGTTTATCGGCGCAACAATAATCCGCTTCCAGGCAAACATTGCCAAGTTTGGCGACCGCTGGATAATAAATATTCCCAAAGCCTTATACCTGCAGATTACGCCGCTTTTGGATAAAACTGTGACCGTGACGATTGAAGCGTAGATTACTCAATGTTTAAACCAAAATAGCGCTCTAGTTTCCCCCTTTTTTATTTTGGGCTGTAAAATTCAAATTCATCAAAATCCTCCCTCTCTTTTTATCTTAATTAATTAAAATTATGGCTTAAA
>CAZZKO010000131.1:0-3534 GCA_964654925.1 uncultured Candidatus Bathyarchaeia archaeon
TCATCTTACCCTTATACTCACAACCATTCTTGAGGACGACGGCAATATTTGCATTCATCTGCTAGACAAGAACGTTCCAAGGCTTTTTACTTGGCTCCATTTAAGCACCTTTATTCCTTAATTCTAAGCTATAACACAACCACATTGAATATAAAAACTTTAAGAAGGCAACTTCAATAAAAGGACGCTTCAAGGCTAACATATTACAAACAAGCCAAGTGGTCGGGCGGGCAGGATTTGAACCTGCGACACTCCGGTTTCTGCAAATGTACGCTTGGTAGGCTGAGAAACGCCCACCAACGGGTGGGCGTCTACAGCTTCTCCGCCAGCTGGAGGTTGCCAGCAAGCTCGGAAGCTCTACCAAGCTGAGCTACCGCCCGACCAAAATTTTCTAGAGAGGTTTAGAAAATTTATTCTTTACGCATTTTGTCAGACTCAAATTCGTTGAAGATTACTTGGATACATTAAGGCTTGTTCAATTTTCGGACAGCCGTTATTTGAAATAACCGCATAATGAGACATTCTTCCCATTGGAGTAATAGTTTTATATATAACCAACTTTGATAAAAAATTGGCCTGAAGAGGGAATGGGGAAGGCGCTCTCACAAAATTTGGCAAAAATTTTATAGCCACTACCGATATTGTCTCTATTTAACCTCAGATATAACAAGTTACTACTAAATTCAATTCAATAAATGTGCACTAAAAACATTTTTATTTAAAAAATATTCAGTCTAACCAAGCAAAGAGGATGAAGCATGAAGGTTGGACTTTTTGGCAGTTCTGGCATTAGAGGTTTGGTGAATGCAGATTTGACGCCGGTCCTAGCTGTTAAGGTAGGATTGGCTGTTGGAACATTTATTGGAGCGGGGAAGGTTTTTGTTGCTAGGGATACAAGGGTTTCTGGGATTATGCTTGAAAACGCTGTAGCATCTGGTTTAATGGCCTGTGGAGTGGAGGTTCACCGTCTCGGAGTTTTTCCAACTCCTGTTTTGGCATATCTCACAAAGAGCGCTGGCGCTGATGCTGGTTTGATGATCACGGCTTCGCACAATCCACCTCAGTACAACGGAGTAAAAGTTTTCGATAGGGAGGGACTTGCATATGATGAGGAAAAACAGAGCCAAATTGAAAGTATCATTAAAGAGGAAAAATTTGTTCCTGCAGATTGGCGAAATCTTGGAAAGGAGGTCATCGAAGGAATCGACTGTCAAGCTTACTTGGAAATGATACAGGAAAATGTTCAGCTGAATAGGAAGTGGAAAATTATAGTTGATCCTGGATGCGGCGCAACAAGCCTTATTGCTCCCACAATTTTTAAAAATCTGGGATGCAATGTTGTTCCGATAAATGCCCAGTATGACGGATACTTTCCAGGAAGGAGCCCTGAGCCCAATGCTGACTCGCTGAAGTTCTTGGCCAAGGTTGTGAAGGAGTTTGGGGCTGATTTTGGGGTAGCCTACGATGGGGACGGAGATCGAGTTGCCTTTGTGGATGAAAATGGCGTATTCGTGGATTTTGACAGAGTTCTAGCGGCCTACGCCGCTTATGTGCTTGAAAAAGTAGGAGGTATCATCGTTACAACAGTTGAGGCTTCCATGATTTTTGATAGAATGGTAGAATCACGCGGCGGAAAGGTTGTACGAACAAAGGTTGGAGACGTCTACATTGCAAAAGCCATTAAGGAATTTGGCGCTGTTTTCGGTGGAGAACCGTGTGGAGCCTGGATTCACCCAAAACTCCATTACTGTCCGGATGGAATACTCTCCTCTGTGCTTCTGTTGAAAGCTCTAGAGGAAAAGGAAGAAAGCCTATCAGAATTTGTATCTCAGGTTCCAATTTACGCCATAACTAGGAAAAGTGTTCCATGTAAAGATCAAAATAAAAAAGAGGCTGTTATAAAAGTGAAAGAACTTTTAGAGGAGATTTTTCCGGATTATAAACAGCTTTCCACAGTAGATGGTGTCTTAATGAAGCTTACGGACTCTTGGATTCTTGTTAGAGCCTCGGGCACCGAGCCACTTGTCAGAATAACAGTTGAAAGCGAATCTTTAAAGACCGCTAAAGAAATAATGGAAAAAGTTTCGGTTATTGTCAACAGGGCTGTGGAGGATTTAGAAAAATGAAGGCAGTTATTCTGGCTGCTGGAGAAGGTTCAAGACTTCGACCTCTAACTCTAACAAGACCAAAACACATGATACCAGTTGGCGGAAAACCCATTCTTGAACATTGCTTGAACGCCATTAGGACCTGTGGAATAAGGGAAGTTGTGCTCGTTGTCAATTACATGGCTCATGTTATAAAGAATTATTTTGGCTCTGGAGACAAGTTTGGGTTAAAGATGGAATATGCCTATCAAAAAGAGGTTTTGGGAACTGGAAACGCCATAAAAGCGGCAGAATCATACATCCAAGAGGACTTTTTGCTTGTCTACGGCGACTTGCTATTCACAGAGGAAACCATTAAAAAAGTCGCCGAAGCCCACTCGAAAAATAAACCATCAGCCACGCTTGCCGTGGTTCCAGTTGATAGACCAGAACATTATGGCATAGTCGAGCTCACAGAGGAAAATAAAGTTAAGGGGATCATTGAAAAGCCAAAGCCAAATGAAGCTCCGTCGAACCTAGCTAATGCTGGAATTTACGCCTTTACAACGGAAATATTTGAGGAAGCAAAAAGAATATCTGCCTCTTCCAGAGGAGAATGGGAGATAACCGACGCCATTGAAAATTTACTAAAGAAGGGAAGACATGTCCATGCCGTTGAAATTCCAAAGGACAACTGGTTTGACATAGGTAGGCCATGGGACTTGCTTGAGGCAAACCATTGGGTGCTGACTAGGATGGAACACGTCGTGTACGGAAATGTTGAGGCGGGAGCAAATCTAATAGGCCCTGTAACTGTGGCTGAAACGGCGAGGGTGCGGGCGGGAGCATACATTGAAGGCCCAGTTTTCATAGATGAGGGAAGCGATGTAGGACCAAATTGTTACATACGTCCCTCCACAAGCATAGGCAAAGGGGCACGTATAGGGAACGCATGTGAAATCAAAAATAGCATAATCATGGATAGGACGCACATTGGACATTTATCATACGTAGGCGATAGCATAATTGGTGAAAACTGCAATTTAGGAGCTGGAACAATAACTGCCAACTATAGGTTTGACGCCGGAACTGTGAAGATGATGGTTAAAGATAATCTTGTAGATAGTGGAAGAAGGAAACTTGGAGCAGTGTTTGGAGATGGTGTGAAAACCGGGGTAAATGCACTTTTCATGCCCGGTGTAAAGATCGGGAACAACTGCTGGATCGGGCCAAACGTTACTGTTTATAGAGATTTACCGCCCAACACCGCTGTTTTTCTAAAGCAGAACTTAGAGAAAAGAAAATTGGGGTATAGGGGCTGCTCCTGTTTGATGTAAATTTTTTAGCTATGAATGGCTTCAGGTGTGTTTACGCTAAGGGCGCATCAAGCCCATGCCCAACATGTAGAGCTAAGCCAAACCCAAATGGACATAGGCTGACAAGACAC